>JARGFN010000056.1 GCA_029210665.1 Desulfobulbales bacterium
ATACCGCAAGGGCATAAGTTTCGTTTGAGCAGACGAGCTGCTCAACTCAGCTTTATCCGCTTGGGAAAGGCAATTATTTTGGGGGTGATGATTCCCGCCTTTCTGTTGGCTTCCCCGGTTCAGGCTGACGAGGACCATTACACCAATCAGCTGGTTGGCGACCGGGCCGCCGGCATGGGCGGGGCCTATACCGCGGTTTCCGACGATCCGGCCGGCGCCTATTATAATCCGGCCGGCATCGTTTACGTCCGGTCCGGCAATATCACGGCCAGCGCCAACACCTTCAACACCACCGAAAAAACCTACAAGTCGGTGCTGGGCGGCAGCTACGACTGGAAAAGGGAGAGTTACTCGGTGCTGCCGAACTTTTTCGGGATCATCCAGCCCCTGGGCCGCGGCTATCTCGGTCTGTCGTTCGCCGCCCCGGATCTCCTGACCGAGGACCAGGACCAGCAATTCAACGAAAAGTTTTCGTCGAGTATTTCGGGGATCGATGTCTTCTCCTATACGATCAACATCCACAAGAAAGACAATACCTACAAGTTCGGTCCCAGCTACGCCATGGAGGTGAACCGGAATCTGGCGATCGGCCTGACCGGGTTCCTCCATTACCGGGAAAAGGATTTCATCAAAAACGAATACGTCCTGCTCGACAATTTCACCGTCGGCAATTCGTACCGCGATTACGAGTGGACCAATTATTACGAGGAGTCCTTCGAGTACGGCTTCGAGCCGATCCTCGGCCTCATGTGGGCGCCGGTCGAAAAACTTTCGGTGGGATTAAGAATCAGCCAGGTCCAGGTGTTCTCCTCTGATACGACTTTTCAATCCACGAGCCGGTCGGAAATCCAGGGCGTTGTCTCAAACAGCCGAGCCCTGATGGCCAATTATGACATCGAACGGGAACATCCGGTCAATACCAGGCTGGGGCTGGCTTATTTTGCCTCGGAATCCCTGCTGCTTTCCGGCGATCTCTCCTACTATTCGTCGGTCAACGATTCCTTTTTTGGAGATCGGGATAAAACCTGGGATTTCGCCTTGGGAATGGAATGGTATTTTTCGCCGCGGGCGGCCCTGCGGATGGGTTTCTTCAGCCAGAGCGCCAACACCTACGAATTGGCGGCCGGCGAATGGAATCAGAACGAGCATCTCGACTTATACGGTGTGAGCGTCAGCCTGACCAGATTTTCGCGCAACTCGTCGATAACCGGCGGCTTCGCGGTCAACTACGGCGAGGGCGAGGCCCAGATCTTCACCGACAGCACGACGATCCAGGATGTCGAATCGATCGGCTATGCCGTTTATCTGTCGACCTCCTACAGCTATTGACCGGTAAAAAAACAATGGGCGGCCGAATTTTGTCTAAATGGTTCTCCGGTCCGTTGACCGCCGGACTCGCGCTTATGGTTTTCTGCCTGAACCCCGCCCAGGGTCAGGCCGGTGACCGGTTGGAGAAGGTGGATTTTAAATTCCATACCGGCTACCGGATCGACCAGTTCGACTGGAATATCGCCGACGATCTCAGCGGCAGTGCGACGCCGAATATCCTTTCGGAACTGATCTGGGAAGATCTCGACATCTACCAGTTGGGCGTGGAAAGCGATTGGCGGATCAGCAATAACCGCGTCCCCTTTCTGGGTCTGCTCACCGGCGGGGTCAGCTACGGCAATATTTTTGCCGGCAGCAATCGGGACTCCGATTACGACGGCGACAACCGCACTCTGGTGTTTTCCCGCTCCGAAAACGATGGCGGCGACGGCGAGGTCTGGGACCTGTCGATTGCCGCCGGGCCGGAGTTTGTTTTTTTCGGGGGCGGGTTCGGCCTCGCCCCCTTGCTGGGCTACTCCTATCACGAGCAGAATCTCACCAGCAAGGAGGGCTTCCAGACGGTTCCGCCTCATGGTTCATTCACCGGTCTCGACAGCAGTTACGACGCAGTCTGGAAGGGGGGCTGGCTCGGGATCAATCTTCGCGTAACGCCCAGCGACTCCCTTGCCCTGTCTGGCCGTTTCGAATGGCATCGCGCGGAATATCGGGCCGAGGCGAATTGGAATTTGCGTGACGATCTGCAACATCCGGTCAGCTTCGCGCAAACCGCCGACCAGGCCGAAGGTCTGGTGGCCCGGTTGGGGGCGGAGTTGGCGGTGAGCCGGAAGGCATGGCTTACCCTTGACGCCGCCTACATGAGGTGGCAGGCGGAAGACGGGATCGATACCGTCTATTGCGCGGACGGCTCGGCCAGCCGGACCAGATTGAATGAGGCAAACTGGGAATCGCTCGGTCTGGCGCTGGGCCTGAAGGTGGTCTATTGATCCCGCCTGAATCAGTGACGGCTTAGTGGGGATTTTGTTTTAGCCGTTTGTTGTTATGTCAAACAGCCGGTTTTCCACGGAAGTCGCCTCGATTCACCCCGCCGCCCGCGGGGCGCCCGATGACGGAGTCAGGTCCCGGTTCGGTCGGCAAAAGTGGCGCGATCAGCAAAGTTGTTTAACCCAAGCTATAAGGTGGAAACTAATGGTTATGCTGTTCAGATGCACGATTTGCGGAGAAGTCAGTCTGGCGGAGAGGGCGCCGACCCATTGCCCCTTTTGCGGCGCCCATGCACGATGGATCGTTGACGCCCATGCCTATGTCGAACCGGTTGTTCCCGAACTTACCGAGATCTCGCGGAAAAACCTCGAGTTCACCTATGATCTGGAGATCAACGCCGCGAAAATCTATCACTGTATCCGGAAGAAAAGCGGGGACGGACTTATTCTGGCGATGTTCAAGGCCATCTCGAAAGTCGAATTTGAGCATGCCGAACTGGTCGGCAAGCTGATCGGTAAGGCGCCCGGTTGCGAGATTCCTTTTGTCGAAAGGCTTTGCACGGAGGAGCGGGACAAGTCACTGCGCACGACCGAGCATCTTGAGAGCGATGCGATCAGGCACTACAAGAGGTTCCTCGAAGAAGCGACGGAAGCGCGGGTCCGGGAGGTGTTCCAGGCCCTTATCGAGGTGGAAAGCGATCACCTGGAGCTGGTCCGGAAAAATCTGTAAACCACGTCTTTAGCCGGAAACGGGGCCGGGCGGTCTCCATGTGATCCATGGCGACCGCCCGGCTTTTTTTCGGATGATTCCGCCGAAAAAAGGTGGTTAATAACGGTAGTATTCCGGCTTGAACGGGCCTTCTACCGGCACCCCGATGTATTTGGCCTGTTCGGCGCTGAGGCTGGTGAGCTTGGCGCCGATCTTCTTGAGATGGAGCATGGCGACCTTCTCGTCCAGGGCCTTGGGCAGGAAATAGACCTTGTTCTCGTATTTGCCCGGGTTCTGCCAGAGTTCGATCTGGGCCATGACCTGGTTGGTAAAGGAGTTGCTCATCACGAAGCTCGGATGGCCGGTGGCGCAACCGAGATTGACCAGCCTGCCTTCGGCCAGCACGATAATCCTTTTTCCGTCCGGGAAGATGACGTGGTCGACCTGGGGTTTGATGTTTTCCCACTTCAGATTTCTGATCCCGGCGATATCGATTTCCGAATCGAAATGGCCGATATTGCAGACGATGGTCTGATCCTTCATCTCTTCCATGTGCCCCCGGCTGATTACCCGCAGGTTGCCGGTACAGGTCACGAAGATGTCGCCGATCGCGGCGGCCTCTTCCATGGTCATGACCCGGAAGCCCTCCATGGCGGCCTGCAGGGCGCAGATCGGATCGATCTCGGTGACGACAACCTGGGCGCCCATGCCGCGGAAGGCCTGGGCGCAGCCCTTGCCGACGTCGCCGTAGCCGCAGACTACCGCGACCTTGCCGGCGATCATCACGTCGGTGGCCCGCTTGATCCCGTCGAGCAGCGATTCGCGGCAGCCGTACAGGTTGTCGAATTTCGACTTGGTCACCGAATCGTTGACATTGAAGGAGGGCGCCAGCAGCGAGCCTTCCTGCATCATCTCGTTCAGGCGGTGCACGCCGGTGGTGGTCTCCTCGCTGATTCCCCTGATGTCTTTCATCAGTTCCGGGTATTTTTCGTGCATGATCTGGGTCAGGTCGCCGCCGTCGTCCAGGATCATGTTGGGCCGCCAGCCGTCGGGCCCGAAGATGGTCTGCTCGATGCACCACCAGAACTCCTCCTCGCTCTCGCCCTTCCAGGCGAAGGTCGGGATCTTGGCGGCGGCCATGGCGGCGGCGGCGTGGTCCTGGGTCGAAAAAATATTGCAGGAAGACCAGCGCACCTCGGCGCCCAGTTCGACCAGGGTCTCCATCAGGACCGCGGTCTGGATGGTCATGTGCAGACAGCCGGCGATCCGGGCGCCCTTCAGGGGTTTTTCGGCGCCGAACTCTTCCCGGGTGGCCATCAGGCCGGGCATTTCGGTTTCGGCGATCGCCACTTCCTTGCGGCCCCAATCGGCCAGATTGATATCCGCTACTTTATAATCTTTAAATTCTTCCATCGTTTACTCCTTTCTTGCTTATTATTCAGTTAGTAAGTTGTCTGGAATTGTTATACCACAAGGCATAAGTTTCGGACGAGCAGACCGGCTGCTCAACTCAACTTTAAATGCCGGCGGCATCGCGGAGAATATCCGCCTTGTCGGTTTTTTCCCAGGTAAAATCAGGCAGCTCCCGGCCGAAATGGCCGTAGGCCGCGGTGTTACGATAAATCGGCCGTAAAAGGTCGAGCTGTTGGATAATTGCCTTGGGCCGCAGGTCAAAATGCGCCCGGACCAGATCGACAATCGCTTTCTCGCTGATCTTGCCGGTGCCGTATGAATTGATATTGATCGAGACCGGCTCGGAGATCCCGATCGCGTAGGCGATCTGCACTTCGAGCTCCGAGGCGATGCCGGCCGCGACCAGATTCTTGGCGACGTAGCGCCCCATGTAGGAGGAGGAACGGTCGACCTTGGAGGGATCCTTGCCGGAGAAGGCGCCGCCGCCGTGAGAGCCCATGCCGCCGTAGGTGTCGACGATGATCTTCCGGCCGGTAACCCCGCAGTCGCCCACCGGCCCGCCGATGACGAAACGGCCGGTCGGATTGATAAAATACTTGGTGTTCTTGTCGACCATTCCGGCCGGCAGGATCGGTTTGATGATCTCCTCCATCACCCCTTCCTTCAGGGTGTCGTAGTCGACATCCGGGGAGTGCTGGGTGGAAAGAACCACCGCCTCGACCCGTTTTGGCTGTTTGTTTTCGTATTCGATGGTCACCTGGCTCTTGGCGTCGGGACGCAGCCAGGGGAGGGTGCCGTTCTTGCGGACTTCCGCCTGCCGCTGGGTGAGTCGGTGCGCGTAAATGATCGGCATCGGCATCAGCACCTTGGTTTCGCTGCTGGCGTAGCCGAACATCAAACCCTGATCGCCGGCGCCCTGGGAGAGATCGACTCCGGCCCCCTCGTTGACGCCCTGGGCGATGTCGGCCGACTGCTTATCGATCGAGGTCAGGACGGCACAGGAATTATAGTCGAATCCCATATCCGAGGAGTTGTAACCGATTTCCTTGATGGTCTGCCGAACGATGTCCGGCATGTCGACCCAGGCGTTGGTGGTGATCTCGCCGGCGATCAGGACCATGCCGGTGGTGACCATGGTTTCGCAGGCGACTCTGGACTGTTTGTCCTGGGTCAGGATGGCGTCGAGAACGGCATCGGATATCTGGTCCGCGACTTTATCGGGATGTCCTTCCGATACGGACTCCGAGGTGAAAAAGTAATTAGACATAATAACTCCATTGTTGTGGTTTTGGCCGGTCGCCTTGGGCGGTTGCCGGTCATTATTAATTGGTTTTCCGAGTTGTTAAAACCAAAAAGTTGTTAGTTTACTTTCAGCGGTCAAAAAAGTATTGCGAATAATCGCCGTGTCCGGCTTCACTTCCTACTTCGTCGCCATGGTCAGATGGCGTCCGCTGCCCCGGCAATCGGCGTCTCGCACCTGATCGACAATCTCCAGAGTCACCTCCCACTTATTGAGGGGGCTGATCAGGTAGAGGCCGTCGACAAAGGGAGAGATGTCCATGACCAGCTGCCGGGTGATGTCCAGGGCGGCCTTCCGTTGATCGTCGACGCTGTCGTAGCCGGCGAGGCGGGAACGGATTTCGGCGGGCACCGTGATCCCCGGTACTTCATGATGGATGAACTCGGCGTTTCTGGCCGAGATCAAGGGGAAGATACCGGGAAAGATCAGCATGTCGATATGGCTGACCTTGTCCATCATCTGCTCCACCGAATCCTTGCTGAACAGGGGCTGGGTCATGGCAAAGCGGGCACCCAGGGCCGCCTTTTTCTCCAGGCGGGAGATCTGCAGTTCCGGATTTTTCGGCCGGAAACTGAAGGCGGCGCCGATCGAAAAATCGGTCCGCGCCCTGATGCTCTGCCCGGCCAGATTCCGGCCCTGGTTGAGCAGGTTCAACATCCGGATCAGGCCGAAGGAGTCAAGATCGAAAATGCCGCTGACCCCGGGTTGGTCGGTGGCGCTGGCCGAATCGCCGGTCACGGCCAGGACCGCTTCAATTCCCAGGATATGGGCCTCCATCATCCGGGACTGGAGGCCCAGGGCGTTCAGATCGCGGCCGGTCTGATGGATGATGGTCTGGACCCCGGTTGCCTCGCGGATGCGCCGGGCGATGCCGAGATTGCCGGTCCGGAGAATGGCCAGCGGATTTTCACCGAGGGTGACGGCGTCGGCGCCGTGCTCGGCCAGTGCCTTGGCCCCGGCCAGCACCGGCTTGATCTCGAGATGGGTCGGCGGGTCGAGTTCGACCAGAATCGGGATGCGCGCTTCCGTGAGGCCGGCCAGAAAGCCGCCGGGCCTACCGCCGTTTTCAGCCGGCTGCTCGGCGGCGGTCGGGGTTTGGATCGCCGGGCCCCGGCCGGTCCGGCTTTGCCGCATCGGCTTGATGTTCAAAGTCTTGCGAAATTCATGGATATGGGCCGGGGTAGTGCCGCAGCAGCCGCCGATCAACCGTACCCCAAGTTTCAGCATCTCCGCCGCCCTGGCCGCCATGTAGGCCGGTTGGGCGGGATAGATCATCCGATGCCCGACCATTTCCGGCAGACCGGCATTGGGAAAAGCGGAGAGCGTGACGTTTTCCCGGTCGATCCCGCTCATCGCCTGGATGGCGGTGACCATCGCGTCGATGCCCCGGCCGCAATTAGTGCCGACCACCGTTGCCCCGGCCGCGAGCATCTTTTCGGCGCAGACCCGGGCGTCGATGCCTTCCTGGGTCTTGCCCCTGGTCGGGAAAACCATCTGGGCGACAACCGGCAGTGCCGGCGCCACCTGCCTGGTCGTTTCGATGGCGATTATGATTTCATCGAGCCGGCTGAAGGTTTCAAGGATGAAAAGATCAACGCCGCCGGCCGCCAGTCCTTCAAGCTGCTCCCGCAGTCCTTCGCGGAGTTCCTCCTCGCTTATCTCGCCGATATCCAGGGGGAACCGGACCCCGGTAGGGCCGACGGAACCGGCGACGAAGGCCTGGTGCCCGGCGGCCTTCCGGGCGATAGCCGCTCCGGTCCGGTTGATCTCGGTGACCTGATCGTCGGCCCCGGCATCGCGCAGTTTGAAGCGGTTGGCTCCGAAGGTGTTGGTCTCGATCAACTGGCTGCCGGCCCGGATATATTCCTCGTGGGCCGCAAAGACCAGTTCGCTGTTGCGGAGGTTCAGCAGGTCGAGATTGCGGCCCAGTTCCACCCCTTTTTCATAGAGATAGGAACCCAGGGCGCCATCGCCCAGGATCACCCCTTCCGCCAGTGTCTTCGTGAAATCAGCTTTCATTTGTCCTTTTGCGTTGTCCGCCTTACCCGGGCGGCTTATCCCTCGAACGGTTACGAAAATTGTGAAACTGGCCGGCGACGGTGGTCCCGGCGCCCGGACCGGGCGACATTATACCCCCGCGGGCTTTCAGCTCAAAGAAAAGATTTCGCGGCGCCGATTATTTATGGCAGGATGTTCCGGATATCACCCCAGCCAGGATCAGTCAGGCCACCTTTGCCAGCTGACGCGGCAGATGCGATTTCGTGATCGCAGGCAAAATTATGGCTTGGAGGCGGTGTTGTCCATCGTGCCGCTGACCTTTTCGCGCTCCTCGGCAAAGTCGAAGCCGCTCCAGATGCCGATCGATTTCAGGATCGAATCCTGGGGGTGGTATTTCCGGAAAATCTTGAAATAAAACGCCGCCTCCTTGCTGTTGATCACCGCGTCGGGATGGTCGTGCCTGAGCCGGGCCAATTCCTCATCGGAAATCTCCCTTTCGGCAAGGGTCTCGCCGAGGGACTCGCAGCCGGCGCCCTGGGTGTACTGGACCTTGTAGCGCCAGAGGATTTCGTCCGGCAGCAGGCCGGTGCCCTCGAAGGCCTTGCGTAAGATCCATTTTTCGATCTTGGCGCCGTTTACTTCATGCACTTTCAATTCCGGGGCGATCTTCATGCCCAGGGCGATCATCTCCGTATCCAGGAAGGGCACCCGCAGTTCGAGATTGAAGTACATCCCCATCCGGTCCGCCCGCTGCAGATTGATGTTGTGGAGGGTATTGGTGCAGCGCCTGCCTTCCTCGTTCAGCTTGTCGAGGGGGAGGTGTTTCATGTAATGATAGCCGGCGAACAGCTCGTCGGCGCCCTCGCCGGTGAGGACAACGGTGACGTAGTCCGCCGCCAGCTTGCAGGTGAAATAGCAGGGCACCGCGCAGCGGACCAGGGAAGGATCGTAGCTTTCCAGCTTGCCGATTACCGTGGGTAGGGCCGCGTAGTATTCCTCCGTGGTGAAGGCCAGTTCATGATGGGTCGAACCGATATGGTTCGCGGCCAGCCGGGAGGCCTGGAAGTCGTCGCTCTCCACCCCGAACTCGTCGCGCATCCCGACGACAAAGGTATGCAGATTGGGGATCTCCTCGGCGGCGATCGCCGCGATCAGGGAGCTGTCGAGACCGCCGCTGCAGAATGAGCCCACCGGAATTTCCGGATCGGCGAGCAGCCGCTTTTTAACGGAGCGGATAAAGGTTTCGCGAATCTCTTTGCAGATCTCGTCAACATTGGTCATGGGTGCCGCGGCTATCCGCGGCACCTCGTAATACATGACAAAACCTTGTTCCGGCGTGTAATAATGGCCGGGGGGAAACTCGTGGGCCTCTTCGACCCCGGCCAGACTCATCGCCCCCAGTTCGGAGGTGAAGTACATCGTCTCGTTCTGGTAGCCGTAATATAAGGGCTTGATGCCGATCGGATCGCGGGCCAGCATGAAGGTATCGCCGTCGAAGATGGCAAAGGCGAACATGCCGTCCAGCTCTTTAACGCACTCGGGCCCTTTTTCCCGGTAGAGATGGAGAATCACCTCGGAATCGGAATTGGTCCGGAAGTGGTAGCGATCTTCAAGAGTGGCCCGGAGCGCTTTAAAGTTGTAGATTTCGCCGTTACAGATCAGCCCCTTGCTTTCGTCCTCGGAGAGAATCGGCTGATGGCCGTGGGCCACGTCGACGATCGACAGCCTGGTATGGCCGAGGACCATGTTACCGGTAACATGGATCCCCCGGTCATTGGGGCCGCGATGGTGAAGGGCGTCGAGCATCTTATTGATTGTTGCTTCATCGGTGCTGCCGAAACAGCCGGCAATGCCACACATTATGTTATCCTCAGGTTTATGGTTGGTGGCGTCGCAAAAATCGCCAGCTCCCGCGTTGCTGCAATTTGTCTCGTCATTGCAGCGTACTGGAGTACGCTTCATTCCTCGAAATTTGCGCGCCTTGGATCTGACGATTTTTGCTTAGCCATCACTCTTGATGGCTAAAGCAAATAGTCGAGATTGCCATAATGTCATTTCGTCCAATGGGAGAAATCTTATACCGCAAGGGTTCTGTCTCCCTGATGAGGGCATTTGCTTCGCGGCACATAAGTCTCGTACGAGCAGACAAGCTGCTCAACTCGGCTTTAATAGTTTAGACGGGTTAAAGAACAAGATTTCTCACATTCGTTCGAAATGACAGCTTTTTAGGCTTTTGCGAATTTGTCAAAGTTGACAAACTCGCAAAAAGTCCAGGGATGGCTAAGCAAAAACTTCGATATACGCCACGACGCAGCAGATCGGAGTTTTTGCGAAGCCATCCATCATTATTTGTTGATTTCGAAAACCCCGACCAGGCCGTGGCCCATGCCGGTGCCGGGCTGGAGATCCATTTCCAGGCGGCGCAGCGAGTAGCCGAGGTGCTGCTCGATCATGTTGGCCCGGGGATCGCCGAACTGCAGCTTGCCCGCGGTCTCGATTACCAGCTGCATGGTCTCGATGGCATCACGGAGCGAATCCGGATAAAAAGGCGGCAGTTCCGGGGTAATCGATTCGCCTTTTTCCTGGCTGGCCAGCATGGCAATGGTGTGCTCGACCAAGGAATTGGTGTTCATGAAGAAGCTTTCGAAAAAATTATTGATATGACCGAAGCCCTCCCGGGGTACGTAGTCCACCATAAGCTGTTCGAGATCGGTCCGGGTGTAGCCCTCGAAGAGGGAGTTGATCGGCAGCCTGAGATCGGGGGCGTTGGCATTGTAGTCCCTGGTCTCCAGGTGACGGCCCGTCATGATCGAGCGGTCGAAAAAGCAGCGCGGCTTGATCTTGACCCCGGACATTTCCTCGGCCATCCCGATAATTTTCATCACCTCGTTTCTGGTGATCAGCCGGAGGGGAAAGCGCGGAATGTCGTCCCGGCCCCGCTCTTCCGGCGGATAGATATAGGAGATCCGGTAGTCCATGAAGAACTCTTCGTCCTGGGAGCAATGCCAGAGATCCTGCCATTCGTAGGAATAGCGGCCCAGCCAGTCGCCGATGAAGACGGCCCGTTCCGGCGCGTGCTTGCAGACGTCGGCGATCAGCTGCGCGGCCTGCTCGTCCTGGAAATGGCTCATGGTCCCGTAGGAGGTGAGGTAGACGTCGAAAGGCGCCTCGTCCTCCGGGCCGAAGGGCATGCCCTTGCTTAGATCGTGCTTGGCAAAACGCATCTTGGGATGATCGCCGTAATACTCGTTGGCCTGGGCCAGCAGGTTGTCGTTAACGTCGACCCCCAGGTATTCCTGGAGCATTTCCGGCATGATCGCCTCATGGACGAAATCGTAGAGGCCGGGGTCCTTCGAGGTTACCCCCATGATCAGATCGAAGCCGTCGCCGCTGCCGCAGCCGAGATCGAGGATGCGCAGCCGTTCCAACCGCTTGCGTTTATAGTCGACCAGGTCGTTTAAGGCCGGGCGCAGAAAGATCCCGGTCATCTGGTCTTCCCAGAATCGTCTGACGTTGTCGTACTTGCCGGACAGGGTGATGGCCTTTTCGTACTTGCCGGTTCCCGCCGCCTTGCTGTAAGCCTTTACTTCCGCCATCTTGTCTCCTTATACACAGAGCATAAGTTTCGTTTGCACCCTAAAGGGCATAAAACAGACGAACTGCTCAACTCAGCTTTATATTGCGTGTGCCTTTATCCAGTCGAGGGCGGCAAAGGCATCGCTGCAATGGCCGTCGGCTGCGATCTTGTCGGAAAATTCCTGGGAGGTGGGGGCGCCGCCGATACATATTTTTATTTTATCCCGCAATCCTTCCGCCTTGAGTTGGGTGATCACCTCTTCCATGTTGCGCATGGTGGTGGTGAGGAGGGCGGACAGGCCGAGGAAGGGCGCCTCGTTTTCCTTGACGGATTCGACGATCCGGGCGGTGGGTACGTCGACCCCCAGATCAATCACTTCGTAGCCCGCGCCTTTCAGCATGATTGCCACAATATTCTTGCCGATGTCATGGAGGTCGCCGGCCACGGTGGCGATGATGAACTTGCCCTTCGACTTGACCCCGGCCTTCAGGAGATGCGGGGTGAGAATGTCCATCCCGGCCCCGACCGCTTCGGCGGCGGCCAGCATGTCCGGGATCAGGTATTCGCCGATCTCGAATTTTTCGCCGACGGTGGTCATCGAGGCGGTCAGCCCGTCGATGAGGATTCGATTGGGATCGATGCCTTTTCCGAGGGCCTCCTCGACCAGTTCGGTTACGGCCGGCTGGCCCTCGAAACCGTCGTCGAATCCTTCATCATCCTGCTCGACCCGGCCCTGGACTACGTTGGTGGCTATCTTGTCAAGTAACTCCTGTGACATGGCTTTCTCCTTGTTTGTCTGACTTATAAATATTTAGTCGTTCCGGGACTTTTTGGAGTCCGGCTTAACTAAACTAGATGGATTGCTTCAATTCGGGTAACAGCCCGGGTATTTCGCTGAAGATCCGCTCCACCATCTCCGTGGACAGGTGTTTGACCGGCCGCGCTTCAAGGTCGGCCATATGGGCCAGGGCCCTTTCCAGGACCTGGTCCTCGCCGGTCTTCGATTCGAAATGGTACGGCTCCGAAACCAGCCCGGCCCGGCACGGCTTTCTGGTATGGCGGGTGAAGAGCTTATGGTTGGTGGTCATCACCTTGCGGATGATCTCGACCGCCTCGTCGCTTTCCGCGGCGCTGAGCAGCGGCGCCCGCATGCAGTGCTTGGCCAGTCCGACCTGCTCGTTGTCGAGCACTGCCTGGAGCGGGCAGAAGGTGTTGGTCCGGTCCAGGAGCCCGAAGGCGTAGTGGATGTACTGGGCGCCGCTGGCCGCCATATAGAGATGGGAAAAGAGCTTCTCGAAGGTGGCCTGCATGCCCGGCACCTTGGCGTTGCCCACGCCGCTGCTCGAATAGCAGGGCAGCTTGTATGATCTGGCCATCTGCACGCAGTCGATATTGTACTGGTTGAACTCCGGGCAGCCGTAAAGGTCGTGGAGATCGTCAAGCCGGGCCCGGACCGGCACCGAACCGTAGAGAACCGGGGCGCCGGGTTTGATCAACTGGGTCAGGGCGACGCCGGTAAGGATCTCGGCATTGATCTGGGCGACGATGCCCGCCTCCTGGATCGGCGCCGAAGAGCCGCCCTGGGGCGAGGAAGAGATCACCAGGGGCAAGCCCTGCTCGACGATGGCAAAGACCTTTTCGGCGGTGTCGTCGACCAGCTGCAAGGGGCTTTTGAAGATACAGGCGATGAAAGAGAGCACCGGATTTTCGCGGAGCGCCTCGGGGCCGCCGGCGATGATTTCGGCCATCTTGACCACGTCGTCAAGGGCATCGAGGGTGGTCAGGCCGGCCTGGACGTGCTTGGTGATGTTGTTCAGGCTGGCGAAGAACTTGTTGACGTCGTGGTTGCGCTCGTTGATGCCTTCGTCCTGAATATTGACCGGCCTGACAAAGAAATCGAGATGGTCCAGCTGTTCGCAGAGGTGGGCCGCCCGGGCCAGAAGAGCGGCGGAACCGCGTTTTTCGGTGTACTTCGGCATTTTTCTGCGGTCGCCGGGATCGTCGACGGCGACAAAGTCGGTCATCTCTGTATCCAGCCAGATATTGGTCTCCGAGCCCGAGCCGAAATAGACCCGGGGCACTTCGGCGTCAAGCTCCAGCCGGTTGTTCGGGCCCCTGGCGCCCATCACCACCTTCGAGGGGGCCTTGGCAATCGCCGATTCGATCAGCTCCCGGGGCAGCCGCACCCGCCAGCAGGGGCTGCCGCCCTTGTCTTCCAGGACGCTTGTCGCGCCGTTTTTCACGAAGAGGTCGGCCGCCTGCTTGTTGTAACACCAGATGCCCGGCTCCTCCAGGATGGCCATTGAGGCCTCATGGATTCGGTTGATCTGTTCCTGATCCAGCCGTTCATATGGCTTGACGATATTTCCTTTTCGAAAATCACTCATATCTTTTCCTTCACATCATATTTTGGTCTCCGAACCAGCCGATAACAAAGCGGATTCGGTATCCTGTGATAGCTTACGCGGATCGCATTCAGCGGATGATCTGGATTCCGGCTTAAAACCTGCCGGAATGACGGACTTTTCGATGCGTGGTAAACCGGTAGCAACAATTTCTGAGTCCCTTATTTGTCCCGCCAGAAACGGGAGTACTTTCGGCAATGCCGATCCCGGCCCAGCACCGCCTCGGCGGTCTTGGCGGCGCCGATCAGGGTAGGGTCGAGGACGCTTAAAATGGCGGCGTCGAGTCCTGCCATAATCGCCATGTGGAGAAAGGCGGTGTTGAAGATTTTCCGTTTCGGCAGGCCGAAGGAGACGTTGGAGACCGCCATCACGGTCTTTGCCTCGGGGATCGCCTTCTTGATGGCGCTGATCGTTTCCAGGGTAACCTTGCCCTGGCTTACATCGGTTGCCACCGGCAAAACCAGGGGGTCAAAAAAGAGCTGGCTGGTCGCGACGCCGG
>JARGFN010000250.1 GCA_029210665.1 Desulfobulbales bacterium
AAAAACTTCACTCTGAAAGATTGAGAAGAGTTAATTGATTTCCTAAGAGCGTCCCCCCACCCAAGAGCGTCCCCCCCCCATGGATTTAGCGCATAGGCCATGATCAAAAAAAAGAAGGTTTCTCGAAAGGCGAAGAAAAGGCTACAGGGGGTGCGAGAACGGATATCTCCCGTGGAAATCAGGAAGGACGAAGCAGTTCCCGACGAGGAGTTCCCGAGGCGGCTGGCCGAACCCGCCTGCCGCGACAGAGAGCCGGAACCGGGCAAACCGAATGAATCTCCGGTCGAGGAGTCTTTACCGGCTCGGCAAAAAGCCGGCTGTCGGCGGATACCCTGGGCCGATCTATTAGCCGTTCTCTCTATTTTCGCCGTGGTATTCGTAATCTATTCCAACACCTATACCGTCCCTTTCGTCTTCGACGACCGCATCAATATTACCGACAATCCGGCGGTTCAGCTCGAAAGCATAAGCTGGGAAAGCCTTTCCGAGGCGGCTTTCGAAAGCCCGGTGCCGAGCAGGCCCCTGGCCAACCTCACCCTGGCCCTGAACTATTATTTCCACAAAAAGGAACTGCCGGGTTATCATCTGGTCAACATCCTTCTCCATGCCGTAAACGGGGTACTCCTTTATTTTCTGTTCGCCGCGACTTTCCGGACGCCGGCCCTGAGAGACTCCCTGGCTGGTCCGAAAACGGCGGCCTTCGCCGGCGCCCTAATCTGGCTGGCCCATCCCCTCCAGGTCCAATCCGTAACCTATATAGTCCAACGGATGAACAGCCTGGCGACCCTGTTTTATCTGGCGGCCATGCTCTTCTACGTCGGCGGCAGGAGGGCTAAGACCGGCCGGAAAAGATATCTTTTCTGGGGCGGCTGCGTTCTGAGCGGGGTCGCCGGTTTTCTATGCAAGGAGATAGTGCTGACCCTGCCCGTTTTCCTGTTTTTGTATGAATTCTTCTTTTTCCGAAACCTGGATTTCAGCTGGTTTAAAAGGAGATCCGTGATCGGGGTTGCCGCGGCGATCATTTTCGTAGCGCTCATTCTGGTAGCGCCGAAAATTGATTCGATTTTGGCGGGCTACGACCAGCGTCCCTTCACCATGGGTCAGCGGCTTTTGACCGAGCCGCGGGTGGTGGTTTTCCACCTCAGCCAATTCTTCTACCCCCATCCCTACAGGTTCAATATATTCCATGACTTCTCGATTTCCTCCTCGCTCCTGGCGCCGCCGGCCACCATTCTTGCCATCGCGGCCCTTTTCGCCATGGCGATTGCGGCGTTAGTAGTCGCCCGGCGGCATCGGTTGCTTTCCTTCTCGATCCTCTGGTATCTGGGCAACCTCGCCATCGAGTCCTCGGTTATTCCCCTGGAGATCATCTTCGAACACCGGAATTATCTGCCCACCACCTTTCTCTGTCTGCTGGTCACCTTTCTGATCTTTCGCTGGCTGAGGGAGGGGAAATTCAAAAGGTCGGCGCCGGTGGTTATACTGATCGCAGCCGCGGTCCTGGCCGGTCTAACTTATTACAGGAACCGGGATTGGCGCACCGAGGAGATCCTCTTGCTCGACAGCCTGGGAAAAGCCCCACGGGTGGCCAGGACCCAGGCCAGTCTCGGCTACGCGTTGATGTGGCAATGGCGGCTCGACGAGGCGATGCAACGGTTTCGGATAGCCCTGCGCCTTGATCCGACGCCGGGGGTAAGGGAGCGGATCTGGAAGAATATCGATTTCATTGAAAAGATGAAAGAGTACCCGCAAGGGTACAAGCACCGCCAATAAGCCGTCCTCCGCCTAAGACCGGTCAGGCACTTGGGAGTTCCGGGGAGTTCCGGAAACAGTATATAGAACTGCCAAGCTATTTGGTGGATTCAGTATTCTCACGAATATCGGGGACAGTTTGAAGGTGTTGAAAACATCGGTTAAATATCGAATAAAAACAGTTGGTTAAAACAGAAAAGCCTCTATAATGACAGGGAATCCCGACCAAGAGATACCCACC
>JARGFN010000057.1 GCA_029210665.1 Desulfobulbales bacterium
CCCATATTGCCTGATTTGAGAACGGGATGTGTTTATTTTTTACCTTTAGGGTGAGACAGAACTCCTTTAACCGGTTATTTATTCACGAATTCTGTGGAAGAGCCGATGAATCCTTACTCAGATAACAACCCGGGTGAGGAGCACTCGGCCCGCAGGGAACCCGCCCCGGGATAGATCGGAGCGATCAGCGTTTCCGCCGAGGCCGACCCGGCGGTCATAATCAAGAACAATATTGGAATAATCAGGTTCCCGTACATCATAGATTCTCCTATGCATTGTGGCAGATAAGTTAAACGGCCCTCCTCGCGGCTCGGCCAACCGAAGGCGCCTGGATTTGCTAAAAGATTTCCGCAAGAGATGAAGGCGGTTCGGCCGGGCTATCCGAGTTTGGTGAACCAATGGTTTTTAGTCCTTGCCCGACCTCTCCCCATTGCCCCCGGGTTCTGGCAATAAGGGCAGGTCTTCAAGAACGGAGACCACTTTCTGGGCTCCAGCTGCACCGCCGCCTTTCTTATCCCTGCCACACCATAATGAAGTTGTTACAATAATCCTTATGATCCCAGAAGCGCTCGCCGACTTCACTTTGATGGATATCGGCCTTGAATTCAGATATCGGAACCAGGCGCGAGCGATGGACGAAAAAGCCTCCGTATGATAAAGAATGAAAATATTCGAGGACGGTTTCCACGCTGCCATGGGTCATGTGCCGCGATTCGCACTCACATACAACCAGAGGATGGTGCTTTCCAAGAATGTTTTCAGCCCCTCGAAGAACAGAGAGTTCATGCCCTTCCGCATCAATCTTGATCGCCCCGATCCGGCGTTGTTCCTGGCCAAAATATTCATCCAGTGTATAAACGGGCACATCTACGGTTCGACAGGATTCCCTTTCCTTGACCGCTTGCTCAAAGGAAGCTCCCGGCGAGGAATCGGCGTCGCCGGGAATCGCCAGGGTGAGAATGCCCTTTTTTTCCGAAACGCCAACCGGCTCGACAATAACGTTTGTAATTCCTGCTGATGCGCAAGCGAGCTTGAGATACTCTGCCAGATGAGGTTGGGGTTCAAAGGCGACAACCAACCCCTCGGGAACGGCCCGGGACAGTGACGGTAGATAGCTGCCTTTATTTGCCCCGACGTCAACCGCGATCTCCGCAGAACCAAGTGCCTTGACCAGCGATGCTATTTCGGCTCGCTCGTCATGGAACCTCGCCTTCAATCCCCGATAAAGGAAACGAAACTTCATAACAACTCCATATGACTAATACCGGGAACCCTCATGGTTTCAGGTAAAGTCCTTTTAAATTTTAGTGGGACCTCGGTGGCGGTGAAATGCCAGTCGATTTTTCTCATACCATACGCAGGGTTGACCGGTTAAGAACTTTCAGAAATTCCTCAATGTTTTATCGACCGTCATTCCGGCAGGTTGTTAGCCGGAATCCAGCGGGTCACACCGCCTGCGGCGGAGGTTTATCAAAAAGTAACTTTGTATCAATTTAAGCGATAAAAGGGGATAGGTGAACTGATTTGTCAGAATATTATAGGACGAGGATATTTACTGTCCGCGTATCCCATCTTAGATGATGATAAGAGAAGAATGAAGTTGATAGAAAAAGCTGAGTGAAACAGGGGGATTTCAGAAAAACCAGAGGACGACCGGACACAAAAAAGGGTTTACGACCAAAAAAGCCGTAAACCCTTTAATTACTGGTGCCGAGACCAGGAATCGAACCAGGGACACACGGATTTTCAGTCCGTTGCTCTACCGACTGAGCTATCTCGGCTAAATCGATGCGCTAACTTAAGAAAATGGGCCGGGGATGTCAAGTGTTTTGTCGGATGGCCTGAAGCCGGTTGGCCAGAAAATCAGGGCAAATCCGGGGGCCCTTCCTCGTCATCATCCTCGACAACTTCGAATTCCGGAATATCTTCATCGAACCGCCTGAGCTCCCCACCCGGCTTCCTGTCCACCTCTTCCGTTAGAGAGGCGGACAAAACCGCGTCATCTCCGTCGCTGTCGGCCGGGGTGTCTTCCGAACCTTGACCGTAGTCGGCGACCAGGTCGGAGAGATCAATATCTTCCAGTCCCAATGCCGGGGAAGGCCCGGCAACAAATTCATCGCCCAAACGTTCTTGTTCGGATACTTGTCCGCCAGAAAATCCGCTTTCATCCTGGCCGGTTGCCAGCTCGGCCGGATCAAAATCCAACTCTTCATCCATCGTGGCCAGCAACTCATCGCCAAGCCGATCGGCATCTTCAGGCCCCGGCGAATCCTCTTCCGCGTCCCATTCGGCCTCCAGAGCAAAATCAGCGGTCTCTACACCGAAGCCGATGTCCGTCGGGAAGTCGGCGGCTTGTTCTTTCTTTGCACCCTTGGCCGCCTCCAACTCTTCAAGGATGGTATCGTCGGAACCGAAGGATTCGGACGCCGCGGCATCCACGGGATCAGGAGCAGCCTCACCGGCAGGAATAACCTCTAATTCCTCATCAAGGGCGAATCCAAGGTCATCGGACAATGTGTCATCGGCCCGGAATTCTTCCGCATCACCCTCCAGACCGAAATCGGTGCCGGTATCATCCAGATCGAAAGCCGTCGAGTCCGGGCCGGGCTGAGACGCGGCGACAATCTCATCGATTGCGCCTTTTTCGACCAGGGCCGGCTCAAATTCTTCAAGCATGTCATCTTCCAGTTCCGGATATCCGGCCGGCTCGATCTCCGATGACAAATCGTCGGCCGGCGAAGATGCCCCTCCCGCCTCTTCGTCCAAAAGCAAAATTCCATCCTCGGAGAGGTTGTCGTCGGCCCGGAATTCCCCGGCCTCGGCTGGTGATTCGAGACCGGCAGCGGCCGCCGGGGGTTCTTCGCTCTCGCCGCTTAATTCGGGCTCGCTCACCGGCTGGACAATTTGTGTCTCCTCAAGTTCGTCAAACAGGGAATCATCAAGCTCCAGAACCTCGGTCCGGTCCTGGTCGACATCGAGATCGGGGAGCTCGTCAGACAACGACGAGGTAAATTCTTCATCCAAGGGAAAACTATCCCTTGCGGAAAGGGTATCATCAAAATTCAACTGTTCAGCGTCTTCGGCGCTTGGAGTAAAAATTGTGGTATCGTCAAAATCGAGTCCCTCGAAATCACCACTCAGATTCAGATCGATGCTTTGGTCAAAATCTCCGGTCGCATCAAAGTCGCCCCCTTCCTCGGCTTGGCCGGTTTTCAATATTTCCGTCGCATCGAATTCCGAACTTTGATCACCGAAATCATCGCCCAGATTAAAATCAATCTCCTCTAGAGAGGTGGTTTCGCCGGTCTGACTATCGGCGGACCACTCGGTTAAGTCATCGTCCTCGAGATCATCCCCAAACGGGCCGGGCTGGTCAAGCTGATCAAGATCGATCGGCATAATATCGCCAAGCTCCAGGGATATGTCATCCTCGGAAATCTCCATACTGTCGTCAAAATCGGTAAGGGTCTGATCGGTCTCTTCGGGGACGGATAGATCGCCATCCATGGTCTCATCGAAATTTATATCGGTATCGTCAATAGAGGGCAAGGCCTGGGACTCGGAAAAGGTCTGATCTTCCGGCTCGGGCGACTGGACAACCGACGAAAGAAAAAAGGGCAGCATGGTCTCCGTACAGGTGCCATGCAATTCCTGGGCTATTGCGGCGAGGTCATTTGAACACTTGGCGCAATTTGTTAGATCGTCGAATGAAATAAAACTACACTTGGGACAACGCATCTTAACCACCTCGGGTGAGCAGGTTGTTGTTTTATCGACTGTTTCTTATCCTTTGTCCGAATGGACCGACAAGGGTCTTTCAGGGCACAAAAATGGATAAAATAGCCGATTTTACTAGCATTTTTCAATATCACTCTTATTGAATATATGTAAATCAATAAAATTTCAACAACAAATGTAAAAACCTGAACCGGAATAAGGAGATATTTCTCTTCAACTGGTCTATATTCAGGGTTACAAGTTGCATTGTCGAGATGATCGGTATAGAGTACAAAACTTTTGCCATACCCTCTGCCTTTCCCCGGATTGAATCAATATTGAGCTTATGGATAATTTGAGACGCAGTCAGAAAGGTTTGTCAGGAATCGCCTTGTTTTTATTGTTGACGGCGGGTTGTGTCGGCGCCTCCTCCCCGGTTCGCCATCTATCCTCGGATATCTGTCTGGTAATGCCGGAACAGACCACCCGGGAAGAGGTTATCTCCTTCCTCGGCGAGCCGGATCGCAAGATGACCACCGATGAAAATCTCGAACTCTGGCTTTACCTGGAAGTCAACAGAAGCTTTGCGAGGAAAATGCCTCTGGTTGGCGACAAATTGGGCACCCAGAACTACGAAGCCGTTACCGTAACCTTCAACGGAGAACTGGTCAGTACCTGTCTTTACCGGCAATTTGACGAATCCGAATTCGAAAAATTCAACACGGAGTTGCCGTGAGTTCAGGAGGTATGATCCAGTACCTCAAGGCCAGGGAGCGGATGATTCGCGAGCAACTGCTGCCCCGGGGAATTACCGATCCCCTGGTCCTCAAGGCCATGCAGGAGGTGCCGCGCCATATCTTTGTCGAAGACGCCCTCCAGGCCCAGGCCTATGGGGATTTCCCCCTGCCGATCGGCGAAGGCCAGACCATTTCCCAGCCCTACATAGTGGCCTTGATGACCGAGATGCTCGAACTGCAAGGGGAGGAGAAGGTACTGGAGATCGGGACCGGTTGCGGTTATCAGACCGCCGTGCTGGCCAAAATCTGCGAGCGGGTCTATTCGGTCGAGAGAATCAAGAAGCTCCTGGCCCGGGCCAGAATCAATCTCGATAGCGCCAGGTGCTTCAACACCCTCTGTAAAATGGCCGACGGGACCATGGGCTGGCCGGAACACGGGCCCTATGACGCCATTATCGTCACGGCCGGCGGCCCGGAGGTCCCGACCGCCCTGCTCGAACAGCTGGCCGAGCCGGGCATCATGGTCATTCCGGTTGGCGACCGTAGCGGTCAACAATTGATCAGGGTGGTCAAGACGAACGGGACGGTAAATTACCAAAAAAGGGAAAGCGTCCGGTTTGTCAGTCTGATCGGTGCTCAGGGGTGGAAGATTGAACAATGAGGTGACCGCCGGCGGCGGCGATAAAACCGGGTTGTTACACCGCCTATACGAATGGACCCTGGACTGGCTGCAAACTCCTTACGGGGTCTGGGTGCTGTTTTTCGTGGCCGTGGCCGAATCCTCGTTTTTCCCGATCCCCCCCGATGTATTTCTGATGGCCCTCTGCATCAGTTGTCCCGAAAAATCCTTCCGTTATGCCTCCATCTGCGCGGCCGGCTCGGTCCTGGGCGGGATGTTCGGCTATGGCCTCGGCTTCTGGTTCATGGATATTATCGGCAGCCGGATCATCGAGATCTACGGCCTCGCCGACAAATACCAGCTGGTCCAGGAACTTTACCAGAAATACGATGCCTGGGCGGTGGGAGTGGCCGGCTTCACCCCTTTGCCATATAAGGTTTTCACCATTACGGCCGGGGCCTTCAAGATCAACTTCCCGACCTTTGTCGCGGTCTCCCTGCTTTCCCGCTCCGCCCGCTTTTTCCTGGTGGCCAGCCTGATCTACCACTTCGGCGCACCTATCCGCACCTTCATCGAGCGTTATCTCAACCTGCTGACCATAATCCTGCTGGCCTTGCTGCTCGCCGGATTTGTCCTGGTCAAGGTCCTGATCTGAGCCGCCGGGCCAGCTCGTTTACCTTGCCGATCACCTCGGGAAGATCGATGGTAAGGAGTTCATGGTTATCCATGACCAGCCGGCCGTTGATTATCGAGGTTCTGACATCGCTACCCGATGCGGCATAAACCAGCAGGGAATCCGTTTCATACATCGGAGTAAGGTGCGGTTTCAGCAGATCGACAATGATTATATCCGCCGAGCGTCCGACCGTGAGTTGACCGATCTTGTCCGCCAGGCCGAGAACCGCGGCCCCCCCGGTGGTGGCCATCTTCACAACCTTGCCGGCCGGCAACAGGGTGGGGTCGAGGCGGTTGACCTTGGCCAGTTTGGCGGCAAAGGTCATCTCCCGAAACATGTCGAGTTTATTATTGCTGGCGCAACTGTCGGTTCCCAACCCAACCGGAATGTCGTTCTCGACGAATTTGTCGAGCGGGGCCATCCCCGCCGCCAACTTCATATTGCTCTGCGAACAACTTACCACCCCGGCCCCCGACTCCTTGATAATCCCGATATCGTCATCATCAAGCCAGACACAGTGAATCAGGACCGTTCCCTGGTCCAGAACTCCGAGTTGCTCCAGGTAACGAACCGGCGATAGATGATGCCGCTGATAAGATTGCGCAACTTCATGCTCGGTTTCGGCAAGGTGGATAAAGAAACAACAATCAACCTGCCGAGCCAGCTCCTTGGCCTGGGTGATCGTCTGAGCGCTGCAGGTGTAGGGGGAGTGGCAGAAGATGGCCGGAGTGATCAGGTCGTCACCGCGCCATTTGTCGATAAAGCGGGCGCCATGGCGGATATTATCGGCCGGGTCGGGAACCCCGGGCGCCGGAAAATCGATAACCCCCTGGGCGGCTACCGCCCTGAGCCCCGCTTCCCTAAACGCCCGGGCGCAATCATCCTCGAAAAAATAGCCATCGGCGACGGTGGTGGTCCCGGAAAGGATCATTTCGGCCGCCGCCAGTTTACCGCACCAGTACACCATTTCCGGTGTGACGAATCTCGCCTCGGCCGGAAAGATATGGTCGTGGAGCCAGGTCAACAGGGGCAGATCGTCGGCCAGCCCCCTGAACAGGGTCATGGCGGCGTGGTTATGGCAGTTGATCAGGCCGGGCAAAACCAGACCGCCGGCGGCATCGATGGTCACCGCGGGCCTGATCCCGTCGGCAAGCGCGGCCATCGGCCCGCATGCGCTGATCAGGCCATCCCTAATTGCCACAAAGCCGGGAAGAGCCCGTCCCGGATCGCCCATGTCGGGGGTTTGCAGCAGACCGTTTTTAATCAGCAGGTCGCAATTCATATACAGGCATCATTAATTCGACAGTCAGATCCGAAACCCGCCGCGAAAAGTAAAATCCCGCGGGCCATCTTCCCGTAACTCGGGGACCAGGCCATTAACGAAAAAATCGGCGCCCTGCCATCACGATCACCTGGTCAAGCCCGGGCAATTCGTGCGGCCATAAAGGCGACAACCTCGTCGATGGTCATTTGCGAAGAATCGATTATCACCGCATCCGGGGCCGGCTGCAAGGGCGCCAGGGCCCGGCTGCTGTCGGCCCGGTCCCGCTCGATGATCTGGGCCAGGGTCTCTTTTTCGTCGACCGGCCGGCCCTGCTCCTTAAGCTGCAAAACCCGGCGCCGGCTTCGCTCTTCCGGGGTGGCGTCAAGAAAGAATTTCCAGGCCGCCTCGGGAAACACCACGGTCCCCATATCGCGGCCCTCGGCAACCACCCCGCCGCGCCCGCCGATCTCACGCTGCATGAAGGTGAGTTTTTCCCGCACCACCGGGATGGCCGAGACCCGGGAGGCCATCATCGACATCGCCGGGGTCCTGATCGCTTCCGAAACATCTTCCTGGTCGAGAATCACCCTGGTCTCCCCGCCGACCGCCTTGAATCGCAGATCCATGGAGTCGAGCAACCGGCCGAGGGCCTGGCGATCATCGCAATTGGCGCCGGTCTGTTCGATCTTGAACCCCACCGCCCTATACATGGCGCCGGTATCGAGATAGGCATAGCCAAGTCGGGCGGCCAACAGTCGGCTGATCGTACTCTTCCCGGCCCCGGAAGGGCCGTCAATGGTGACAATCCGCTTTGCCGCCATTTATTCTTCCCGCAACTCGGCCAGGGACTCTTGCAGGGAAAGAACCAGCCGGCTGTTCTCTTCGGGGAGACCGACGGTGATCCGGATATATTCGGGATAACCGTAGGCGGCCATCGGCCGGATAATCACACCCTTGGTCAGCATTTTCTCGTATAGGCCGCGGCAGTCGAGGCCGACATCGACCAGGAAAAAATTGGTGTGGGTGTCGAACACGGTGCAGCCGAGCCCGGCGATCTCCCGGGTCAGCCACCCGATCCCTTGCCGGGTCAAGGCGAGGGTGTTGCGATAATGCTCATCGTCGTCAAGGGCGGCCAGGGCGCCGATCTGAGCCGGCAGATTGACATTAAACGGCTGCCGGACCCGATGCAGATACCCGGCGATTTCATGGTTCATCAAACCGTAACCGATCCTGAGTCCGGCCAGCCCGTAGGCCTTGGAAAAAGTCCGCAGGCCGACCACCGGAGTCGGTTGATCAAGATAATCGCGGACATCGATTCGTACCGCCGGTTCGACAAAATCGACGTAGGCCTCATCGAGGACCACGATAACTTCATCGGGGACCTCGGCGAGAAAGGCCTCGAAATCGTCTTTGCCGAAGATCACCCCGGTGGGATTGTTGGGATTGTCGAGAAAGATCAGTCTGGTCCGCTCATTGATCAGGGATGGAATTGCCGCAAGATCGTGGCCGACGCCGAGCGGGCTGCCGCCGCCGTGACCGGCGATATGCTTCCGCGCCTCTTTTTTAAGGGGGATCACCCGGTTAACACCGCCCCGGGCCTGGACCATCTTCTGATAAACCAGAAAGGTGGGATTGCTGGTGATCACCTCATCGCCGGAGGCGAGAAAGGTGTTGATCAGCAACTCGATAATCTCGTTGGAGCCGTTGCCGAAAACGATCTGCTCGGGCTTTACCGCGAGCTTGTCGGCGAGGCGGCCGGCCAGATAGTAACAGCTGCCGTCGGGATAGCGATGGAGTTTGGCAAGGTTTTCCCGGATAGCCGCCATCGCCTTGGGGGACGGGCCAAGGGCGTTCTCGTTGGAGGCGAGTTTGATGGAACCGGTGATGCCGTATTCCCGTTCCAGCTCTTCAATCGGCTTGCCGGGAGGATAGGGGACCAGGCTGCTGATATTTTCGGGAACCTTCAGTTTCATGCTGATTACCTTTTTGATACCGCAAGGGCATCGGTTTCGTTTGCACCCTAAAGGGCATAAAAACAGGCAGCCGCGCAACTCAGCTTCCTGAATTCGTGAGCGTTCGAGAACGGTGCAGATGCAAGGCGGCAACGATGTTGATAATACTCGGGGTATATCAACGAGTTGCCAACGCCGCAGATGCGCCGTTCTCGGGCGCCCTGCAGGGCGGCGGGTGCATTCCAGTCACCACGGATCACTGTCTATATTTGACGTAAAAATGATCACATATCGCGAATCAATGCACTGAGCCGTCACGGATTCAGGAGCTTTAAAGGGCGGCGGGTTTGCGCCCGGCAATGCCCAGCTCCCGTTCCAGGGCATAAGCGGTCTGCAGCAGCCTCTCCTCACCGAAATGGGGGGCCTGGATCTGAAAACCGATCGGCAGCCCGGCCCCGGTGAAGCCACAGGGCAGGGAGAGACCGGGCACCCCGGCCATGTTTGCCGGAATTGTAAGAATATCGGTAAGATAAACACTCAAGGGGTCGCTGTTTTTTTCCCCGATTCGCCAGGCCGGACCCGGGGTAACCGGCGAGACCATCACATCGCATCTGGCGAAGGCCTCCTTGAAATCGTTGATGATCAGGGTCCGGACCTGCAAGGCCTTCTTGTAATAGGCATCGTAGTAGCCCGAGGAGAGGGCGTAGGTGCCGATCATGATCCTGCGCTTCACCTCGGTGCCGAAACCCTCGGACCTCGATTGGTTATACATCTCCAGAAGTGAATCGGGCGCCGCGGTCCGATGGCCGTAGCGCACCCCGTCATAGCGGGCCAGGTTCGAGCTGGCCTCGGCCGGGGCGATAATGTAATAGGCGGCGACTCCGTAATCGGTATGGGGCAGGGAGAGATCGACAAGCTCGGCCCCGGCTTCTTTAAGTAAATCGATACCGTTGCGCACCGCGGCCGCCACTTCCGGGGCGACCCCTTCCTCGAAATACTCCCTGGGGATGCCGACCTTCAGCCCCTTGACCCCTTTTCCGAGGGCGGCCGAATAATCGGGCACCCCGATATTTACGGAAGTTGAATCGCGCTGGTCATAACCGCTGATCTCCTGAAGAATCATCGCGCAATCCCGAACATCCTTGGTAAGGGGCCCGAATTGATCGAGGGATGAGGCGTAGGCGATCAGGCCGTAACGGGAGACCCGGCCGTAGGTGGGTTTAAGCCCCACCACCCCGCAATAGGAAGCGGGCTGGCGAATCGAGCCGCCGGTATCGGAACCGATCGAGGCCAGACATTCATCGGCCGCCACCGCCGCCGCCGAACCGCCGCTGGAACCGCCGCAGACATAATCAAGGGCCCATGGGTTATGGGGGGTTCCGAAGGCGCAGTTCTCATTGGCGGAGCCCATGGCGAATTCGTCCATGCTGAGCTTGCCGAGGATCACCGCTCCGGCGTCCTTGAGTTTCGCAACCATGGTGGCATCATAGGGCGGGATGAAGGATTCCAGAATTTTCGAACCGGCGGTGGTCCGCAGACCCTCCGTGCAGGCCACATCTTTCAGGGCGAGGGGGATTCCGGCCAGGGGACCGCCGGCAGACCGGGCAATTTCCCGATCGGCTGCGGCGGCCTGGGCGAGAGCGCCGTCACGATCCAAAGTGATATAGGCCCCGATCCGGCCCTCGACCCGATCTATCCGGGCCAGAACCGATTCGGTGATTTCCACGGCGGAGACCGCGCCCTTGCTCAGCATTTTCCGCAACTGATGAACGGTTAGGGAATATAGCTCCATGGCATTTTTCTCGCGTTCGTTTTATCTATGTTACCCCGGTTTTGCCGACAAAAAAAGCGAATCGACCGTAGGGATCGGATCCGCTTAACCCGCAT
Source organism: Desulfobulbales bacterium (assembly GCA_029210665.1). Taxonomy (GTDB): domain Bacteria; phylum Desulfobacterota; class Desulfobulbia; order Desulfobulbales; family JAGXFP01; genus JAGXFP01. The sequence continues at coordinate 10,853 of JARGFN010000057.1, forward strand.
TTCTCAACGGAATTGTCACGCAAAGCCGGAGTATAATACGTAAGCCGGGCCGATCGTTCCGAAGATGTGGTGCTACGGAACGGTTACCGATCAAATGATCTTGGGCACGACAAACGCTTCCCCGTTCTGGCGGGGACTGTTCGCCAAGGCCTTATCCCTGGCCAGCGATTCCCGGCGTTCGTCCGCCCGGAAGGCATTGGTGATGGAAATGGCATGGGTGGTCGGCTCGACCGCGCTGGTATCAAGCTCATTCAACTTATCGACATAAGAAAGGATCCGGTCGAGTTGCCCGGCCATTTCCTCCGCCTCCTCTGGTTTCAGCTCCAGACGGGCCAGCCCGGCGACGTATTTTACCTGATCGATGGTTATCTTCATGGGCTGAACAATTAACGTAAAACCCCCGGCAAGTCAAACAATCTTTACCCTGCCGTCGGGCCTATGGGTCCCGGGAGATCCGCCGTCAGCACCAGGCCGATGGTCGGCGACGGCTTGCCCGGCGCATCAAAATTGCCAATGCTCCCCATGGGCCTTTCTGATAAGCTGAAGGGCTTCCTCGCCAAGACAACCCGGCCCGCCGAAAGCGGCTTTATTCAGCCGGCCGGGGTCACCAGCCGGATCGAACAACAACGGATTGCCGCTCAGGGCGCCGATGGTCGCCAGAATTCCGTCGCGCAGCCCGGTCAGATTGTAGCCGCCTTCCAGGGTCAGCAGCAGCCGCCCCCCGCAAAGCTCCTCGGCCAGACCCTTCAGGACCCCGGTCAGATAGGCAAAACCGGCCGGGGTCACCGCCATCGCCCCCAGGGGATCGCCGACACAGATGTCGTAACCGGCCGAAACCATGATGAGCTCGGGTTTGTACTGTCGGGCCATCGGCGCCACGATATCGTTGAAGATGGCGGCGTATGACATGTCATTCTGGCCGCCGGAAAGGGGGATGTTGAAGGTATATCCCTCGCCCCGGCCGCGCCCGGTTTCCTGCAAGGCGCCGCTGCCCGGGAAATAAGGATAGAGGTGGGTTGAAAAGTAGAGCACCTCATCACTGTCATAAAAGGCATGCTGGGTGCCGTTGCCGTGATGGATATCCCAATCGACGATCATCACCCGTTGCAACCCCAGCTCCCGGGTCGCGTAGGCGGCGGCGACAGCGATATTGTTGAACAAACAGAAGCCCATGGGGTGCCCGGGCTCGGCGTGATGGCCGGGCGGCCGCACCAGGGCGAAAGCATTGTCAACCTGCCCGGTCATGATCGTATCCGTGCCGGCGATAAGCGCGCCGACGGCCAGCAGGGCAGCCTCGTAGGAGCGGGACGAGGCGCCGGTATCGGGATCGAGACTGACAAAGCCGCGGCCGGCGGTGTCGGCGATCCGGGCGATATGGCTGTCGGTATGGACCAATTGCAGATGGCGCTTTTCGGCCGGGGCGAAATCGGGAAAGAGCAGGCAGTCCAGTTTCTCGAATTCGCGCAGGCCATGATAAATGGCGGCCAGACGATCCGGGGACTCGATATGGGAAAAACCGGCGTCATGCTCGAGAAACAGGGGGCTTTTCATTATGGCGGTCTTCGTCATTTTCTGGCTCCGATGAGGACATGGCCAAGCCGTCACGGATTGGGGTTATCAGAGAGCGGCGGGGTAGTCAAATCATTGCCGATTCCCTTTGATTCCCCAATTCATGCGCCATCCATGGCTTTATAAAAAGGCTTTATAAAAATTATTCTATTTGCTTCTAATTTGTAGTATATTCCCGCGTTTAACCTTTGAACTGACTTCTTTCCCCAGCGATGATGAAAAGCCAAAAACTTGATACCAACCCCGCGGAATCTGGACCTTCGGCCAGGTCACATTCCCGCTTTGTCAAAAGATATGTGGCAATCATCTCGCTGATTATCACTGTGCTGATCAGCGCTATTTTCGGGGGCTTCAACCACCGGCATTCCGGCCTGATCAGGGAGCATCTGGCCCATGAGGCGCGGGCTTTCTTCAATGAAATCGTCCAGACCCGCCAATGGATTATCAATCAGGACGGCGTCTATGTTAAGAAAAAACCGGGCATGCGGACCGATCCTTTTCTGGCCGGGATAGCCGGCCTGAAAACCGCGATCACCGACGGGCAGGGTGAAACCTACCTCCTCCGCAACCATGCCGCCATCACCAAAATGATCTCGGCAATGGCCACCGAGGAACGGTTGTTCGGAATCAGCATCACCAGCCTCAATCCCCTCAACCCCCTCAATGAACCGGATGCCTTCGAACATGCCGCCCTGCTTGCATTTGAGAAGGGAAAGAAAGAAATCCACCGCTTTGAAAAAACGCCGGGCGGCGTGCTCTTTCGCTACATGGCGCCCCTGCCGACCAGGAAGGAGTGCCTGAAGTGCCACTTCGACCAAGGCCTCGAGCCCGGCGCCATCAGGGGGGGAATCAGCATCTCGATCCCGGCCGATCAGGTCGTCAACGAGGTGAACGAGACCAGAATCTATATCCTGGTTTCCGGCGTCCTTTTGCTGGGGTTGCTGTTATCGGTGATAATCTACCTGGCCCGCCGTCTCCTCACGGTCCTCGATGAAGACGAGAGAAAGCTCGTCAAACTGGCCGGTACCGATCCCTTGACCGACCTCTTCAACCGAAGGGAAGGGAACAGAAGGTTCAAGGAAGAAATTTCGCACAGCGTCAGAGAGAGGCTGCCCCTGTCGATCATCATCATCGATATCGACCTCTTCAAGCAGATTAACGACAACTTCGGCCACCAGGCCGGCGATGAAGCGATTATAAAAATCGCCGACACCATGAAAGCCACGCTCCGCGACTACGATACCATCTGCCGCTACGGCGGGGAAGAGTTTCTGGTCATCCTGCCGACCACCGAACTGGCCAAAGCCCTTGAAGCCGCGGAGCGCCTGCGCCGGGTCATCGAGGCGGAGGTTATCCTGACCGGTAACGACAAAAAGATCCGGCTGACCATCAGCTGCGGGGTTGCTTCCTTGCGGGAGGACGACACGATCGACAGCCTGCTCTACCGGGCGGACAACGCCCTCTATATCGCCAAGGAAGAGGGGCGCAACCAGGTCCGTCACCTGGAAAACCGGCTCTAGTGTCGTGTCAAGGATGAAATGTTGAATATCGCGCCGCAATTTTTCATGCCTGCAAGGCGTGGCTTCAGGAGCATAGCAG
>JARGFN010000058.1 GCA_029210665.1 Desulfobulbales bacterium
ACCTGAATCCGTGTGCGTTCGAGAACGGTGCAGATGCATGGCGGCAACGATGTTGATAATACTAATGGTATATCAACGAGTTGCCAACGCGGCAGATGCACCGTTATCGGGCGCCCCGCAGGGCGGCGGGGTGAATTAAGGCGACCCAGTGAAAAAACGATTAAATTACGTAACAACAAACGAATAAAACAAAATCACTCACCCAGGCGTCACGGATTCAGGTATTATCATAATCCGGTACTACGCCGGCATCGGCGGCGTCGCGCCATGCCGCGAGGCTACATAAGCGCCGCGCTCGGCCGCCCTGTCCAGACTTTTCTGCCAGCCAAGCCCCTGCTCGCTACCGGCCAGAAGCGCCGCGAAAAATGCATCGCCGGCCCCCACCGTATCGGCGACCTTAACCGGGCGCCCCGCGGCGCGGTAATAATCGTCGCCGGCGATCAGCCAGGCCCCGGCGGCGCCCTCGGTCACCACCAGAACCGCTATGTTATAACGAGCCATCAAGGCCCGCGCAATAAACTTTCGCTCGGCAGCGGCCAAATTTTGCCAGCGGCCGACCTCTTCCAGTTCGTCACCGTTCATCTTGACCAGGTCGGCCGCCGCCAGGGACTCCTCGACGATTTGCCGGGTGGTATGCGGCGGCCGCAGATTGACGTCGTAACAACGGAAGTCCGCCTTCCGCCAAAGGGACCGGATCGCGTCTCTGCTCGGCGCGTCCCGCTGGGCCAGGGTGCCGAACACCAACTTGAAGGAACGGCCGCCGATATACCTTTCCGCCTCGACCAGATCGATCCTGTCCCAGGCCGCCGGGGTGACTATATCGAAATGGGGTTCATCGTCTCGGTCAATCGTCACCCGGACCGTCCCGGTGGGCAGCTCATCCCGCTGGACCCCGTCAACCGGCACACCCAGATCGGTCATGGCGTCGATAGTCCGATCCCCCAGCTCATCCCTGCCGACCCTGGTAATGACTCCGGCCTCCAGACCAAGGCGGCAAAGATGATAGGCGACGTTGACCGGCGCGCCGCCCAGCACTCGCCGTTCCGGGAAGATATCCCACACCACTTCGCCAATCGAGATAAGCATAATCCGCCTCAATACCGTTGCCACTGACAAAAAAACAGCCGTTTTCCCGGTCAAAACCGGAAGGTGGTTTACTCCTCGCCCGATTCAGTTCAGCGCGGAATATTCTTGGCCCTCTCCAGAAAGAACAGGTGATAGAGCAGATGGCAGTACTCGGTCAACCTCGATTTGGCCTTATCGGAGGATGAGTAGCGCCAGAACCCGTAAACCTTGGCAAGCCGGGTCAACTGCCGGCAATGGAGATCCCAGGTGAAACGACTCTGGGCCCGGGTTATGCCCTTCTGGGAGAAGAGTTGCCAGAGCCCCGGGTTCTCGCGGCATTCGTCGAAAAACGCGGATAACTTATCGGTCATATCCTCGTGAATGGTCGGATTGATCAGAATACCCGACTCGCGGTTCTCGATGATTTCCAGGGGGCCGCCGAACTGGGTGGCAAAGACCGGCAGGCCGCTGTGCATCGCCTCAAGAATCGTCAGACCGAACGCCTCGAACAGGGCGGGCTGCACGAAAACGCCCCGCCGATCGGCCATGATCCGGTAGACCTCGCCGGCATCCTCGCCGGACAGCATTTTGCCGATCCAGCGCACACTGCCGTGTAATTGATAGCGGTCGATCAGCTCGTACATCTTGCCGATTTCACTCTTCTCTTCGGTATCGCCGGACTGTTCCGGATCGATCACGCTGGCGACCAGCACCAGGTTGGCCTGTTTTCTGAGCTTTTCGCTTTTGCCGTAGGCCTCGACCAGACCGGTCAGGTTCTTGATCCGGTCAAGCCGGGCAATCGAAAAGATCGGCGGCAGCTCGGGATTGTCCAGGCGGCCGAAGGACTCGGGGTCTTCCCCCTCAAAAACCATCTTGCTCAAGGCCTTGATCTTCTGCCACGAACGCCGCCGCTTCTTCTCGGTAAAGGGGAAATAGATGCGGTTATTGACTCCCGGCGGGATCACGTTGAACCGGGGATGAAAGAGGTTGATGCCGTTGGTGACCTGCATCAGGCCCGGCATGGTGAAAAACTGGTACGATTCGTACTGGCCGATGGACCGTTCGGTGCCGATAATCTCCTGGGAAGTGCTCGAGATGATAAAGTTCGCCAGATTCATGGCGATAAGGTCGGCCATGAACTGCACGGAAAAATGGTACTCTTCCTCGAAATCCTGCCAGTAGATATCGCTGAACAAATACTTCGATTTTTCCAGGGCATGGGCGATATTGCACTGGATCACCCCCATCTTCCGGGACAGCATGGTCGCGACCAGGTTGCCGTCCGAATAATTGCCGATGATCAGATCGGGCCTCCCTTTGAATTCCAGCTTGATCTCACTCTCGACATCTTCGGCGAACTGATCGAGATAGGGCCAGACCCGGAAGCGGGAAATCCAGTGCGGAACCACCGCGCCGTCCCGATCGACAAACGGCACCCGAAGAATCCAGACATTGTCGGTGTGGTGGACCTTCTCAAGGCGCTGGTCGCAGGTGGTCCCATCGTTTTCGGGAATCAGCCTGGTGACGATTATGATCTTCGGGCTGACATTCCAGCCGGACAGGGCCAGATCCGCGGCCAGGTATTTTTCAAGGGCCCTGGCCTGATCGAGGATATAGACCACCTGGCCGCCGGTATCGGGCCGGCCCAGCACGTTGTCCTGGCCGAACCAGCCATGGGGCGAGATCATCGTGACCTTTGAGACCATCGGAATTCTGGACAGCAACTCCTCCTGGGTATCCTCGTTGGGCTGCTCCAGGGTGTCCTGAAGAAGATGAAGGGTCTCCTGAATCCGGTTCCGTGAATTCCCCCACCCATCGAGGAAACCGATCTTTTTAAGCTTTATCGCGATGCGTTCGGGATTGACGGCGGGATCACACCGGTCGAGAAAATCGAGGGCGTCTTCCAGGGCCGATTCCAGCTCGCCGGAATCCCTGATCTTCTCGCCGTCCAGAAGGAGCTGGACGCCGTGCAGCTGGTGAAGCTTGAGAAATTCATAAAGGACCTGGTTCCACTTGTCGGGCTGGTTGGTTAGTCTGGCCGACATATGACGGTTGAGGTGCTTGATGCCGTGCCCGATGGTTTGCGGATCCTTGAGAATGGGGCCATAGTCATAGAAGGAAGACAGATTGATTTCCATGGTCCGGTCCTGGGGACTCAGGTCGGGCCTGACCAGATGCTCCTTGATCTCCAGAAAATCATTGATTTCCAGATTGCCGAGTTCCTCGCCCTTGCCGTTCAGGACGTAGACCCGGCAATTGGCCCGCCGATGCCGATAGATCACGATCAGCCGCCCCTCCCAGATCAGGGCCTCCTGAACCTTGCGCAGGAAACGCCAGCAGCTGTGGGCGCTTGCCTCCGGGTCTTCCTTGAGAAATTCCTTAAAGCCGGTGACGATATCGTTCCGCAAGAGAATTTCCCGTTCGGAGCCCATCAATTCGCCGACATACTTCTGGAAGAGCGGCAGATCCGTTTCGTCGATAAAACTGTATAGTGATTTCGCCATATCAAGTTCCGATTAGTAGTGAAGGGTGTGGTTGACTCCTGGCTCCTCACCCCTCACCCCTCACTCCTCACGCCTAACCAGGCAGAATGAGATGGCCAAGCAAAAACCGGCAGATCCAAGGCGCGCAAATTTCGAGGAATGAAGCGTACTCAAGTACGCTGTAATGACGAGATAATTTGCAGCAACGCAGGAGCTGGCGATTTTTGCGACGCCATCAATTTTCCAGAAAGCGGTAATGTTTGATCCCGTCGATAATCCCGGCGGCATATTCTTTTCTACTGAAATACATCCGCCGCAACCCGCGCAGATGTTCAAGCTCCTTGCTGTAGTTGCCGACCACCACCCCGCAGGTGTCGCCCCGCAGCATCTCCTCGTCGTTGCCGGAATCGCCGCAGACCATGATCGACTTCAACGGAAATTCCCATTTATAGCTGAGATAGCGGATCGCCTTGCCCTTGGAGGCCCGGAAGGGCAGAATGTCGAGGAACTGGCTGTTCGAGAACTGCAGATGGTAGGAGAGTTTGCGGGCCTGCAGGGCCTGGTGGACCCCGGCCAGATAGTCCGGATCGTCCTTCATCAGGTAACTGATCTTGAAATCACGCTGCTCATCCTCATCCTGCTCATGGAGAAAATCAAGATCCGCCAAGGTTTCCCGGATCCGGGCCGGCTTCCATTTGCAGGATAAGTGTTGAGTCCAGCCCTTATCCTGCAAAAGTTCACTGCCGTAATAAATCTCGGTACCCACCGAGGCGATGATGATATCGGGCGGCGGCACCCGATGCTCGGCCAGGGCTTCCATGACCCTTCTCTGGCAACGGCCGGTGGCCACTCCCCAGGCGATCCTCTCCCGGTTTGCGGAAAGAATCTCCAGAAGTTCGATCAGGGCCGCGTCGTCGCCGACCAGGGTGTTGTCGATATCGGTAATCAACAGATGCCCGACCTTGGTCAGCAGGCGGCCGAAACCGATCCCCTGCCGGGAAAACAGACTTTGATCGCCGAGGTCGGGCATCTCCCGCCGGACCTTTTCGATAAGATCGACCGTATGGTCGCTGTGGACCTTCCAGACATAATGGGACCGGACCCCGTTGATCCCGCTCCGGGAATAGGCGTCCCATGCCTCCCGGTCGATCAAGATATCGCGGCAGGCCCTGGCGATTTCTTGGCTGTCGGAGGGATCGATCAGGATGCCGTTCTGGCAGTTGCCGATTATGTCGGTGGGACCGCCGTCATTGGTGGCGACAATCGGCAGGCCGCAGGAGGCCGCCTCGATCAGGGTCAAGCCGAACGGCTCGACCAGGGCCGGATTGACGAAAACCCCATGGCTGCCGGCACAGAGCCGGTACAGTTCCGGCACTTCGGTGGTAAAATCATGTTTCTTGGGAATGGCCAGTTTACCGTACAGATCGTAGCGATCCATCAGCAGGAGCATTTCGGTCAGGACATTGCGTTCGTTCTCCTCCATCTGGCCGATGTCTTTCCTGATTCCGGCGAAAATAGCCAGATTGGCGATGGCCTGCAACTCCTTGTCCTCGCCGTAGGAGGTGATCAGTCCCTTGATGTTCTTCCGATGGTCGGGGCGGCACAGCGCCAGGATAAATGGCTTGTCCGGCGAGACCCAGAAACGGTTCAACTCGTTCAAGAGAAGCAAGCGAACCTGCAGGGACGCCTCGCTCTCGCCTTCCGCGTTAAGTTGCCCGTAATAATAGGGATGGAAGGTCTCGACATCGATCCCCGGCGGAATGATATGAAAGGAGGCCGCCGGGTAATTATCGTAGAGGGTGTACTGCTTGTTGATTTCGTGGGCGGTGCTGGTGATAATCCGGTCGGCGCTCTTGAGAACCCGTTCCTCAACCCCGATCCGCCAGTCGATAAAATAGCGCCGGTTGATCTCCTCATCGGCCAGACCCTCGGACAAGAGCTTGTTCTTCTTGTGCCGCCCCATAGAGTGGCCGGTGAACAGGAAAGGGCTCCCGAAAATATTGGCCAACTCCCCGGCGACGTAACCGCCGTCGGCATAGTGGCCGTGGAAGATGTCCGGAATCCGACCGGCATCGACCTTGATGAACTTCAGGGTCTTGTCGACGAACTCATCGAGATGGGGCCAAAGCAGCTCCTTGCGGATATAACGCCGCCCGCCGCACTGGATGCGGACGATTCTGGCCTTTGCGGAGAGGGGTTCGATCCGCTGGTTGTAGATATCGGATACGCTCTTGTCCTCGATGCGCCTGGTAACCAGATCGACCTGGGCGACGGCGGGGTGCTCCGCCAGGCTCCGGGCCAATTCGACAACGTACTTGACCTGCCCGCCGGTATCGGCGTCGCGGCCCAGCTCCAGCGATTCCCCCCTAACCAAACCATGGATGCTGAAAAGCTGAATGTATAGGCCGAAAGAAGACATCTGCTATACCCTTAAAGATTTTCAGGTCCGGTGAAACCACCTCTTTATCTCGGAAACCGGAAATTTCCGAACCACCGGCCGACCATGCGGGCAATGGGAAAAAACGTCGTTTTTCACCATCTCGTCCAGAAGGCTTTTCATCTCGGCAATCGACAACGACTGCCTGGCCTTGATCGCCGCCTTACAGGCCATGCCCGAGAGAATATTATCCAGCCGGCGGGCGGCATCTCCCCTGTCCCGACCGCCGGCGGCCCCGGCGAATTGATCGAACACTCCCCGCAGGATCTCTTCGGGGGGGACCCTGCCCATCACGGCCGGCACCGCTTTCAGGACATAGGTATTGCCGCCGAACTCCCTGATATCGATCCCCATCCTGGCGATCTCCTCGGCGCTCCCCTCCAGGATAGCGATCTCCTCCGCCCCCAGCTCCATGGTTTTCGGAAAAAGCAGGGTCTGGCCGGTAACCCTGCCGGCCCCGAACTCCTTCTTCAACCGCTCGAATATCAATCTCTCCTGGGCGGCATGCTGGTCGACCGCGACCAGACCCTCTTCCCCTTCACAGAGAATATAGGTGTCGAGCAGCTGGCCGATGACCCGAAACCTGCCGGCGGCAAGCGCCTGTTCGCTTTGCTCCGTGGTTTCAGGGCGAGAAGCCGGAGCCGGAGCAATCGGCGGTGAGTGGCCGAGGGATTCTCGAACCGGCTCCCAACCGTTGCCGAAGCGGGGCTGATCCGGTTCGGCAACCGCCGGATCGGGGCGTTTAGATTTAATCCTATCATAAAAGCCGGCCGGATGGTCAGCTGATTTTTTGCCGGAGTGGTCCAAAACGGGCTTTTCAGGCCGGGCCTCGGACCCGGAAAGGGTGGGAATCGCCTCCGGCCAAGCGGAGACAGGAAGCTCGGCGCCAAAAACTTCGGGCGCCGAACCCTCCCCGAATACCGCGCCCTTCAGCTCGGCCTGAAATTTCTCCATCGCCGCACCGACCGTCAGGACGATCAGCTGATGGACAACCTGACCATCATGAAAGCGGATCTCCTGTTTGGCGGGATGGACATTGACATCGACGGCGGCGGGGGGCAGGTCGACAAAGAGCACGCCGGTCGGCCGCCGCCCCTTCATCAGGAAGTTGCGCAAGCCTTCCGCCACGGCATGGGTAATCAAACGATCCCTGACCGGCCGGCCGTTGACGAAGGCCCGCAGATTGGCGCTCTGACTGGGAAAGTAATCGGGAGGCAGAAGAAAACCGGAGATTTTTACTCCGTTCTCCGCCGAGGCGGGGCCGACCGTCGCCAGACTGCGGCGGCTATCGCAGCCCAGGAGATTTTTGAGCCGCTGTTCGAGACCGCCGCCGACGACCGGAGGCACCGCCAGAATCTCGCGGCCGTTGACGAAATAATCAAGCGCCAGTTCGGGCCGCGCCAGGGCGTAACCCCTCAACACTTCCTCGATATGGGACAATTCGGTCCGGGGGGTTTTAAGAAATTTCTTGCGGGCCGGCACGTTCCCGAACAGATCGCGCATTTCGACAACGGTTCCGACCCGGCAGCCCATCTCATGGACCTTGACCACCTTGCCGAACCGCACCTCCACCCGGGCGCCCAGTTCGGCGCCGAGCGGCCGCGAGGTTATGGACAAGCGGGAAACCGAGGCGATACTCGGCACCGCCTCGCCCCTAAAACCCAGGGTCATGATCTCGTTGAGCTGCGCGACGTTAATCAGTTTGCTGGTCGCGTGCCGTTCGAGGCTCAGGAGAATATCATCCTGATCCATGCCGCGGCCGTCATCGATAACCCGGATCAGCGAGGCGCCGGCGCCCTCGACCTGAACGGTCAGGCCGGCGGCGCCGGCGTCGATGCTGTTTTCGACCAGCTCCTTGACCACCGAGGCCGGTCTTTCCACGACCTCGCCGGCCGCGATCTGGTTGGCCAGATTTTCCGGAAGAATTCTGATCTGGGACAAATCCGCCCTGCCTTTAAAGAAATTTCAGTCCTACCGCGTCACCGCGCCTCTTTGGTCGTTCAGCATCGCGCCTGAATCCGGGTGTTCAGAGATATTCAAGAATATTCAACTCCAGCCATTGTCTGTCCCACCACTCCAGGGGATCGACGAACACCCCGTTAATCAGCATGCTGAAGTGGAGATGATCGCCGCCGGCCATGCCGCTGGCGCCGCTAAGACCGATCACCGTCTCCTTGGTCACCTGATCGCCGACCGCCGTCCCGATCTGGCTCAGATGGGAGTAAAGGGAAAAGACCCCCTGGCCGTGGTCGATAATCACCATCTCGCCGTAGATCCCGAGATAACCGGCAAAAACCACCTCGCCGCTATTGGCCGCCATGACCTCGGCCTTGCCGGTCGAGGCCAGGTCGATCCCCAGATGGACCTGCCGGTCGACTTCCTCGCCGCCGTAATAATAGGTCCGATGCTCGGCGAAACCGGCCTGACGGCTGCTCCGGGCCATCCTCTGGAAGCGCCCTTCCCATAATCTTTCCGGCCGGGACTTGCGGCATACCTCGCTTATCACCTGGTTGTTTTCCCGCCTGATCCGGCTGTTTATCTCCAGATACTGGGCCAGGGGCTCCTTGTCCCGCAAATCGGGATAAAAGCTCAGAAACTCCGGGAGCTTGCGGCTCAGGAAACCGTCGCTGACGTTGATCCGGTCGCGCCGGGGCGTCCGGTTGCGCATGATCATCCCGAACGGCTTGGCGATCGAGTTGCCGGCCAGGTCAACCGCCATGGCCACCGACTTATCGATCCGCTCCAGGTCGTGGGGCAGGCCGATCATGGCGCCGTACATCCCCTCCCCCTTGTGGGGCATCGGAAAGCCGGGATGAAAGATATCGTTGATCATGACACCGTGTTCGGCCGCCTCCTCGTCCAGACTGTAGGTGACGATTCCGGCGCCGCCTTGCAGAATATAGCGCGGCGAGTCGGCAATATACAGGAGGGGCGGTCTAGTATCCAGCTCCACCGGAAAAGTGAGTATGGCCAGATTGCCTTTCAGCCGGTCCCACCACGAATAATCCCTGACGGACACCAAAAGTTCCGCCTCGCCGTCCTTGAACTTGAAAGCCACCGGGTCCAGCTTGATCACCACCTCGGCCTGCTCCGGCCCGACGCGGCCGAAAAAGCCACGCCCGACAAAGTCCTGCTCGAAGATCAAAGCCCTTTTGTCGCCCTGAACCAGCTCGATCCGGATCGAGCGCAGACCGCTCTTGTCGTCGGTTATCAGCAGCTCCACCTCCTTTTCCGCTCCGACCAGCGCGATATCGGTCAAAACCCTGACCTGGGAAAGCTCCCGTTCATAGAAGCCGACCAGCGCCACGGCCATGGCGATCAGGACCAGCAGCGGGATGAACATCAAAAACAGCGGCCGGCGACGGGGGGTTCTCTTAAATTTATCCAATGAATCCAAACCAACACCTCAATTACATAACTTTATGGATTATTCCGGGGGGCAACCATGACAAACTCGCAAAAAGTCTCGGCATGACCCGCAATCCGGGCTGAACCGCTCGGGCGAGGAAACCTGCCCATGATCGCTTATCCGCCAGGGCGGACCGGGGCATTCGCGAGCGACAATACTAACATGTTATCCCCGAGCTTACCAATCGAAAATCTTGACAACCACCCCGCTTCGCCCTATAGCTTCGTTACCCGAAACAACTGCCGCCCATTTTTCTACCGCGATTGCCCATGCCTGAATATCACACCATAATTGCCGGGGCCGGACCGGCGGGACTGGCCTGCGCCGCCGCCCTGGCCCATGCCGGCAAAAGGGTCCTCGTCCTGGAACGCCACCGGCGAATCGGCCCCAAGGTCTGCGCCGGCGGCATCACCTGGTCCGGGATCAACAAACGGGTACCGGCCGAGCTGATCGAGAGATCCTTCCCCGGCCAGGAGGTCTTCACCGGTTGGCAAAAGACGACGATCTCCGGAGCCGCGCCGCTGATTTCGACAATCAACCGCGAAACCCTCGGGCGCTGGATGCTTGGCGCCGCGGTGGCGGCCGGAGTCGAGGTGAAAACCGCGACCGCGGTCAGGAGTTTTTCCGGCAACCGGCTGCGCACCGATTGCGGCGAATTCGCTTTCCGCTTTCTGGTCGGGGCCGACGGCAGCACCTCGACGGTACGCCGCCTGCTCGGGATCGGCACGGACCGGGTCGGGGTCGGGATCAACTGCTTCGTCCCCGGCGATTTTCCGGCGATGGAGTGGCATCTTAACGATAAGCTGTTCGCCAACGGTTATGCCTGGGTGTTCCCGCACCGGCAGGCGGCCTCGATCGGGGCCTATTGCGACCGGAACTCCCTGCCGCCGGCCCGGCTCCGGAAAAATTTGCACCTTTGGGCGACAAAACATGGTATTAATCTTGAGCATTCCAAAATGACCGCGGCCATGATCAACTGCGATTTTCGGGGCTGGCGGTTCGCTAACTGTTTTCTGGCCGGAGACGCGGCCGGACTCGCCTCGCCCTTGACCGGCGAGGGCATCTATCCGGCGATTGTTTCAGGCGAGGAGATCGCCCGCACCATCCTTGACCCCGGTTACGACAGCGCCGCCATGAGAAAACTGCTGGCCCGGCACCGGCTGCACCGCGGAGTGGTCTCCCTGACCGGCAGCAGCCGGCCGGCCTGCCGCCTGGTTATGGAGGCGCTGGTTCTGGCCTTGCGCTCGGGCCTGATTCCCTTTACCGCCCTGGAAATGGCCGGCTGATCGATGTAAATTACCGATAAAATATTATGGATTTTTGCAGGAGGACAATAAATTGACTGAAAACCCCAAGGGCGGGAAAAACATTCTGCTCTACAACCTGATTTTTATCGTGGTCTGCCTCGGCCTTTTCCTGTTTCTCTGGTTCGCCCCGCAAGAGACCACCCCGCGCCTGCCCCATGACGACACCCACGAAAGCTTTCACCGGATCGCCGACAAGAAGGCGGCCGAAAAATTCTGCGGCGAGTGTCATGGCGATGACGGCGCGGCCCCGCTGCCCGACGGTCATCCGCCGAAATACCGCTGCCTTTTCTGCCATAAACGGGATCAGTAGGAGGGCTCCCGGCGCCACCGTGGAAAGTCTTGATATCGAACTCCCCTCCCTGGCCGATACCGGAAAACTCGGCAAACTTCTCGGTGAAATCGCCGAACCGGGCGACGTGATCATCCTGTCCGGCCCCCTCGGGGCCGGCAAGACCGCCATCACCCAGTTTATCGGAGCGGGCCTTGAGGTTCCGGCCGACTGTTACGTCACCAGTCCGACCTTCAGCCTGATGCACGAATACCGGGGCCGCCTGCCCCTCTACCACATGGATCTCTACCGCCTCACCACCGAAGAGGAGATCGAGGAACTCGGTTTCCTCGATTATATCTACGGGGACGGCCTGACCGTGATTGAATGGCCGGCTCGGCTCGGCTCACTGCTGCCCGAGGAGCACCTCGAGATCAAGCTCGAACCGGGAAGGGACGAGAACACCAGAACCGCCCGGCTCGCGGCAATCGGCAACCAGTGGCTGGACCGGCTGCCTGTAATCCGGCAAACCCTTTTCGGCTGATTACCAGGGTCCGCAAGTAATATATAAAAAAACACATTGCTTATTCACTCCAGGGGTGTTATCTTGCTTTTTACATTGTGCAGAATAAGTTTGTAATTAAAAAAAACAACGAAAAAAGTTAACCGCACAAACCCGATTGGGTATGCGGTTTTTTTTATGCGCAAACGCACTGCCGGGAGAAAAGATCTCCCTTTTATCAAATGGCTCAATAAAGAGCCTAGTTTACAGGAGTAGTTAAGATGTCTGAAGGAACAGTAAAGTGGTTTAATGATGCTAAGGGTTTCGGTTTTATCGAGCAGGACAATGGTAACGATGTATTCGTTCATCATACTGCCATTCAAGCCGATGGTTTCAAGTCTCTCCAGGAAGGGGCTCGGGTCTCATTCGATATTGTCGATGGCCCCAAGGGACCGGCTGCGTCCAATGTAGTTCAGCAGTAAGCCCGAAGGTATTTTTATATTACCTGTAAAGCCCCGCTTCGGCGGGGCTTTTTTTTTAAAGAGAATCGGCTATTCCTGATATGCCTTGACCGCGCCAGGCTTGATTGCCGCCAGGAGCGTAATTTTGTGCCTGTCCCGTGTTGAATCCCCCCCCTCCTCCCCATTACCGATCCCGCTGTCGATTTCGCCGCCACCATCGATATTCCCACCCTGTTCCCGGATGAATCCGCAAAAACCGATCCGCCGCGGCATTGCTTCGCTACGCCCGCAATCCCTCGATTTTTTCAGTAATATCGGCATGTTTCAGCCTAGCCACTTTATTCTTGTCTTTAGTAGATCGATTGCTATACACTGAAATCCGATCAAGCGCCGGCCTGGGCCACGGCGGCGGGTCCGGACGTTGGGGAGACCAAAAAGCGGCGAATGTTTTCGCCAATATCTTCCAGGCTTCCATCCGCTACAATCCGCCTTTACCAATCAAGGAAGATGTCAAGACCGGCAAGATATTCCATGATAATATTCCATAAGCTTTCCCGAGTACGGATTTTGGCCGGACGAAAATCATGAAAAAACGCATTACGATCCTCGCGCTGTTGTTTCCCTTGCTATGCTTATTGCCGACGCCCGCGCAAGCGACCGCACCCTTGAAGGTCGGCATCTACCAGAACGAACCCAAGATCTTTGTGAATGAGCGTGGAAAACCAACCGGCATCTGGGTCGACCTGCTGGAGCACATCGCCGAAAAGGAGGGATGGCGGTTACGGTACGTCCCCGGCACCTGGCAGGAATGTCTTGACCGTCTCGGCAGGGGCGGAATCGACCTGTTGCCCGATGTGGCCTACTCGGGAAAAAGGGCCTTAAGGTACCTCTTCAATGAGGAGAACGTCCTGGCCAACTGGGCCCGGGTGTACACCCATGAATCCCAGGACATCGAAAGCATAGAGGCCTTGCGCGACAAGAAAGTGGCGGTGATGAAAGGTGATATTTCCTTCGAACGCTTCAAGCTTTTCAATATCCCTGCTCTTTTGTTCTCTGCGACGACTACCGGGGTGTTTTTCAGGCCATAACGGAGAAAAAGGCCGATGCCGGCATTATCAGCCGCCTTTATGGTCAGATCAACGAGGAACGCTACCCGGTCCGCGGGACGTCGAGCGTTCTGGCGCCCATGGAACTGCGCTTTGCCTTTCCGATCAACAGCGACCGGCATCTGGCCGCCCTTAAAAAAGACCCGAACTCCTTATACCACCGGACCATCGACCAGTGGTTCAGCGTGCGGATCGAGCGGGTTGTGCCCCGGGAGATCAAGCTTTCCCTGGTGATGGCCGCCATCCTCGTTGTCCTGTTTATCATCTCAAGCCTTCTGCTGAAGAAAAAGTTGCTGCCAGGATCAGGGAGCTGGCCCGGCAAAAGGATCTGCTTGCGGCCATGAACAGGGTACTGGTCAAAACGCTGACCTCGGAAAGCGAAGAGGAGATCGTCAGGATCTGCCTCGCGGCCGCGGAAGGGCTCACCGCCAGCGTTTTCGGTTTTATCGGCACCCTTAACGAAAACGGCCGGTTCGATACTATTGCTCAGAGCGATACCGGTTGGGCCGCCTGCCGGATGCCTGATGCCGCCAGGAAAATGCTGGTCAAGGACATGGAGGTCCGCGGTTACTGGGCCAGGACAATCCGGCAAGGGAGGGCGCAGATCGTCAACGACCCTGCCGCCGACCCGGATTCCCGGGGCACCCCGGACGGCCACCCCCCGATTACCGCCTTTCTGGGGATTCCCCTGCTGCACGGCGAAGAGGTCCGCGGGATGATTGCCCTGGCCAACAAACTGGGCGGCCATGACAACCCTGACAAAGCGGCGGTTGAACAGCTTGCCGTAATATTCGTCCAGGCCCTGGACCGTCTCCGGGCCCAACAGGCATTACGGGAATCCCACCTGAACCTCGAAAAAATTGTCGAAGTGAGAACCCGGAAGCTGAGCGACTCCGAGGCCGAGGTCAAATCCGCCCGGGACCGCCTGAACACCATCCTGG
>JARGFN010000059.1 GCA_029210665.1 Desulfobulbales bacterium
CCGGCAAAGCAACCCCGGTCAAAGCACCGCAATCCACCAAACGGCAGGTTCCGGAAAAACCGGCGGCCATTGCCGAATACGAGCCGGTTCCGGCCGCCGAGCCGGCAGTTGAGGCCCCGGCCGAGCCGGCCGCCACGGTCCGGCCCGGGGTTTCGGCCAAATCGGCCGCCCGGCCTTTTACGGTCAACGTCGCCACCGACACTCTGCTTGCCCCGCCCGATACCAACGAGCCGGCGGTCACCGTCAAGATTCCCGCGGACCTCCCGTAAAACGATCCACCAAACCCAGGGAACCATCTATGAAGTCCGGCAGAACTCCGGCGGTCGTTATCGGGGTCAGATCCTATGGCGAGTCCGACAAAATCGTCATTTTCTACAGCCGAAAGCGGGGCCGCTTGAGCGGAATCGCCAAGGGCGCCCACCGCAGCATGAAACGTTTTGTAAACAAGCTGGAACTGTTCTCCCACCTCGAAATACTCTATACCGAAAGCCGCAGCTCGTCCCTGGTCCGGATCGACCAGGCCGAACTGACCGATCCCTTCCCGTTGATCCGGGCAAATTACGCCCGCTTTGCCGCCGCTTCCCTGGTCAGCGAACTGATCTTTCACTGGACCAGGGAGAACGACCCCGACCCGCGGATATTCAAGCTGCTGCTCTGGACCCTGACCTCCCTGGAAAACCTCAAGCAGCCGCCGGCCTGGACGGCGATCCTATTTAATATAAAGTTATTAACTCTGCTGGGCTACAAACCGGCCCTGACGGGCTGCGCCGAATGCACCTCCCTTGCCCCCGGTTCCGGCCCGTACCTTTTCTCGCCGGGCCGGAACGGTCTGCTCTGCCGCGGATGCGCGACCCCAGCCGACAGCGCCGCCCCCGAAGCGGGACCGGAGCTGCCCTTCTCGCTCCGCACCGCCCGCCTTCTTCAGAAGGCCCAGGAACTGCCCCTGGGTAAACTCGACCGCCTCCGCTTCAGCCCCGCCGCGACCAAAGAGGCTCTGGCCATCCTGAAAATTTACGGCAACAGCCTTCTGCAAAGAGAGATTTCATCGTGGGATTTTATTGTAAGATAGGCCAACCGGCCGCATCTTGAAAAATCTTGCGGCCGGTCTCGATATTCACTATACAACGGAAAGCATCCTCGGGCCCAGGAGCCGGCAAAGGTGTTTTCCAGGTCCCCGGGCGCCGCTTATCTGCTATACCGAGGGTTCGCAGCCCCGAATAAATCAGATTGTTTACCGTGAGGATTCATGCCCAGACGTATTCCGGAAGAGCTGTTCGCAATTCGCGAAATGACGATTGATGACCTGGCGGCGGTTTTCCATCTCGGCGAAGAGCTGTTCACCTCCGATTACTCGTCGAGCATGTACCGCACCTGGGATGAATACGAGATCACCACCCTGTACAATTCCGATAATGAATTGTGCGTGGTGTGCGAGCGCGACGGCGAGATTGCCGGTTTCGCCCTGGGCACTACGGTGGAAAAGCAACACTCATCCTGGAAGTACGGCTACCTGGTGTGGATCGGGATTCGTCCCGACCTGCAAAAACTCGGGGCCGGCGACAAGTTGTTCAATGAAATCAAGCAGCGGATGGTTGAGCAGGGAGTGCGGATGATGATTGTCGATACCGATGCCGACAATGAGGCCGGCATTGGATTTTTCAGGAAGCAGGGCTTTGACAGCATTCAGCAGCATGTCTACATGACCCTCAATCTGTCTCGCGCCCGCCGGAAGCGCAGGAAGGGCTGACCATGGACGCTCGCCTTGAACCAACCTGGGCCGCCATCGACCCGCAACGCCTGCGCCGCACCCTGCTGGAGATGGTCGATATTTATTCGCCCTCCGGCAAGGAGGAGGACATCCAGCTCTATCTTGAGGCGCGTCTGGCCGCGACCGGGATTCCGGTGCGCCGCCAGGTGGTCGATGATGAACGCTACAATCTGGTGACGACGATGGGAGACGGGGAACCGTCATTCTACCTGGTCGGCCATGTCGATACGGTGGCGGCCTGGGATATCGAGGAATACGCCGCGGTTGAGCAGTGGGGGGTGGTGCGTGGCCTGGGGAGCGCCGACATGAAAGGCGGTTGCGCGGCGATGGTAGAAGCCTGGCTGGCGTTGGCAACCCTGCCGGTGGAACAACAGCCGTCACTGGGACTGTTGCTAACGGTCGGCGAGGAGGAGAACGGAGACGGCAGTATGCGTTTTCTCCAGGAGCATCGACCCGAGTGGGTCGTCATCGGTGAACCGACCTCAATGCTCCCCGCCTTTCGGCACTTTGGTTACATGGAGGTGGCCTTGGTCACCCAGGGGCGGCGCACCCACTCCTCGCTGCCGGAACTCGGCCACAACGCCATCGAATCAATGCTGCGGGTATTGTTGCAGCTGGAGCGCCTGCCGCTGCTTGACCAGGAGGCCGGCCGCCTGGTTTACTCGATTCGCGAGATGAGTTCCTCGCAGGCCGGCTTTGTGGTGCCGGATCGCTGCGAGGCGCTGATCGATCTGCACCTTTCCCCCGATATCGATCCCGGCGAGGTGCGTCGCGAGCTTGAAAAGAGCCTGATCAAAGCCCGGCGCACGATCAAGGATCTCAATCTTGAGGCCAGTATCGCTTTTGAGGCCGGAGGATATGAACTGGAACCGGACAACCGACCGGCGCGAATCCTGGAGGAAGTTTTTCCGCGTCTGAACCTGCCGCTGGAATTCGTTTCATTTCGTTCCCATTCCGACGGCAACCTGTTTTTTCAGGCCGGGTGCAAGCCGCTGATTCTCGGCCCCGGTTCCCTGGAAACCGCGCATACCGCCGAGGAACAGACCTCCCTTGCCGAGGTGGAGGCCGCGGCCCGGATCTACGCGGCGTTGGCGCTGATGTGAGATGAAACGGGGCGTCTGTTTTTTTTCGACCGGGTTATCAGGTTGTGTCGCTGTTTGCCGGGGTGCAGTCGGGGTGTTGGCCGGATAACCGTAACCATCACGGCATAAGCCGCCCAGGATTGGCCAATCTCCCAGCGGTAAGCGATTACAGGGCGCCGGAGTTGCAAGGCATCGGCCGACAAAAGCAAACCGGAGATTCACATGGTGACGAATTCAATCATGACGATGTATGTGGTTGGCTTACTGATGGGCCTGGTTGCGGGTTTTTTGATGCATCGCTCCGATTACTGCATGGCCGGGATGTTCCGGGATCTCTTCATGTTCCGCCAATCCTTCCGGCTCCGGGCCCTTGTTCTGCAGGTTGTCCTGACCATGCTCGCCTTCGAGGCATTCCGGCTTTTCAACCTCTTGCCGCTTTATCCATTTCCCCTGCTGGGCGCGCCATCCCTGGCCGGTATAATCGGCGGGGCCCTTTTCGGACTCGGCATGGTCATGGCCGGAGGCTGTGTCGTGGGGACCCTTTACAAGATGGGTGCCGGCAGTCTGCTCAGCGCTTGCGCCTTTTCGGGCCTTATTCTCGGCAGCGGCCTCTACGCGGAGATCCACCCCTGGTGGACCGGGATCATCAAAAACACAACCTTCCTGGAGGACTACCTGACCATCCCCCAGCTTGTCGGCTTAAGTCCGACCGTGCTGGTTCTGGCCGTGTCCGGCGCCGCCCTGCCTCTTCTGCTTAACTGGCGGGCCCGGAAGTTGTGGGAAATCGGATCGGAGGTAAGGGGTTATATCCAGCCATGGAAAACCGCCGTGGTCCTGGCGGCGGTCGGTCTGGCCTCCTATCTCCTGATCGGCATGCCCCTGGGCATCACCACCACCTATGCCAAGCTGGCCGCCATGGCGGAAAACCTGTTCTTCAGCGAGCACGTAGCCGGCCTGGCCTTTTTCCAGGGGACCCCCCTTAACATTGTCCACCCAGCCAGCCAGACCCTATTGACCGGCGGCGCCGGCCCCCTGTTCGATCATATCTGGATGATCCAGTTTCCCCTGATTGTCGGAATAGTCCTGGGCAGCGCCATATCCGCCCTGCTGCTCGGGGAGTTCAAGGTATACTGGCGCCTGCCCGCCCGGCAATTTACGATCACCCTGGCGGGCGGAATCCTGCTTGGTCTGGCCTCCAGGATGGTGCCGGGCTGCAATGTCTGGCACTTGATGGGCGGGATTCCCATCTTCGCTATGCAGAGTTTTCTTTTTCTGATAGGATTACTGCCGGGCGCCTGGCTCGGCAGTCTGATTTTACCCCGTTTACTGGGCAGCACTCCAAGTATCCTGAAGCGATGAGCGTTTGCGAACGGACCTTCGATGCGAGGAGCATGACAATTACGGATGACCGCCATGACCAATGAAACGCGAAAAACCATCGAAGTCGATATGCGGGGGCAGGTGTGCCCTTCCACCCTGCTCGTCGCCCTGGACAACATCAACCGCAACCAAAAAGAGCTGAGCAGCGGCGCGGTTAAACTGCTGATCAGAACAGACAACCGCAATGCGACAACCACCATCCCGCATACCGCTGCAAACATGGGTTACAATACCGAGGTTGTTTCGCGGGACGGGTATTATGAACTTCTAATCTCCCATCTCGAGTAAAACCGCCGATGCCGATGGACCTCGCCAAATTTCAAGAACTGGTTGCCCGGGCCGTTGAGGACCGGGCCGATTTGCTGGCCGATCCGGCCCTTAATCCGGAGTATAAACCGCTGGCGGCCCTGATCGACAACCTCCTCCGGGAAAATCAAGCCCTCCGCCATGACCACCGGATAGCGGTTAACTATATCCGGGATAAAATCAACCAGATGCTGGAGGTTATCGGCACCAGCCCGTTAAAGCCGGAGGAACTTGACGAAAAAAACCTGATCGGCCTGGACCCGCTGGGCATTATCTCCCAATCTTTTACTCAGATCCTTGAGCACTCGAACCTGATTAACCGGAACCTGCGTTTGGCCAGGGACGAAACCCGGGCGATCTTCGCTTCAGTCGGCGGCGGCCTGCTTGTCATGGATAATGACAGAAACATCCTGGCCGCGAACAATCATTTCCGGGAGATGTTCTCGCCCGGCGCCGATGAAATTGTCGGTAAGCGCTGTTATGAGATTATCTGCGGCAACGAAAACCAGCCGCGGGAGTCCTGTTGCTTCAAACGGATGATGGCGAGCGGCCGGTTGGCAAGCCTGCCGGATTGGCGATTTGGCGATAAACACTTCAGCATCGTCGCCACCCCGATCAGGGATAGCCTCGGCGATATCGTCAAATGCGTGGTGCTGTACATCGATATTACCGAGCTGATCCAGATCAGATTGGCCCTTGACGAGGAGAGGGAAAGGCTTTCCACCACCCTGGAGAGTATTGCCGACGGAGTTATTGCCATCGACAACCGGGGCTCCATTACCCTGATGAATAACGCCGCCGCGGAAATTACCGGCTGGAGTCGGGCAGAGGCGGTCGACCAGCCGATCTGTTCGGTGTTTAAGGTCGCGGATCAGGGCGACTCCCGCTACCACGGTGATCTATTGGACGAGATTATTGCAAACAACAAGTCGAAGGTTGAAAGGCTCGACAACACCCTCCTCCTCAACCGACAGGGGAAATGGCGCGACATCTACCTGAGTGCGGCACCGATTCACCAGTATGACCGGAGCCACGCCGGGACTATTTTTGTCTTCCGGGACATCACCAGGGAAAAACGGCTTGATGAGGAATTGGCCAAGGCCAATCGCCTCGATTCCCTGGGTATTTTTGCCGGCGGCATCGCCCATGACTTCAATAATCTGCTCACCGGCATCCTGGGTAACGTATCCCTGGCCAGGCTCAAGACCGACCCCGATGAAAAAAACCGCCTGCTGAATGAAACGGAAAAATCCACCTTCCGGGCCAAGGGTCTTACCCAGCAGCTTCTGACCTTTGCCAAAGGCGGCATGCCGGTCAAAAAATCCGTCTTGATCGGGGAATTGATCAAAGAGTCCGTGGAATTCACCCTGCGGGGCTCCGGCGTCAGCTGTGACCTGAAAATAGCCGACGACCTGCTGCCGGTGGAAGCGGATGAAGACCAGATCAGTCAGGTCATTCAGAACCTGGTTTTAAACTCCCGCCAGGCCATGTCCGACCAGGGCGGGGTTATCGAATTAACCGCCGGCAATGTCGAAATCGCCGCCGATCAGGAACCTCTGCTGGCGCCGGGCCGCTATGTGAAAATATCCATAACCGACCGGGGCTCGGGGATCCCGAAAAAGATCATCGACCAGATTTTCGACCCGTTTTTCACCACCAAGGAAAGCGGTAGCGGCCTTGGTCTGGCCACATCCTATTCAATTATCCGAAAGCATCATGGCAATATCACGGTTGAGTCGAAAAGGGGCAAAGGCACGACCTTTTACCTTTACCTGCCGGCGGCAAGAGAGAAACCGGCGGCGGCGCCGAAAACCGGGACCGGCGTCACGGGTGGTTCGGGCAGGATCCTGATTATGGACGATGAAGAGCTGGTCAGGAAGGTCACCGGTTCCATGCTCGAACACAGCGGCTATGATGTCGAACTGGCCGACGCCGGCGCGGAGGCAATTGAAAAATACAGAAAAGCCGCGCGGGAGGGAAGGCCATTCGCCGTGGTGCTGATGGACCTGACCATTCCCAACGGCATGGGCGGGAAAGAGGCTGTCGCCGCCCTGCTGGCCATCGATCCGGCCGCGCGGGTGATCGCCGCCAGCGGTTACTCAAACGACCCGGTCATGGCTGATTATCGGAGCTACGGTTTCCGTCAGGTTATTGCCAAACCATATAAAATCGGCGAACTTAACGAGGTTGTCGCCGAAGTCATCGGAGCCGAGGATTGATCATCCGAACTTCACCCGGCAGAAGCGGCGCTTGCCGACCTTGATCAGGACCTCGCCGGAGGCTTCGACCTCGTGACCTTCGTCGCCGACCTTTTTACCGTCGAGCGATACGGCATTCTGCTTGATCATCCGCCGGGCCTCGCCGGTCCCTTTCACCAGGCCGGCCTCGGTCAGCAGTTTCGCCAGCCAGATCCGCTCGGCATCAATCCGACATGAATACTCCGGGATCTCATCGGGCATTTCGTGATTCTTGAAGACCTTGTCGAAATTTTCCTCGGCCCGGCGCGCGGACGCCTCGTCATGAAAACGGGCTGTCAACTCCCGGGCCAGTTGCTGCTTTATTGTTTTGGGATGCAGCCGCCCCGCCGCCATGTCCCGCTGCAGGCCGCCGATGTCGTCAACCGGAAGATCGCTTAATAACTCGTAATAACGGAACATCAGTTCGTCGGAGATGGACAGAACCTTGCCGTAGATGTTATCGGCGCTCTCGGTGATCCCGATATAATTGCCGAGGGATTTGCTCATCTTGTTGACCCCGTCGAGTCCTTCGAGCAGAGGCATGGTCAGAACCACCTGCGGCGCCTGTCCCCAAGTCTTCTGCAGGGTGCGGCCCATCAGGAGGTTGAAGAGCTGATCGGTACCGCCGAGTTCCACATCGGCCTTTAGGGCGACGGAATCATAACCCTGGACCAGGGGATAGAGAAACTCGTGGATCGAGATCGGCAGTTCGTTGTCGAACCTGTTCCGGAAGTCCTCCCGTTCGAGCATCCGGGCCACGGTCAGCTGGGAGGCGAGCTTGACGAACTCGTAGGCGGTCAGTTTTTCCAGCCAGGCCGAGTTGAAGACCACTTCGGTCTTGGCCGGATCAAGGATTTTGAAGATCTGTTCCTTATAGGTCTCGGCGTTTCTTTTGACATCCTCGACGGTCAGCGGTTTTCTGGTTTCGGATTTACCGGTCGGATCGCCGATCATCCCGGTAAAATCCCCGATCAGAAACTTGACGGCATGGCCGAGATCCTGAAAATGCTTGAGCTTCTGAATGAGGACGGTGTGGCCGAGATGCAAGTCGGGCGCGGTGGGATCGAAACCGGCCTTGACGGTCAGCGGCGTCCCGCTCTCGTTGGATTTCTTGAGTTTTTCGGCCAGTTCCTCTTTGGATATGACATCAACCGCCCCCCGGACCAGCAGGGCAAGCTGCTCATCGATCGTCATGCTCATCTTGCGTACTCAACCGCTCTGGTTTCTCTGATTACCGTTACCTTGATCTGGCCCGGATAGGTCAGATCCTTCTCGATCTTCTTGGCGATATCGCGACTGAGGATCACGCTTTCCGTATCGGAGACGTCGCCGCTGTCGACCCCGATCCTGATCTCGCGGCCGGCCTGGATGGCAAAGGCCTTGTCGACCCCGTCGAACGAGGTGGCGATCTTCTCCAGATCCTCAAGGCGCTTGACGTAACTCTCCAGCATCTCCTTGCGGGCGCCGGGCCTGGCCCCGGAAAGGGCATCGGCCGATCTGACGATGATATCGAGGAGACTTTCGAGGGGAATACCCTCGTGATGGGCGGCGATCGCGTGGACGATCTCCGGCGCCTCTCCGTGTTTTCTGGCGAGATCGCGGCCGATGGCGGCATGGGTGCCCTCGACCTCATGATCGACCGCCTTGCCGATGTCGTGGAGCAACCCGGCCCGTTTGGCCAGCTTGACATTGACCCCGAGTTCGGCGGCGATAATCCCCGAAAGATAGGCAACCTCCAGGGAGTGCTGCAACATATTCTGGCCGTAGCTGGTCCGGTATTTAAGGCGGCCAAGCAGCTTGATCAGTTCCATGTCGATCCCGTGGGCGCCGACGTCGAAGGTGGCCTGCTCGCCCTCCTCGCTCATCGATATCTCCAGTTCCTCGGTGACCTTCTCGACGATCTCCTCGATCCGGGCCGGATGGATGCGGCCGTCGACGATCAGTCTCTCCAAGGCCTGGCGGGCCACTTCCCGGCGGACCGGATTGAAGCCGGAGAGGATGACCGCCTCCGGGGTATCGTCGATGATGATATCGATGCCGGTAGCCGCTTCAATGGCCCGGATATTGCGGCCCTCGCGGCCGATAATCCTCCCTTTCATCTCCTCGTTCGGCAGGGGGACAACCGAGACAGTCTTCTCGGCGACATAATCGCCGGCGTAACGGGCAATGGCCAGGGCGATGATATTCTTGGCGCGTCGATCCGCCTCGATCTTGGTCTCGTTCTCGATCCTGATCAGCGCTTTCGAGGACTCCATTTTTGCTTCGCTTTCAATACTTTCGGAGAGCAGCCGCTTGGCTTCCTCCCGTGAGATCCCGGAAATCCTTTCCAGCTGCGCGCGCTGCTGGTCGATAATTGCATCGAGATCCCGGCGGCGCTCGGCCAATTTCTTCTCCTGCTCGATAAAAAACTGCTCCTTCTTGAGCATCTCCGTTTCACGTTTATCGATCAGGTCTATTTTCCGTTCAATCTGGTCAAGCTTCTGGCCGAATCTCTTCTCCTCCTCAATGAGATCCTTTTTCCGATTCTGCAGCTCCTTCTCGACCGCCTGCTTCAGCTGATAGGCCTCATCCTTGATCTGGATCGAGGCTTCCTTTTTCATCCGCTCGACTTCGGCCAGGGCGTCGTTAATCAGCTTTCGGCCCTGGGCATCGTAATCGGCCTTGTTCTTTTCTATGACAAGCTTGCGTAAAAATATCCCGACGACAATACCGACGACCGCCGCCAGTACTACAGCAATAATGATCGACGTGCTCATTGCAGCGTCCTCCCCATTAAATTTATAAATAACAGCCTTGCCGCTAAACCGGCCTGCTGGTAAACACGCAAGAAAACAGCAATCGCCGAAAGTCGCTAAAATAACCACAGGCGACCGGGACGATTGTCCAATACGATTTTGAACTAGGAATACCCTGAAAAAACGGAACGGGCCAAGGAAGTGACGCAGGTGCGGAAGTAATTGCCGGTGATTGAAAAGAGCGATTATCAGCGGGAAGGGCGCAAAAGAATTTGCCCACCACCCTTTCGTTATTCGATATTCATCTAATCATTTGCAAAGGCAAATTAAAGTGAGCCATCAGGTGATTATTAAATAATAAAAAACGATCTCGCCCTACCAGAAGCAATTTCAAGCCGATATAAGACAAATCGTGACGCCATTCAAACAACCACGACAAAGTAACACACCAGAATCTCTTCAAATAATTCCCGCCCTTCAATGATCGTCAGGGGAACCATGAAAATTTGAAGTATTGATCCTCCTAATAATTATTTATATGTAAAACCGTCGGACTCTCTTGAAACGACGGTGAATCCACAAATCAACCCCCCGCCGCTGCCGTGTCGAACAAGTTGATATCGAACCTAACCAAGTTAGGTGGGCGTTACTCTTATCCGCCTCATGGAATTCGCCATAGACGACTTCTCTATCACCGAACAGCGGAGTCACCCTCGACATCAATGTTGGCTCGGACAACCTGCCGATCACGGACATGGCAGGGGGTTAAATATTACTCTAGCCCAATCGGACAAAATCCTCAATTTTTTTCCGTATCCGGCCGGAAAGAGTTTCGACCTGATCTCGATAATCCTCATATTCCCTTTTCAACTTAACATACTTGCCGGCCATGTTGAGACTGGCAAGTATTACCGATTTGGTGGACGGAACCACGCCGGGGGATCTGCAGGTCTCGTGAAGATGCTCCCTGACCATCTCCAGAATCTCCTGAACGTCCTCCTCGGGCGCTTCGGTATTAAGGGAGTATTCATGGCCGAATACTTCGAATTTTACCGGTCTGGCCAACGGAATTCTCCCGGAATATTAATTGATGGGTGAAACTGTTAAAATCGGAGAGCTGCGCAACATGATGCTCAAAACAGGGTCTTCTCAACCGTCGCGGGGCCGGGGCCTTCCGCGCTTTCGGCGGATTCGTTCGCCTCCTCCCATTTTTCGATTGAATCGAGCAAACCATTGACCCTGTTTTCGATCTGACTTCTTTCCCCCTGAAGGGTTCGCAGTTGTTGGCCAAGGCCGGCAATTTCCCGATCCTTGTCGGCCAACCTGGCCTTGAGGGCCTGATTCTCCTGGGTCGTTGCAGCAACGGTGTTGAGCAGCTTTTCAACGGCCCCCTCCAGACGGGACAGGTTATCGTTATTTTCCATACTTACCTCGGCAAGAATAAATCACTATAACCTGAATCCGTGAACGGCGGGGTGAATCATGGCGACCCAGGCGAAAACGATTATTTGATCCAATTACAGACCGATAAAGCGAAATTCCCCACGAAGCCGTCACGGATTCAGGTATAAGTTTCTTGATGGCTAGGAATCAACCCTCTCCGGAAATTATCGTCGCGTCTTCCAGGACCGCGGCCATCCCGACTTCACGGTTTTCCAGGCAGCACAGGGCGCCGATAACGGCGCCGTCGCCGATTCGACAATCTCTTATTACCGTATTCGGCCCGATCCGACAACCACGACCGATAACGGTTCGCCCGGAAATCAAGACGTTACGGCCAACCTCGCAGTCGGCGCCGATTTCGACTTCCAGTGCTATATCGACGGAGTCCGGCCCGATTATGGTTACGCCGGCCGTCATCAACTGATGGTTACGCCGCTTTTGCAGAATTGCATGGGCTTCCGCCAACTCAACCCGGGAATTGATCCCCAGCACCTCAAGCGATTCCTCGCAGACATGCCGGTTAACCGCCAATCCCTCCGCTCGGGCTATTTCGAC
This sequence comes from Desulfobulbales bacterium, assembly GCA_029210665.1. Lineage (GTDB taxonomy): Bacteria > Desulfobacterota > Desulfobulbia > Desulfobulbales > JAGXFP01 > JAGXFP01. The sequence continues at coordinate 11,507 of JARGFN010000059.1, forward strand.
AAGATCGGTAAGATAAAATTCACCTTGCCGATTATTCGAACCGATCCCCCGCAGACCCCCAAACAAAAAAGCGCTGTCGACACAATAGATACCGGCATTGACCTCGTTGATACCCTTTTCGGCAACCGAGGCGTCCTTTTCCTCAACAATCCGTAAAAGATCGCCCTGTTGATCGGTAACGATCCGACCATAGTTGGCGGGGTCGTCCATTCTGGTGGTCATCACGGTCAAGACGGCTTCGGCCGCCCGATGTGCCTCAAGCATGGCCCGCAAGGTTTCGGTCCTGACCAGGGGGGTATCGCCGCAGAGAATGAGGATCGTCCCCCGGAAATCAGCCAGGCCGGCTTCGGCGGCCGACACCGCATCGGCCGTGCCGCGTTGCCGTTCCTGGCGCGCAAAGGAAACCTCGAAATCAGCCAGGGATTTCTCGACAACCTCGGCCTGATGCCCGGTCACTACCACGATTTCCAGAAGATTCAGGGGAGCGATGGCCCGGATGACATGATGGAGCATCGGGGCAAAAAAAAGTTCATGCAGAACCTTGGCCCTGACGGACTTCATTCTGGTCCCCTTACCGGCGGCCAGCACTACGGCCTTGATTTGCGTATTTTTCATATATTCCGAACGTTAGCCAGAAAAGTTGATCTAATGGTTCATCGTTGACATAAAAACAGTAACCGCCGACAAATTCAACTCTTCAATAGCTAAGGCTCAAGAAATATCCGCCTTCGGTCGGAGGGTGTTTGCGAGGCGGGGAGTCATCATCTTGCGTGATCACGACAGGTAGGCGCCCCTGTTCGCGGGAATTCAACCATTTTCGCCGGACCGATGATAAAATCGCCACTCCTTCGAGACAATAAGCCGTGCCCCCCGACGAAAGGTCAGAAAGGACCACCCCCAGTTCAGGGTGACGGACAGCCGGTTCTTAAAGCCGGTCAGATAATAGATATGAACGATCAGCCAGACGAGCCAGGCAAAAAATCCACCGAACTTCATTTTGCCGATATCGACCACCGCCCGGCCGCGGCCGATAGTCGCCACCTGGCCCTTATCCCGATAGATAAAGTTCCGCCGCGGTTGATCAGCCAATTCCCGCATGATGTTTTTCGCGATGGAACGCCCCTGCTGAAGAGCAACCGGGGCCAGGCCGGGCAGGGGTTCGCCGGTCTGATGCGCAAAATGGGCGAGGTCGCCGGCCACAAAAATATTAGGATAATAGTGCAGACTCAAATCCGGTTCGACAATGATCCGCCCCTGGGCATCAAGCTCGCCCCCCAGTTTCCGGGCAAGAGCAGGAGCGCGGATTCCGGCGGCCCATAAAACCGTATCGGCCCGAATTTTCTCCGTACCGATCGCCACCCCCTCGGCGTTTATATCGGTAACCTTACTGGAAGTTTTTACTTCCACCCCGAGATTGACAAGATCACGGGCGGCGCGACCGGCAAGTTTGACCGAAAAGGAAGGAAGAATCCGTTCACCCGCTTCGAGCAGGATAATCCTGGTCGAGATCGGATCGATCCTGCGAAAATCCCGGGCCAGGGTGAAACGGCACATTTCACCGATGGCCCCGGCCAGTTCAACCCCGGTCGGCCCTCCCCCGACAATAATAAAGGTCAACCGCTCTCCCGCTTGGTTCGCCGCCATGTCCCGCTCGGCCCTTTCAAAAGCGGTGAGGACCCGGCGGCGAATCTCAAGGGCCTGCTCGATCGTCTTTAATCCCGGCGCCCATTTTTCCCAGTTTTCCCGGCCGAAATATGAATGCCTGACGCCGCAGGCCAGAATTAGATAATCGTAATTATACTCGCCGATATCGGCAAAAAGCCTATTCCGGCGGGGATCGACACCGACCACCTCCCCCAGAAGCACTTTGACATTATGATATTCCGATAATATGCTCCGAATCGGCGAGGCGATGTCGGCAGGACTCAAGGCGGCCATTGCCACCTGATAAAGGAGAGGCTGGAACAGATGATAATTTTCGCGGTCGATCAGGGTTACCGCGACGGATTTGGATTTACCCAATAACTTGGCGCCGTTCAGGCCGGCAAATCCCCCGCCGACAATCACAACATGGTGCATGCAACTTCCTCCCAAAATAATGCGCCGGGCAGCCCGCCGCTATCGATAAAGTTCATTCTAGGAAGAGCTGAACCCGTTTGTAAAACTAAAAAAACGCGGGGTGCAATTCCTGAACCCAGGAGAGCCATGGCTTGATGGCTTTTGAACAGATAAATCCCCGCAACAGAGCCGGGCAGGCGGTGATGAAACAGATTTTTTAGAGGGCAATGCCCGGAAAAGGAGAGATTTTGCTCCGGCCGCACCAAAAAAAATGCCTCCACCCGTTTAGGGATGGAGGCATTGAAGAAAAAATCGGCGGCGACCTACTCTCCCACACAGTCGCCCGTGCAGTACCATCGG
>JARGFN010000251.1 GCA_029210665.1 Desulfobulbales bacterium
TCTAAGGAAGACCGTTGCCGACCTTTTCAAGACTCTCGGGGATAAACTCCCGGTGGATATCGCAGGTGGCCGGATCGGGATCGATCAGAACGGCGACCTCTTCGGGGGCAAAGGGCAGAAAGGCGAAGATAATCTCTTCCGCCTCCCGCCACTTGCGGCTGTTGGCACGGATGGCGGCGATCCGGTCCGGATCGTTATCGCCGTAACGGCCCAGGATATACTCCTCGCGCTGGTCGAGTTTCACCACCCGTTCGTGGTTCACCCTTTTATCGGCATAAAAGACCAGCTCGCTTTCGCTGATTTTCGGCAACAGGCTGTTCGGGAGATGAACGTGGTCGCCGACGATTTCGGCAAGCTCATCATAGCCGTGCTCCAGGCAGATCTCCCGGCCCAGGGCGGCGTGATCCCGGTCATCATCCAGGCAGGCGGTCTTGCCGATATCATGGAGCAGGGCCGCCGAAACCGCGAGCGGCCCCGAGATATCGAGACCGGTCCGGACCAGATTTTCGGAGAGCAGGGCCGCGACCCGGGCCACAATGATGGAGTGCTCCCTGATATTGTCCAGCATCCGGTAGCGAACCATCAGCTGGAAGCATTCCGCCACCGTCGGGATCATCTCAGCGCATCTCCCGGCTGATACTGTGGACCAGCTCGACGGCCAGTCTGGCCTTCTCCGGCGAGGTTTCGGGAATAATGCCGTGGCCCAGATTGAAGATATGACCCCGGGCGCCCCTGCCCTGAACCAGGACATTTTTGACCCGCTCGGCCAGCCTGTCGTCCGGCAGGAACAGGGCGATGGGGTCCATATTGCCCTGGATCGACACCTTTTGCCCGACCCGCCGGGCCACCTCGTCGAGGTTGATCCGCCAGTCGAAGCCGAGTACGTCGGCGCCGCATTCGATGGTCTGGTCAAGCAGGGTGGCGCCGTTATTGGCGAAGTAGATCAGGGGGCTGTCGGTAACTTCCTTCAGAGCGGCGATGATCCTTTTCACGTAAGGAAAGGCGAACTCGGCATAGTCGCGGGGGGCCAGAACCCCGGCCCAGGAATCGAAAACCTGCAGGGCCTGGGCCCCGGCCGCGATCTGGCCTTTCAGGTAGACGATGGTGCATTCGGTGATCTTGTCGAGGAGCTGACCGTAGAGGGCCGGCGCTTCGTACATCATCCGCTTGGTCTGGAAATAGTTCTTCGAGGAGCCGCCCTCGATCAGGTAGGTGGCGAGGGTGAAGGGCGCCCCGGAAAAACCGATCAGCGGCACCTTGTCGGCCAGCTCCTTCCTGAGGATGCGGATGGTATCCATCACGTAGCCGAGATCGTCTTCGGGATCGGGAATGCCCAGAGCGTCGACCGCGGCCTGGTCGCGGATCGGGGAAGGAAAGACCGGCCCCCGCTTCTCCTGAAATTCCAGGGGGGCGCCCATCTTCTCCAGGGGCACCAGGATATCGGAGAAGAGAATGGCCGCGTCGACCCCGAGATAATCGACCGGCTGGATGGTAACCTCGGCGGCCCGCTCCGGCGTCTTGCACAATTCGAGAAAGGTGCCCTTGCTGCGCACCGTGTGGTACTGGGGGAGGTAGCGCCCGGCCTGCCGCATGATCCAGACCGGGGTAAAGTCGGTTTTCTCGCCCTTGCAGGCCTTGAGGAATTCAGTTTTCATATTCTATCCACCATAATATAGTTATCGAAATAATATATTTTTCGAATTTACCGGTTTAGTAAAACGCCGCCATTTTCAGCAATTGCGCAGCTTAAAGGGGGTATGGCTGCAGAAGGGCTCCTCGCCCATATAGTCGCCGCTCACCGCGTAGGCCCGGGCCCGGCAGCCGCCGCAGACCCCGACGTATTCGCAGGCCCCGCATTTACCCTTGTAACTCTTGAAATCGCGCAGATCCTTGAACAACTCGGAATTCTCCCAGATATCCTTGAAGGATTTCTCGCGGATATTGCCGGCCGATTTGGGGA
>JARGFN010000060.1 GCA_029210665.1 Desulfobulbales bacterium
TCGTTGCCGCCTTGCATCTGCACCGTTCTCGAACGCTCACGGATTCAGGAATTTGATAATGGAACCGGGACACCTTTTTAATCACAAGCACCTGACAAGCCTGGCGGATCTGTCCGTCGAGGACGTGGAGCTGGTGTTGTCGACGGCCAGGTCATTCAAGGAAATATCTTTTCGGTCAATCAAGAAAGTCCCCACCCTGCGCGGCCGGACCGTAATCAATCTGTTTTTCGAGCCCAGCACCAGAACCAGGCTTTCCTTTGAGATTGCCGCCAAGCGGATGAGCGCCGACACCTTCAATATCTCGGCCGTATCGAGCAGCGCCGTCAAAGGCGAAACCCTGGTCGATACGGCCCTTAACCTGCAAGCCATGAATCCGGACATGGTCATTATCCGCCACTCCTCCTCCGGCGCCGCCAACCTTCTCAAGCGTCATCTCAAGACCTCAGTGATCAACGCCGGCGACGGCACCCACGAGCATCCCAGTCAGGGCTTGCTTGATATGATGACCGTGATCGAGCACAAGGGCGAGCTGGCCGGTCTCAAAATCGCGATTATCGGCGATATTGCCCATAGCCGGGTTGCCCATTCGGATATAATCGGCTTTACCAAAATGGGCGCCGCGGTGTCGGTCAGCGGCCCCGCGACCATGGTGCCGGTCGAAGTGGAGGGTTTGGGGGCCAAGGTTTGCCTGGATCCCCGGGACGCCGTAGCCGACGCGGATGTGGTGATGGCCTTGCGGATCCAGCGCGAGAGGCTGCTGGACCCGCTGATACCCTCCCCGCACGAATACGCCGCCTTTTTCGGGATTAATGAAGCTTTGTTGCGGCTGGCCAGACCGGACGCGCTGGTCATGCATCCCGGGCCGATTAATCGCGGGGTGGAGATCGATCCGGCCATTGCCGACGGCCCCCGCTCGGTAATCCTCGATCAGGTTACCAACGGGGTGGCGGTAAGAATGGCCCTGCTCTATCTGTTGATGGGAGGAGAATGAAAATGTCCCCAGCTGGCGGCAACTACACAAAATCGAGCCATGGCCCGCTATTTCTGCAAAACGGCAGGGTGATCGATCCCGTGAACGGTATCGACCGGCAGGCCGATGTCCTGATTGTCGCCGGCCGGATTGTTGCTCTCGCCGAGCTGGGGCAGGGACTTGAAATTCCCGCCGGTTGCGAATGCATCGACCTCAAGGGGATGTGGGTCGTGCCCGGCTTGATCGACATGCATGTCCATTTCAGGGAGCCGGGGGAGGAATATAAGGAAACGATCGAATCCGGCGCCCGGGCGGCGGCGGCGGGCGGCTTCACCGCCGTGGCCTGCATGCCGAACACCGCTCCGGTTAACGATTCGCAAGGAGTCACCGCGCTGATTCTGGCCAAGGCGGTCGGCGTCTCATGTCGGGTCTATCCGGTTGGTTGCATCAGCAGGGGGGCCAGGGGAGAGGAACTGGCCGATATCGGTGAAATGAAGCGGGCCGGCGCGGTTGCGATCTCCGACGACGGGATGCCGGTGAGCGATGGACAGTTGTTCAAGAGAGCCTTGGAATATTCGGCCAATCACGGCCTGCTGGTCATTTCCCATTCCGAGGAGGTTTCCCTCAGCCGGGGCGGTGTGATCAATGAGGGGGAGATTTCAATTCGCCTCGGACTTCGGGGTATTCCGAATGTCGCCGAAAGCGTCTCGGTTTATCGCGATCTGGCCCTGGCGGAGTACACCGGCCAACCCGTTCATATCGCCCATGTCAGCACCGGAGAGGCGGTTGAACTGATCCGCCGGGCCAAGGCCCGGGGGGGCAGGGTGAGCGCCGAAACCGCGCCCCATTATTTTACCCTGACCGAGGGTGACGTGGGCGACTATGACACCAATGCCAAGATGAATCCGCCGCTGCGCACCGAGGCGGACCGCCAGGCGGTAATCGCCGGTCTGGCCGACGGGACCATCGATGTTGTCGCCACCGACCACGCGCCCCATAGCCGGCTGGAGAAGGATCTGGAATTCGATCAAGCCGCCAACGGCATTATCGGCCTCGAAACCTCTCTGCCCCTGACCATGGAACTGGTCCGGCAGGGGGTGCTTTCGCCCGCCGGCATGGTTGAGCTGCTGTCCGTCAATCCGGCCCGGATTCTGGGGGTGGAGGGCGGCGATTTGGGGATCGGCCGCCGGGCCGATCTCACGGTGGTCGATCCCCAAAAGGGTTTTATCTACGCTGAGGAAACCATTGTCTCCCGGAGCAAAAATTCACCATTCATCGACAGGGAGTTGACCGGCAAGGCGGTTCTGACCATCATGGGCGGTGTGATAACCCATCGGGAACTGTAACGGTAAGCGCTTGCCGGCTGGGAGATTGGCCAATCCTGGACGCACCGAATTCGCGGTTGCCGTCCGCTCACCTGCCCAAGCCCACCCCTCTAACGGACCGAAGCCTCGCACCGCCGCCAGCCTCCATGCGCATCCCGCTTCAAGGCCGGACCGGGTTACCTGAATCTTAGCCTTCGTCCTCTAGCGATTCACTGTATTTGCAGGATTTTTCGGGGCAGCGCAGTTGCCGGCCATCCTTTTTAGTGGTTTTTTCGACCAGGAAAGGAGAACCGCAGGCGGGGCAAGGTTTGTTGACCGGCTTGTCCCAGATGGCGTAGCTGCATTTCGGGTAGCGGTTGCAGCTGTAGAACACCTTGCCCCTTTTTGAAACCTTCTGGACGATCTCGCCGCCGCAGCCTTCCTCGGGGCAGGGGACCCCGGTGGTTTGCGCCTTGATGTGTTTGCAGGCCGGATAGCCGGAACAGGCCAGAAACTTTCCGAAGCGGCCATGTTTGTAAACCATCGGCAGCCCGCATTTTTCGCAGTTTTCGCCCGATTCTTCCGGGGCGTCCCGCTCTATCGGGACGATCTTGCCGTCGGCTTCCTTCTTGAAATCCTGGGTGTGCTTGCAGGTCGGATAGTTTTCGCAGGCAAGGAATTCTCCGTTTCGCCCCCACCTGATAACCATCTTGCCGTCGCACTCGGAGCAGGGGATCTCGGTGGGGATGGTGGCGTTCTTGACCGACTCCATCTCCTTGCGCGCCTTGTCCAGGGTCTCCTTGAAAGGTCCGTAAAAATCCTTCAGCAGTTGCAACCTTTCCCGCGAACCCTCCTCGACCTGATCAAGTTGTTCTTCCATGCCGGCGGTGAATTCAACATCCATGATTTTCGGAAAATGCTTGACCAGAAGATCGTTGACCAGGGCGCCCAGTTCGGTGGGGTTGAACCGGCGCTTGTCGAGGACGACGTACTCCTTGTCCTGAATGGTCGAGATGATCGCGGCATAGGTGCTGGGCCGGCCGACGCCGTTGTCCTCCAGGGCCTTGACCAGGGTGGCTTCCGTATAATGGGGAGGGGGCTGGGTAAAATGCTGGGCCGGCAGAATTTCCTTGAGGGTGAGCTTCTCGCCTTTTTTAAGATCGGGCAGGGGCAGGTCTTCCTGGCCTCCGCCGCCTGACTTGTCGGCGGGCAGGTCATCGGTTGATTCGACATAGAGCTTCATGAAGCCGTGAAAGCGCATGATCGAACCGGTCGCTTTCAGGTCATATCCGCCGGCCGTGACCGCGATGCTGGTCTGGTCGAAGATGGCCGGTTTCATCTGACAGGCGACGAAGCGTTTCCAGATCAGGGAGTAGAGGGCCAGCATGTCCTTGTCGAGGAGTCCCGCCATCTTTTCGGGGGTGTTATGGGTGTCGGTGGGGCGGATCGCCTCATGGGCGTCCTGGGCCGATTTTTTGGTGCGGTAGACATTGGCCTTGGCGGGCAGAAATTTTTCCCCGAAAGTGGCACTGATATAGTCCCGGGCCGAGGCGATCGCGTCATCGCCGAGCCTGGTGGAATCGGTTCGCATATAGGTTATGAGGCCGGTGGGGCCTTCATCGCCCAAGTCGATGCCCTCGTAAAGCTTCTGGGCCAGGGTCATGGTCTTTTTGGCCGAGAAGCGCAGTTTGCGGTTCGCCTCCATCTGCATGCTGCTGGTGATAAACGGCGGAGCCGGGTTTCTCTTCTTTTGCTTTTTGACCACATCGGCGACGGTGAATTCCGAATCTCTCAGTTCCGCGCAGATCTGGTCGGCGGTGGCCTGGTTGTCGACCAGACTATTCTTGACGCCGATTTTTTTGCCGCCGATTTTTTCCAGATCGGCCTTAAAGGGCGGTGGCGCACTGCCTTCCAAGGTTGTGCTGATGCTCCAGTACTCCTCCGGCTTGAATTCGCGGATGGCCCGGTCCCTTTCGCAGATCATTCGCACTGCCACCGACTGCACCCGGCCGGCGCTTAAACCCCGGCGGACTTTTTCCCAGAGCAGGGGCGAGATCTGGTAGCCGACCAGTCGGTCGAGGATGCGCCGGGCCTGCTGCGCTTCGAAAAGTTTATGGTTCAGTTCCGTTGAATTGGCGATGGCGCTCAGGATCGCCTTTTTGGTGAGTTCATGGAAGAGGGCGCGGTGAATCGGTTTTTTGGTGTTTTTGAGAGATTCGGCGATATGAAAGGCGATCGCCTCACCCTCCCGGTCGGGGTCGGGGGCCAGGTAGATCTCGGCGGCATTTTTGGCGGCCGCCTTCAGGTCGTTGATGATTTTGTTTTTACCCTTGATCGTCACGTAATTGGGTGAAAAATCCTTTTCGATATCGACGCCGAGGCTGCTCACCGGCAGATCGCGGATGTGACCGACCGAGGCCTTGACCGAAAAGGATTTTCCCAGATAGCGCTGCAAGGTCCGGGCCTTGGCTGGTGATTCGACGATGATCAGCGATTTAGTCATTTATCGTTTCCGTATATATCCTATTGTTTGATCTGATATTGTTGTCCCGGCAGGACCTCGCACAGACCCTTTAGTTCCAGAATAAGCAGTAACTCGTTAACCCTTTCAACCGGTAAATCGGTGGCGACAATAACATCATCGACACTTTTTGGGTAGACTTCAAGCTGATCCAGTATTTTTTTTTCTTCCGGGTTCAGCGCGACCGCGGCCGCCGGTTTGATGGCCTGGTCGTTTGGTATCTTCGGTTTGCCGCTCATTCCGGGATGGATAAGTTCGCTGGTGATGTCGTTTATGCCAAGGACCAGTTTGGCCCCGGCCTGCAGCAAGCGGTGGGTTCCGGTGCTTTTGACCGAATCGGCCCGGCCGGGAACCGCGAAAACCTCCCGGCCTTGATCGAGGGCGTGTCCGGCGGTGATCAGCGAGCCGGACCGTTGGGCGGCTTCGACAACCACCACGCCCAGCCCCAGGCCGCTGATGATCCGGTTGCGGGCCGGGAAACGGAAGCTGTCCGGTTTGGTCCCCAACGGATATTCGGAGACAATCGCGCCGTGTGCGGGGATTGCCGCGAAAAGTTCGCGGTTTTGGGCGGGATAGATAATATCGAGGCCGCAGCCCAATACGGCAACGGTCTTGCCGTCCGCCGCCAAGGCGCCCCGGTGGGCGGCGGCATCGATCCCCAGGGCCAGGCCGCTGATCACGGTCAGTCCCTGGCGGGCCAGCTGCCTGGCCAGGTCCGCCGCCATCTTCAAGCCATATGAACTGGCGGCCCGGGATCCGACGATCCCGATCCCGGGGCTGTTCAGGGCCGCGGTTCGCCCCTTGACGTAAAGAAGGAGCGGCGGATCGGGGATATTCAGCAGCCAAGCGGGGAAATCATCGCTGTCCCGGCAGATAATTTCGATCCCGGCGGCGGCGGCCCGGTGGAGTTCTTTTTTGGCGGCAAGCCTGGTTTCCCGCCGCCCGATCGCCGCGCATCCTTTTTTGCCGATTCGCCCCGGAACTTTCTGGAGATCCTGTGGGGACGCCTGTAACACCGCGGCCGGGCTACCGAAATGGTCCACCAGGTGCCTGCATCCGCCGCTGCCCAGGCCGGGGGTCAGATAAAGAGTCAGCCACTCTTCCAGAATTTCCATACAAGCGATTCCCGGGTAAGGTATAGGTAAGCGATCACAGTTGATGGCGTCGCAAGAAATCGCCAGATCCCGCATTGCTGCAAATTGTCTCGGCATTGCAGCGTACGCAATTACGCTTCATTCCTTGAAATTTGCGCGCCCTGGATCTGACGATTTTTGCCCAGCCATCCCTTTTTCGACTTTTTGCGGTCGCATCACAATTGGGAGGAAGGGGCGGACGTGTTCGGCGCCAGAAGTCCGGCAAGGGTCGTCGAAAACCCGAAGGTGGCGATTGTCCGGGTTGCGGACCGGTTCTAATCTTCATCGTTATTGAAGCTGGCCAGATAATTCCGGCGATTGGGATGTCGCATCTTTTTGATGGCCTTGGCCTCAATCTGCCTGATCCGCTCCCGGGTCACCGAGAAGTTCTTGCCCACCTCCTCCAGGGTCAGATCCACTTCGGTATCGAGACCGAAACGCATGCGCAGCACTCTTTCCTCGCGGGGCGTCAGGGTGGCGAGCACGGCGCTCAAGCTTCGCTGCAGACTTGCCTGAATACTGACATCCTGAGGGGAAGGGGTGTATTCGTCTTCGATGAAATCGGTCAGAAAACTGTCTTCGCTGCTGCCGATCGGAGCATCCAGGGAGACCGGTTCCTTGGAAATCTTTAAAATGTTCTTGACCTTTTCCTCGTCAATTTCAAGTTCCCGGGCGAGATCGGCGGTGCTGGGCTCCAGGCCGGTCTCGCGTTGCAGCTGTTTGGTGCATTTGATCAGGCGGTTGATGGTGTCGATCATGTGAACCGGGATTCTGATGGTTCGCCCCTGATCGGCGATGGCCCGGGTAATCCCCTGCCTGATCCACCAGGTCGCGTAGGTGCTGAATTTGAAACCCCGCCGGTATTCGAATTTCTCCACCGCCTTCATCAGGCCGATATTGCCTTCCTGGATCAGATCGAGCAGTTGCAGGCCGCGATTGGCGTATTTTTTGGCGACGCTGACCACCAGTCGTAGATTCGCCTGGACCAGATAGTTTTTGGCCTGTCGGGCGGAATCCCGGCCGAGCCGTACCTTTTCGAGGACCTTCCGCAAGGTCTCGTAATCCATGCCGTGCTGGTTTTCGATGATCTGGAGCCGCATCTCGTCGGAATCACCCCGGCCATTCGAGGCGCCGGGGCCGGCCGTGCCCTTTTCCTTGGGGAGCCGCGCGTGGGCTTCCCGCATGACCTTTTCTAGGCGCTCGAGTTTATCGACGATTTCGGTGCTGAATTTATTGTGCAGCCGCTCATTCTGAAAAAGGCGGCCGATGGTGTTTTCGTTTCGTTCGATCCGAATCAGGGTCCGGGTGAAGGTTGACTGGTTAATGTCGGGATGGTTCAGGTCCTTGCGGAAGGCGATGATTTCCCGATGCAGGCGGGCGGCTTCGCTTAATTGCCAGATAAAGCGATCCCGGATCTCGGCCAGCGGTTCCGGTGCGGTTTCCTCGATACCGCGCAGTACGCCGGTGATCGCCAGATTGTCGTTCTGGAGTTCGGCGGCGATCTCCTTTAAGCGTGCCAAGGCGATATGGGTGGGGATAATGGCGCTCTGGACGAGCTTTTCGCCCTTCTCGATCTGCTTGGCCAGCTCAACTTCCTGTTTGCCCGAAAGCAGGGAGACGGCGCCCATTTCCCGAAGGTAGACCTTGACCGGGTCGACGCTGTCAATCTGGGCAAACTCGTTATCCATTTCCGGACCGCTCATCGAGACCCGACCGTCGATTGCCGCCGCGTCGTCGCCGAGGATGGCGGTCAACTCGTCAATGGGCTCATCGTCCTCGGAGCCATCGTCAAAGTCCGGATCATTGTCGTCGCCAAGAAAGTCGTCGATCGGCTGGGCGTCGGGGGCTTTTCCCCGGCTGCCTGGTTTACCGCGTCTCATTAAATCCTCTCCATCTGCTAGGTAGGTCGGGTCGTCTGTTGCGCCGTCAGTCCGTTATTCTGTCCAATTCGTTTTTCCGGGCGATCAGTTCCAGGCAGAGTTCGATGTTCCCGGCTTGCTGGGCCGCCTTGATCCGGCTGGTCAACCGTTCCTCCAGCCCTTTGCGGCGGGTTTTTTCCAGCCAGGCCGTTTGCTCGGCGGCGGTCTGCTCCCGATCTTCGTCGGAAAAGGACGGGGAGCTGATGAGCAGTCGCGAGATAAACGATTTTTCCGGACCCTCGGCCAGGTCTAAAAGCCGATCAAGGCCGCCGTTCCCCTCTTCGGTAAATTCCTTTAAATGGCGTAAAATATTTTGCCCCACCTCGTTGACCACTACCTGTTCAATGCCAGCTTCAAGAAATTTTTGCAAGTATTCCGGAAAAATAATTAAGAATTCAAGCAACTGTTTTTGTTTGAAAGGGAGATTTTCCGGGTCGGTCGGTTCGCCGGCGCGGGAAGGTTCGGGCCTTGCCGGCGATAAGACGCGGGGCGGCAGGGTTTTCAACTGGTCAAGAGAGATGCCCAGCTTCCGGCTGAAGTGGGCAATGAAGATGTCCTTTTGGAGTTGGTTATCGCCCAGTTCCCTGGCGATGCCATGCAGTTCCGCGGCGATTTTCGTCTTGCCCTCCAGGCCGAGCCCGTATTTTTCGGTCAGTTGCGCAAAGACGAACTCCGGCAGGGAGGTCGCTTCCTGCAGTTTTATTTCAAGACTGGCGCGGCCGTATTCGCCGAGGAAGGTGTCCGGATCATGGCCCTTGGGCAGGGTGCATACCCGGGCCGCCACCTGCTCGGACAGAAAAAGAGGGACGCCGCGCATCGCCGCCTTGAGCCCCGCCTCATCGCCGTCGAACAGGATGATCACTTCATTGGCGTAACCTTTAAGGGATCTGACCTGGGCCCTGGTCAAGGCCGTGCCCAGAGGGGCCGCCGCATAATCAAGGCCGCCGGCCACCAGGGCGAGCAGATCGAAATTGCCCTCTACCAGCAGACAGAGACCGCGTTTGCGGATTGACTCCCGGTTCTGGAAAAGGCCGAATAGCAGGCGCCCCTTGTCGAAGACCGGATTTTCCGGAGAGTTCATGTACTTGGGTTGGCCGTCCCCCAGAATTCGGCCGCTGAAGCCGGCGATCTGGCCGGTCATGTCGGTAATCGGGCAGAGCAGCCGGTCCCGGAAACGGTCGTAAAAGCCGCCCCGTTCTTTTTTTACGATCAGGCCGGCTTCGGCGGCCAGCTCCCGCTGTTTGGGGTCGGTAATCTTGTCGGTCAGGAAATTCCAGCTGTCCGGCGCGTAGCCGAGTCTGAATTTGCGGATAATCCCGTCCGGGATATTTCGGCTCGCCAGATATTCGCGGGCCGGAGCGCCGCATGGATCGCCAAGCAGAATCTCATGGAAGACAACGCCGCTTCTTTCCAGGACCTCGTAAAGTCCCGATCTCAGCTGGGCACGGGCCTGGTCGGCGTGGGAGAGCGGTTTTTCCGGCAGGGCCACGCCGTAGCGTTTGGCGAGGCCCTTCAACGCCTCCGGAAAAGTCGCATTGTGGTACTTCATATAAAAGGAGAAGATGTCGCCGCCCTCGTTGCAGCCGAAACAGTGAAATGAGCCCCGGGCCCGATTGACCGTGAAGGAGGGGGTCTTCTCGCTGTGGAACGGGCAGCGCCCCTTGTAGTTGGCCCCGGCTTTCTTCAGGTTGACATGCTCGCCGATTATCTCGACAATGTCGGCGGCCTCCTTGACCAGCCGCACCGAGTCATCCTTGTCCTTGAATGGTATCATCGATCACGATATTGCATAGAGATTTATCGACCGGCAACCGCCGGAGTAATTGCATTTTTGTATCCAAAAAGGGTAGAGTGTCAAGAAAAAAAGGCGGGGGGTTGGCGCCGCCGGTATCACCCGGCGGATTTTCCCCCGCGGCCGCTTCTTTCCCCTGATCCTAAGAAGACAGGATAACATTAAACGCCGGATAAAGCAGCTATGGATATCGACATCTCCAAGGTCATGACCTACGAGATCAGAAAGGAGATGGCGGAGCGCTATTTCGGTTTCCGCAAGCTTATTGAAGAGGATAAGGCGGCCCTGGCCAAGGCGATTCGGCGCCAGACCATTACGGTCGAGCAGACGGTTTGCATTGATCTGGTCAGGATTTACACGATGCTGAAGGATCGGCGGCTGATCGACCGTTTTCTGGCGATAAGCGGTCTGGAAGAGGCGCTTTTTTATGATGAGTACGTGGTCAGCTCGCCGACTATCCGGGCCAAGATCTTCGCCGGGATCAAGGCCGGGGGGTTGACCAGGTCCGGTCGTTTTACCCGGCTGCTCCTCGGCTGTTACGAATTGCTGGTCGACCATGTCGGTCGCTACCGGGAAAAATTCGGCGAACTTCTGGAGGAGCGGGAATTGATCAAGGAGGAGATCGAGCTGTTTTACCGGAAAAACGATATCGACACCATCCTCGGTTTTTTGCGCAGTCTCGACGGGCAGGGCAATGAGATGCTGGCCGCGCCGCTCCCGGTCGGCGGCGCCAGGATTCTCAAGGAAAAGATGGAGGTCCTCCCTCCGGCGCCGGTGGAGAGCCATCTGCCGCTTTTCCCCCCCCTGGTGCCGATGCCCGGGATAAGAAAAGAGTTGAAAAAGCTTGCGCAACAAGCCCTGAAAGAGCATCCTCATGACTTTGTCCTGGGCTGAATTTAAGAATTTTAACCATTGTCGATAACCGCCGGGGTAAAGCCGGCCGTTCCGGGGCTTGATAATGCACGCCGATCCTAATTTTGCAAACCTGACCTTGTCCATGCTGGCCCTGCTCGCTGGCTTGACATTGCTGGTCGCCGGCGGCGAGAGCCTGGTCGCCGGGGCCTCCAGATTCGCCTTGCGGCACGGGATGCGGCCGATGGTGGTCGGCCTGACCATCGTCGCCTTCGGCACTTCCACCCCCGAGCTGTTCGTCAGCCTCAACGCCGCCTTGCACGACCATGTCGATATCATGATCGGCAACGTGGTCGGCAGCAATATCGCCAACATCGGCTTGGTTCTCGCAATCTCCGCCCTGTGCAGGAGCTTGCCGGTTAGGTTCGAGAGTATTCGCCGGGAACTTTTCCTGGTCATCCTGGTCAGCGTCCTGGTCTACCTGATTGCCTGGCACGGCGTTTTTTCCCGGATATTGGCGGTGCTCTTTATTGCCGGGCTGGTCTGGTATACGATCAGCGCCTGCCGGGGCAGGAACAATATCGTCGTGAATGACCTGCTTGCCGGCAAGGTTGCGCGGAACGAGCCGCAGATCAAGATTTTCGCTCTGCAGATCGGCGGCCTGCTGCTCCTGGCCTTCGGTTCGGATCTTTTTATCGACGGGGCGGTCGATGTGGCCCGGCATCTCAAGGTGTCCGAACTGGTGGTCGGCCTTACCGTGGCGGCGATCGGCACTTCCCTGCCGGAACTGGCTTCCTCGTTGTCGGCGGTCCGGCGGCGGGAGAGCGATATTCTGGTCGGCAACATTATCGGCAGCAACATGTTCAACCTGATGATGGTCATGGCCGGCACGGCGATGATCACCCCATTCCGGATGGGCGGCGAACTGCTGAGCCGGGACCTGCCGGTAATGATCCTGTTCGCCGCGGTGCTGGCGCCGCTCCTCTATTTCCGCCATCGGCTCGACCGTCTCACCGGGCTGGCCTTGCTGGCTGCCTATGTTTTGTATGTTTATTGCCTGGTTTGATTTGTTTACGGAAAAGATCCGGCCCGCGGCCGAAAGAGGCCGGGCCGGGGTTAGATTCAAGGATTTAATCAACGAAAGGAAGGAGTTTCGGCAAGATGGAAAACCTTTATAACGACAGCGAAGCCCATCGTCATATCGAGAAATATCCGGACTGTCCGGCCGATCTGGCCCTGCGGGTCTACACCTCAAGATTGATCGGGGCGGAAGCCGATCTCGTCCTGCACGGCGGTGGCAATACCTCGGTCAAGACCGCGATGACCGATATTCTCGGCGAGAAGATGGAGGTGATCTGCGTCAAGGGCAGCGGCTGGGACCTCGGTGAGATCGAACCGCCGGGCCTGCCCGCCCTTGATCTTGCCTATCTGAGAAAACTTCGGGTCTTACGGAGTCTCGGCGATGAAGAGATGGTCAACCAGTTCCGGACCCATCTTCTCGACGCCTCGGCGCCGACTCCGTCCATCGAGACCCTGGTCCACGCCTTCCTGCCGCCGAAATTCATCGATCACACCCATGCCGACGCCATCGTCACCCTGACCAATCAGCCCGAGGCGGAGCGGCTGCTGGCCGAGGCCCTGGGCGACCGGATCGCGGTCCTGCCCTTCATCATGCCGGGCTTTCCCCTCGCCCTGGCCATGGCCGAGCTTTATGAAAAAAACCCGGCGGTCGAGGCGATCATCCTGATGAATCACGGGATCTTCACTTTCGGGGACGAGGCCCGGACCGCCTATGAGCGGATGATCGATTATGTGAGCAGGGCCGAGGCGTATATCGCCGCCAAAGTCATGCCGGCCAAGGCCGAAACCGTTGCCGCTCCGGATGCCGGCGTGGTCTTGCCGCTGTTGCGCGGCGCCCTGAGCCGGGTCGATGTCGGCGCAACGCCGATGCATTTCAGTTTCGATCTGCGCGGTGACGCCGGGTTGTTGGCCGTTCTGGCCCGGTCCGATGCCGAGAAGCTCCTGGTCTCCGGGGTGCTGACCCCCGATCATGTGATCCGCACCAAGAACTATCCCCTTTTTCTCGATTTCACCGGTTGCCATGATGAGCTGGAGATCGCTGCTCTGATCAACCGCGCCGTCGATGCTTACCGGCAACGTTATCTCCGCTATTTCAAAACCCAGGCGGCGGCCAAACAGGCCGACAAGATCCGTCTCGACGGGATGCCTCGGGTGATTATGGTTCGCGGCCTGGGCATTATCGGGGCGGGCGGCGATCCCAAGGCGGCCGGGATCGCCGCCGATATTGCCGAACACACGGTCCGGGCCAAGGTCGGGGCGGCGGCGGTCGGGGCTTTCCGGGAGCTTGCCGAGTCAGCAATTTTCGACATGGAATACTGGAGCCTTGAGCAGGCCAAGCTCGGCCACGGCGCCCCGCCATCCCTGCGGGGCAGGACGGCGCTGGTAACCGGCGGCGGCGGGGCCATCGCCATGGGGATCGGCCGGCAGCTCCTGAAAGCTGGAGCGCTGGTCTATCTGAGCGATATCAGCGAGGCGCGGCTCAAGATCGCCGCCGGTAAACTGGCCGAGCAGTTCGGCGGCCGAATGGTCCGCCCCCTGGTGATGGATGTCACCGATGCCGTCTCGGTCGGCGTTGGCCTCGGGGTAATCGTTGCGGAGAGTGGCGGCCTCGATATCCTGGTGCCCAACGCCGGGGTGGCCCATGTCGCCCGCCTTGAAGATCTGGCCGAGGACAAGTTCGATCGGGTTATCGAGGTCAATCTCAAAGGGGTATTCCAGGTGATCAAGGCGGCGACCCCGATCTTTCGTCGACAGGGCATGGGCGGCAATATCGTCATCAACAGTTCAAAGAATGTCTTCGATCCCGGCGCGGCCTTCGGCGCTTACAGTTCCGCCAAGGCCGGCGCCCATCAGCTGGGCAAGATCGCCGCCCTAGAACTGGCCGAGTTCGGCGTCCGGGTCAACATGATCAATGCCGACGCCATTTTCGACGACGAGGGGGTTTCCTCGGGACTCTGGGAGGTGGTGGGTCCGGACCGGATGAAGTCGCGCAACCTCGATCCCGAAGGCCTCAAGGAATACTATCGGCAGCGCAATCTCCTGAAGGCCGCGGTCAGCGCCGACGATGTCGGCCGGGCGGTGGTCTTTTTTGCCTCCGGACAGACCCCGACCACCGGCGCCACTTTGCCGGTTGACGGCGGGATTGCGGCGGCCTTTCCCCGCTGAGCCGGTCGGGGCGCTTGCTTGGTTTGGGACGGACAAACCGCTGTTCTTTCGAACATTAGATCGGGGAAGCGGGCCCCCTTTTTCTAAAAAACCTGAATCCGTGAGCGTTCGAGAACGGTGCAGATGCAAGGCGGCAACGAT
>JARGFN010000061.1 GCA_029210665.1 Desulfobulbales bacterium
GCTGAGTTGAGCAGCTTGTCTGCTCGTACGAAACTTATGCCCTGTGGGTATAAGGGTGATGATGTTAAAAAAAAAGGGGGGTGCAGGCAACCTTTTTCTGCACCCCCTGGGATTTGCCCGGAACCGCGGCGCCCGTTATTTTACTTCCTCGTAATCGGCGTCGACGACATCATCGTCGTCATCCTTCTTGCCCGCCTCACCGCCGGTTTCGCTGCCGCCCGGCTGTTCGCCGGCGGCCTTGGAATACATCATCTCCGCCAGCTTGTGAGAAACCTGGGTCAGAGACTCGATTCCCTGCTTGATGGCTTCGGTATCGTCGCCTTCCAATTTTTTCTTGAGGTTCTTGATCTCCTCCTCCACCTTGGTCTTGGTTTCGGCATCAACCTTGTCGTCGAGATCGCGCAGACTCTTTTCGGTGGAGTAAATCATGGCGTCGGCCTGATTCCTGGTTTCCACCTGCTCCTTGCGTTTCTTGTCTTCGTCGGCATGGGCCTCGGCGTCCTGCTGCATCTTCTTGATCTCGTCCTCCGAAAGACCGCTGGAGGCGGTGATCCTGATCGACTGCTCCTTGCCGGTCCCGAGGTCCTTTGCCGAGACGTGTAGAATCCCGTTGGCGTCCAGATCGAAGGATACCTCGATCTGCGGCACCCCGCGCGGCGCCGGCGGGATATCGGCCAGTTCGAAACGGCCGATCGATTTATTGTTACTGGCCATTTCCCGTTCACCCTGAAGAACATGGATGGAGACCGCGGGCTGATTGTCCGCCGCCGTCGAAAATATCTGGCTCTTCTTGGTCGGAATAGTGGTGTTTTTTTCGATCAATTTGGTGCAGACCCCGCCCAGGGTCTCGATCCCAAGGGACAACGGCGTAACATCGAGAAGCAGGACGTCTTTGACGTCGCCCTGGAGAACGCCGCCCTGGATCGCGGCGCCGATCGCCACAACTTCATCCGGGTTCACCCCCTTGTGGGCCTCCTTGCCGAAGATCTCCTTGACCTTTTCCTGGACTTTGGGCATTCTGGTCATGCCGCCGACCAGGATAACCTCGTCGATATCGGAAGCTTTGAGTCCGGCATCCTTCAGGGCGGTCACGCAGGGGCCGGTGGTCCGCTCGATCAGGTCCTCGACCAGGTTTTCCAGCTTGGAGCGGCTCAACTTGATGTTGAGATGTTTGGGTCCCGATGAATCGGCGGTGATGAAGGGCAGGTTGATATTGGTCTCCACCGCGGTGGAAAGTTCCATCTTGGCCTTTTCCGCTTCCTCCTTGAGACGTTGCAGGGCCATCTTGTCCTGACGCAGATCGATGCCCTGATCGCGTTTGAATTCGTCGGCCAGCCAGTTGACGATTCGCATATCGAAATCCTCGCCGCCCAGGAAGGTGTCGCCGTGGGTCGACTTGACTTCGAAAACCCCCTCGCCGATCTCCAGGACCGAAACATCGAAGGTGCCGCCGCCGAGATCGAATACCGCGATCTTTTCCTCGCCTTTCTTGTCCAGGCCATAGGCCAGGGCGGCCGCGGTGGGCTCGTTGATGATCCTCTGGACGTTTAAGCCGGCGATGCGCCCGGCATCCTTGGTGGCCTGGCGCTGGCTGTCGTTGAAATATGCCGGCACGGTGATAACGGCATCGGTGACTTCCTCGCCGAGATACTCCTCGGCGGTCTTCTTCATTTTACCGAGGATCATTGCCGATATTTCGGGGGCGCTGTAATTTGTGCCGTCCACCTCGACAACCGCGTCGTTATCCTTACCCTTGACGATCTTGAACGGGCTGATCTCGATACTCTTCTTGACTTCGGCATCGGTAAATTTGCGCCCGATCAGGCGCTTGATCGCAAACAGGGTCTTGTGGGGATTAGTTACCGCCTGCCGCTTGGCCACCTGACCGACCAGCCGCTCGCCGGCATCGCTGAAGGCGACGACCGACGGGGTGGTGCGATTACCCTCGACGTTGGTTATAACCTTCGGGTCGTTACCCTCCATGACCGCAACGCAGGAATTGGTTGTTCCCAGATCTATTCCAATAATTTTACCCATATCTTGGCTCCTTTAATATACTTGATGGTCCTTATTAGTAGGGATTCGGGATCACTCCTCAACATCTCCCTTGGATACTATCACCTTGGCCGCCCGCAGCAGCCGGTCCTTGAACATGTATCCCTTTTCGAACTCCGCCTTGACCCGCTGTTCCGGCACTTCCCGGCTGGACTCCATGGCCAGGGCCTCGTGGTAATTCGGGTCGAACGGTTCACCCACACTGTCAAGCGGCTTAAGGCCGACCTTTGCGAGGGATTCCAGCAGACCCGCGCGGGTTAGCTTTACCCCTTCGAGAAGCTGTTTGCCGAAATCATCGCTATTGCGATCCTGATTCATTGCCCTTTCGAGGTTGTCGATACTGGGAAGGATCTCCCTGATCAGATTTTCCTCGGCATATTTAAGGGCCGCTTCCTTTTCGCGCTGCAACCGTTTTTTCTGATTTTCGAAATCGGCGGCCATTCTTAGCAGTTGATCCCGGGCCTCTCTTGCCTCTTCCCGAACTTTCTCAAGAGCGGCGGCCGGATCTTCTTCCCGCTCTTCCTGCCGCCCGCCCTCGGCCGCTACTTCAGCCTCTTCGGCGGGTTCTTGCCGTTCCAGATCGGCAACGGTCTCTTCCGATCCTTTTTTCTTTTTTCCCACACTGATCTCCCGAGTTTAAAACCTGACCGGCAGGTCGAATATTATCCGGTAAATCGCAATTCGGCCCGGCGCTATCCCTGCCCATATCCGCCGTGCTCCGGCGTACCCGGCCGGAACCGTCAGCAAAAATAAGTATGGCCACCCTTGATGTCAAGAAGGCGGCAAGCTAATTGCTCAAGTATTTCGCATAAAAACCGGGCTGGTTGCCGAGACGGACGGCCGGGGAGTCCGCGGGGAGAACCATTCCGGCAAATCTCCATAAAAAAACCCCGTTGCCCGAGTCTATCACAAACTGAAACGATCAGGCAAAGGGGTAATAGGTCTGTTTTTTTCGCCTTGGAAAGGCGGGGGAAGATCAGGCCGAGGCTATATAACTTTTAATCGAATCGGCCATGTTCCGGAAGATTGTCCGGAATTTGTCCTCGTCTATTTCGAGAATGGTGGTCCGGAAGCCTTGCATGGTAGTGGCGAAAGAGGAAAGCGGCACCACGCAGATGCCGGTGGAGCCAAGCAGATAGTAGACGAATCGTTTATCAAGTTCGACGCCGGGCTGATTGACCAACCCCTCGACATGGGTCCTGACCTGATCGCTTTCGATCGGCAGGGTCTGGCGGTCATTCAGGATTCCGTCCCGGAAGGCGACGCTCATGTAAAAAGCGCCGTTGGTCCGGTTGGTGATCAGGCCGTCGACTTTTTTCAGGCAGTCGTAGGCGATGTTGGAAAATTTCTCATAACGGCTGATCCGCTCCTTGAGGTAGTTGGCGTATTCGGGATGGCTGATCACCCGGGGCAGCGCCATCTGGGGCAGGGTGGTGGAGCAGACCTCGAGCATCTTGGCGTTAAGAATCGAGGCCACATAGCGCTGGAACATCTCGTCCTTGTCGCCGTTGTAGATTTCGATCCAGCCGCAGCGGGAGCCGGGCCAGGGCATCTCCTTCGAGATGCCGCGCATGCAGATCGCCGGCACGTCGCCGATCACGGCGGAAAGGGGTTTGGTGGTGGCGCCGTTATAGATTATGTTCTGATAGACCTCGTCGCAGATGATGAAGAGTTTGTAGCGCCGGGCCAGTTCCACCATGCCCCGCAGGATCTCCTCCGGATAAACCGCCCCGGTCGGATTGTCGGGATTGATGATCAGGATGCCGCACACCGCCGGATTGTATTTGATCCGTTTCTCCAAATCGTCGAGGTCGGGATACCAGTAATTGTCCGGATCGAGCCGATAGGTCACCGGCCGGTCGCCGGCGTGGGCGGCCTCGGCCGAGGAATGGGTGGTGTAGCTGGGCGAGGGGACCACCACCCGGGCCGTTCTTTTGAGCAGGCTGAAAATCTTGTTGATCGCGTCGCCGAGACCGTTGAAGAAGATGATGTCCTCGGCGGTGATCCGGACCCCGCCGCGCTTGTTGACCTCGGCGGCGATAAACTCCCTGGTCGCCAGAATGCCCTTGGTCGGGCAGTAGCAATACGAAGCGTCCTGCATGGCGCAATCGGCCACAATCTCTTTCATCCAGAGCGGAATCTTTTCGCCCTTGGCCACCGGGTCGCCGATATTCTCCCAGTAGGTTTTGATTCCCAGACTTCTCAGTTTTTCACCGACAATGACGATGTTCCTGATCTCATAGGTGAGTTCGCCGGCCCCTATGTGCACGATATCTGTTCGCACTTTGTTCTCCTGAAATTTACCTGCCGTTCAACGGCAATATCATAGTACTCATTTTTAAGGAAAAGATTTTTCTAACATAGCGTCAAGGGATAGTCAACCAGACCCTTGGCCGCCGGCTAATTAGCCCGTGTATTCCACCGGAATCGTCATGCAAAGCCGGAAAAATGGTGCATGAACCGGTTGCGGAAGACCGGGAAAAAACCGAAAAGGAGTGGTGGTCGGATCAGCTCAGCGTCACCCCTTTTCGGAAATTGCTGAGAGGCTATTCTCTCTCCTCGATGGGAACGAATTTCCGCAGGAGGGGACCCGTATAGATCTGCCGTGGCCGGCTGATCCTGGCGTCGGGGCTCTTCCACATCTCTTCCCAGTGCGCGATCCAGCCGGGCAGGCGGCCCAGGGCGAACATCACGGTGAACATGTTGGTCGGAATGCCGATCGCCCGGTAAATAATGCCGCTGTAGAAATCGACATTCGGATAGAGCCGCCTTGCGATGAAATAATCGTCGCTTAAGGCGACCTCTTCGAGTTCCTTGGCGATGGCCAGCAGGGGGTCGTCTTCCATATGGAGGGATTTTAGAACATCGTCGCAGGCCTTCTTGATGATCCGGCAGCGGGGATCGTGGCTCTTGTAAACCCGATGGCCGAAGCCGACCAGGCGGAAGGGATCGGCGGGATCCTTGGCCTTGTCGATGAATTTCCGGTAATTTCCCCCGTCTTGATGGATCTGTTCAAGCATTTCCATGACCGCCTGGTTGGCCCCCCCGTGCAAGGGACCCCACAGGGCGTTGATCCCGGCCGAAATCGAGGCGTATACATTGACCCGGGCGCTGCCGACCATCCTGACCGTGGCCGTCGAGCAGTTCTGTTCATGGTCGCCGTGGAGGATCAGCAGCTTGTTGAGGGCGTCGACTACCACGTCATTGACCAGATAGGGCAGGACCGGCGAGTCGAACATCATGTTCAGGAAATTGGCGCAGTAAGAGAGATTGAAGCGCGGATAGACCAGGGGATAGCCGTTCGACTTTTTGTAGGAAAAGGCGGCGATGGTCCGGACCTTGGAAAGAAGCCGGGCCGCCGTGATGTTCAGGGTCTCCAGCGGGTCATCCATCTCGGGGTAGAAATTATGGAGGCTGTTGACCATCGACGAGAGAATCGACATCGGCGAAGCGGCGGGCGGGAATCGATCGAAAAAATGAATCATGTCCTCATGGAGGATGGAGTGATCGTTGAGCTGCCGCTTGAAGCCGTCGAGTTCCACCTTGGTGGGGAGCTTGCCGTGGATCAGGAGGTAGGCCACTTCGACAAAGGAGCATTGGTCGGCCAGGTCCTCAATCGAATAGCCCCGGTAGTGGAGCGCGCTTTTTTCACCGTCCAGAAAGGTTATATCGCTGGTGCAGGAGCCGGTATTCATATAACCGTTGTCCAGGGTGATCAGCCCGGTTTCGCTTCTTAATTTGCGGATATCGATCGCCCGCTCGCCTTCGGTCCCCTCAATGATGGGCAGGGTGATAAGCTGATCGCCGACCCTTAACTCCGCCTTTCCGCAAATGGTGTATTTTTCAGACATGAAACTTCCCGTTTTTTTTGATTACTGTTTATTTTGTAAATTGCAAAGCAAGGGTCCGGCCACGGAATAACACCCATCAGGTAACCGGGCCGCGAATGAAAGCAGCGGGTGAAAGTTGATGAGCAATCTGTTATTATATCTCGAACCCCGGGGTTTGGCAAGTTTGCAAAATAAGGCAAATTCGGCTTGCATACCCCCGATTTGTAATCAGGATTCAGGAACATGCACAGAACGCTGGCGGAAAGAATGGAGTTTTTCATCGACCGGGTCACCGTTTACCCGGTGTCATGCGAAAAACTCGCCAACGGCCGTACCGATCTCGAATGGCTGGACGGCGTGCTGAGCGGCGGCGCCAGGATAGTCCAGCTCCGCGACAAGGAATCGGATGACCGGACCCTTTACGAAAAGGCCCTGATCTTCCGACGCCGAACCACCGAGGCCGGCGCCCTTTTCCTTGTCAATAACCGCCTGGATATAGCCATCCTCGCCGGCGCCGACGGCGTCCACCTGGGCAACTCCGACATCCCCGCCGCGGCCGCCCGCCGGCTGGCCCCGGAAATGATCATCGGCGTCTCGGCCAACACCAGGGAACAGGCCGCTTCGGCGCAATCGCGGGGCGCCTCCTATTACAATATCGGCCCGCTGTTTGAAACCGAAACCAAAGCGGGCCTCAGCGAATTCATCGGCATCGGGGCGATCAAGAGCTATGCCGCCGCCTCCAGCCTGCCCTTTACCGTAATGGGCGGCATCAAGTTCAACCATATCGACGAGTTGACCGCTAACGGCGCCGGAAGGATAGCCGTGGTTACCGCCCTTACCCAGGCCAAGGATATCGCCGGGGAAACCGGGCGGTGGGCGGCGGCCATCTCCCGGAAATTTATCCGCGACCGATCCATACACCTGAATCCGTGAGCGTTCGAGAACGGTGCAGATGCAAGGCGGCAACGATGTTGATAATACTGATGGTACACCCACAGGGCATAAAGCAAAATCCCCCGCTAAGCCGTCACGGATTCAGGTTACAGG
Source organism: Desulfobulbales bacterium (assembly GCA_029210665.1). GTDB lineage: Bacteria > Desulfobacterota > Desulfobulbia > Desulfobulbales > JAGXFP01 > JAGXFP01. The sequence goes on from JARGFN010000061.1 coordinate 6,933, forward strand.
TTTAATGACATGGAGACCCAACCGATTACTACTCTCGCCGATCTGATTAATGAGATCTATCTTCTCATTGATTACAGTGCCCCCGAAGAAGAATCGGAGGCGCTCAAGGAGGTTCTGGAGGGATACGCCGGCGACGCAATCGCCATGAATGTCTTCCACCATTTCTACAGCTATCTGCCCGACGCCCGGGAGGACGGGATAACCGGAATAAGCCGGGTGGCCAGGCGCCACGGCGTTTTCCTGTTTTGCGTCACCACCCTTTACAGCACCTACCTTTATCTGGCCACCCGCGAATCGACGACGTTGCTCGGTCCGTTCAGCGCCGGGATCGAAGAACAGGATCTTCTCGAATTTTTCGGCTGGCGGGATGACGATCATTTCCGGGAAGCGGTCGGCGATCCGGCCGAATTGGATGAGCATATCCCGATGAACGATTCCCGGGATCTCTGTCCGGTCTGCGGTACCGGCGACGGCGAGTTTCACGCCTTCGGCTGTCCGGTGGAGATCTGCCCATGGTGCGACGGCCAGCTGACCAACTGCGAATGCCGCTTCATAAAGACCGGCCGCGAGCAGCTGAGCCGGGATTCCCATCTGGATGAACTGCTGGCCAGACTCGAAGATGCGGGCCGGGTGCCCTATTCCGCGGCGGAGCATCGGCCCTCCTTTCTGACCGAAGACCGCTAAGCGATTACCCATCCCTGTCTTCCGGCTTCCGTCTTCCAGGTCATGCCCAAAAAAAAGGCCCGCCGTCCGAATCCATCGGACGGCGGGCCTTTTTCAATCATTGAAACGGTTCCTACTTGCTGCTCTCGATAAACTTGTAAAACTCGGTATCGGAAGAGAGGATCATCCGGGTGTTCTTGCCGATCGCATTCGCGTATATCTCCAGACTCTTCCAGAAGGCGTAGAACTCGGGGTCTTTATTGTAGGCATCGGCGTAGATTCTGGCGGCTTCGGCATCGGCACGCCCCTTGATTCCTTCCGCCTCGCGATTGGCGGCCGAGTTTATTTCCTTCAGTTCGCGGTTGACCTTGCCGAGAATCTCGGCCTTCTCGCCTTCGCCCATCGACCTTTTCTCGGCGGCAATTCTTTTGCGCTCCGAAATCATACGCTCGTAAACCTTGAGCCGCACCGATTCGATGTAGTTGACCCGCTTGAACATCACGTCGACCAGTTCGATGCCGTATTGCAGGGTAACCTCGGAGGCGGTTTTATGAATGAGTTCGGCTATCTTGTCCCGGCCGAGTTTTACCAGTTCCCTGGCCTCCTCGGGGTTACCGCCGGCCATGGTTATCGGCGAATAATCGGAGCTTCTGATGATCTCCACCAGGTCGTTCTTGTTGACATGATCGCGGACCGTGCCGTCCAGAATATCGTCGAGGATTGTCTGGGCCCGGCTCTCGGTGTTGACAGCCTGCATGAAGGTCAGGGCGTCGACTATCCGCCAGCGGGCCGTGATGTCGAGGAAGACATAGGTCTTGTCGTTGGTGGGCACCTGATTGGGATCGCCGTCCCAGATCATGATCTTTTTCTCGAACAGGTTGATGGTCTGGATAAAGGGGGTTTTTAGATGAAAACCGGCTTCGGTGATCGGCCTTCCCACCGGTTTGCCGAACTGGGTTATCACCGCCTGTTTGCCTTCGGGCAGGATGTAGAAGCCGTCCCAGGTCACGATAGCCAGGGAGACTACGGCGATTATCAAGATTGTTCTGATAAAGGAATTCACGATTAAGCACCTGTTGGTTGAGTGTTCGGCAACTTATTTATTGCTTTTATTCAGGTTCAGCAGCGGCAGGATTCCCTTCTGTCCCTCATCGACGATAAAGACTTCGTCAACCTTGGGGAGGACATCCTGCATGGTTTCCAGGTACATTCTCTTGCGGGTGACATCCCGGGAGCGCGTGTACTCCTTCAGGATATCCAGAAACCGGGAAGTCTCCCCCTCGGCCTTGTTGACCCGCTGGACGGCATAGCCCTGGGCCTCTTCCAGTACCTGCTTGGCCCGGCCGCGGGCCCGGGGGATCTCGCGGTTATAGTTCTCTTCTGCCTCGTTGACCAGCCGCTTCATATCCTGATCGGCCTCGTTAACCTCGTTGAAGGCCGGTTTCACCGCATCGGGGGGATTGACATCCTGCAACTGGACCTTGACGACATAGACCCCGCTCTCGTAGCGGTCCAGAATTTCCTGCATGTTCTTGGTGGTCGAATCCGCCAGCAGTTGGCGATTGCCGAGGATATAGTCGAAGTCCATATTGCCGACGCTTTGCCGAATGCTGGTTTCCGAAATATCCCGGACCGCTTCCGTGATATTTTTAACCTTGAAAAGATAGTTGAACGGATCCTTGATCTTGTATTGGACGATCCACTCGAAATCGATGACGTTTTTATCGCCGGTCAGCATCAGGGACTCATTGTCGTAGCCCCGCTTGTCATACTGGGTGCGCTGCGCGGACCGCAGGGTCCTGAAGCCGAACTCTTCCTTGCGGACCGTCTTCACATCGACCTTGGTCACAACGTCGACCAGCGGGATCTTGAAGTTGAGCCCCGGCCCGACGGCCTTCAGATATCTGCCGAAACGGAGAACGACCCCTTCCTCGCCGGGGTTCACGGTAAAAAAGGCGGAACCGGCCACGCTGATCAGCAGGATCACGCCGATAACCAGACCAATCTTGCCAAGCCCGGGGCCGGCCGAAGACGGGCGGCCGGAACCGCCCTCGCCGCCGGACCCGCCGCCGCTGAAAGCTTCCTTGACCTTCTGAATCAATACCGCGATAAACTCTTCGGGGGTCTGCGGTCCTTTCTTTTTACCCCAAGGGTCCTGCTCGTCTTCCCATGCCATTTTATCTAACCTTTTTAAGTTGGTTTTATCGTTCTTACGAACAACCTTCGCAAATTTCCCCGGTCATTACAAGTTATTTTTTCAGTTCGCCAAAGCCCTGGCCCAGGCGAACCAGACCGTCAGCAGGGCAAAGGTGAGAAGGGCGGTTTGCTTACCCGGCCATGCCCATGAACGCAAAACATTTTCCGGCCGGCGCCAGGCCGCGCCGAAGAGCAGGCCGACCACCAGACCCCAGAGATGGGCGCCCAGATCGGTCCGCTCTCCCGAGGAGCCGAGCATGGCCAAGAGGGATACCCCGGCCCCCAGCGGCAACAGGATCGAGCGCAGATTGGTCGATTTTATCTGCCCGCCGCAGAGCAAACCGACCGCCGCGAAAACCGCGGTCGAGAAACCGACCGAGATATGGCCGGGCCCCCGGGCCGCGACATTGATGAAGTTGGCGACCGTCCCGGTCAAGACCAACATGAACCAGGCCAGACCGGTGCCGAACATCCTGCACAGGTAGTGGATGATCACGCCGCCGATAAAGAGATTGCCCAGCAGGTGGCCGGGCCCGGAATGCAGGGTCAGGGCGGTAATCAATCGCCACCACTCGCCGCCTTCGAGAATGGCCCGGGAATCGACGGCGCCCCGACTGAACCATTCGCTGCTCGCAGAGAACGGCCCGGTCACCATGTGGAAGACCAGCAGCGCTCCCATCAGCAACACGGTCGGCGGCCTTGTCTTTTCGCCTGTTTCAGCCGGCATCGGAGTTTTCGGCGCCGGCCAGTTCCGGTTCTCTATTTCGTAATGCTCAATCTCCAGCGCGGCCCGTTCGGCCTGGGCTGCTTCGACCATGACCGCATAATCCCGGTCGTGGTATTCGGTAAGGTTGGCGATCCCCGCCGAAAGCAGCACCAGGGTCCAGAGTTCGGCCTGGTGGCGATCAGGCGTTGTTGCCGCCGTTACATATTGATTGCTGGAGCTGTCCAAGTCGGCACCGCCATCCGGGGCTGAAACGGGCATTGCCTCCCGGCCGGCCGCCGCCGTTGGCCGCCTTGACATTAACCGAAAAGCCAGTTAAAGAATCGGCCTGGGCGTGGTGCGGTTATAACCGGGTGGGGAAAAACCATGCCGTTCCAGGCCTGCGAATAACCCATGGTAAGCATGTAAACGCTTAATCGCAAGCAGACTTGGAAAATATGGAATAAATCGGGGAATAGAGAAAAAAGGGATCGATGGTGCCGAAGAGAGGACTTGAACCTCCACGGGGAAACCCCCACTAGACCCTGAACCTAGCGCGTCTACCAATTCCGCCACTTCGGCACATCGAGAAGCGACTTTAAATATTTCCCGGTCTCTTTGTCAAGGTTTTTTATTTAGCGATTTGCCGCTTTTTTATGCGGCGCGGAATTCACTTAGCCGGTAGGATTGCCAAAATCATGAAGCTATATCGAAGTCTCGATGAAATACCCGCCAAACCGGCGAAGCCCTTTGTGACCATCGGCAACTTTGACGGGGTTCATCTGGGCCACCAGCTCCTGTTCAGCGAGGTGATCGTCAAGGCCTATCGCCAGAAGGGGACCAGCGTCGCCATCACCTTTGATCCTCACCCCCTGCAAGTGGTCCGGCCGGAGAGCGGCATCAAGCTGATCTCGACCACCGAGCAGAAAATCGAATTGATCGAGATGGCCGACATCGATATCCTGATCGTCCTGCCGTTCACCAAAGAGCTGGCCGCCACCCCGGCCGGCCGCTTCATCGACGAACTCCTCGATAAAGTCGGGATTACCGAACTGGTGGTCGGCTACGATTACGCCTTCGGCCGGGGCAGGGAGGGCGACATCCCCTTTCTGAAGAGAAAAGGGGCGAGGGAGGGCTTCGAGGTCTCCGTGGTCGAGGCCTACCATGTCGACTCCATGCTGGTCAGCAGTTCCAAGATCAGGGAACTGGTCCGGGAAGGGCGAATGCGGGACGTCAAAAAACTGCTGGGTCGCTATTACCAGATCCGAGGCGAGGTCAAGGTCGGCAAGCAGCGGGGCGGCGCCACCATCGGCTTTCCCACCGCCAACCTGCGCATCGCCCCGGAGGATCTCTGCCCCAAGCACGGGGTTTACGTGACCCAGGTCACCTACGCCGGCAAATGCTACGGCGGGGTTTTAAACATCGGCCGCAACCCGACCTTCGCCGACGGCGACCCCGATCAGGGGATCTCGGCCGAGACCCATATCTTCGGGTTCAACCAGGATATCTACGGCCAGCCGATCAAGGTCAACCTGCTCCGTTTCCTGCGGGATGAACGGAAATTCTCCGGTCCGGAGGAACTGGCGAAACAGATCGCCAAGGACATCGAAGCCGCCAAACAGGTCCTGGCCGAGGCCCAGAAAGAAGTGCTGCTCTCCTGCGAGGATCGCTTCAATCACTGATGGCGTCGCAAAAACTCCGATCTCCTGCGTCGTGGGGTATTTTTGCTCCTTCGGCATACCATGTGTATGGCCTCAGTCACAAAAAACACCCCACTCCTTGGATATCGAACTTTTTGCTTAGCCATCCCCACTTTTCCAGCGAATTCCGGCGAATTGGCGGGGAATGAATTCGCGTAATTCTGCAAATTCTGTAATTCCGGGGACATCCATTTGCCGTCTTTGGGGCTATTACCCCATCACGGAAGATTGAGTTTGGGCCAACCCGCCGGCCTCGAAACACTATAACGGCGTGCAGCGCATGGCTCACGCAGTCCCCGGAATGGCAAGACCCGGCGGGAAGATCGTCTTGGTTAAAGGTTATATTTCTCGGCCTTAGCTGCTATACGACTCCGGCCAGTTTCTCCTCGAAAGATTTTCCACGCCGGTCCACGGCCAGCATGTACTCGACCAACTTGCGGGCAACCGCCAGGGTGGCCCGATTGCGGTTGCCCTTTTTCAGTTCTTTCTCGCGCAAGGCCGCCAGCTGCGGGTTCCAGTTCGGCGCCAGCTTGGCCGCCTCGATCAGTTTGCTCTGCAGGTGTTTATTGCGTTTCTTGGAGATCGGGCCGCGCTGTTCCTTGCCGGCCGATTCCCGCTGGGCGCTGCATAGCCCGCAATAGCTGATCGCATCCCGTGAGCTGATAAACCTGGCTGGATCACCGATCGCCAGAGCCCAGGCCAAGGCCGTGATTTCGCCGACCCCGGCAATGCTCATCAGCAGTTTGACCCGCTCACTGATCAATGGCTGTTCCCGCAGGGTGCGGATAAGTTTCTTCTGGACAGCGTTGAACAACTCCAGGTTGCCCCGGCTCAAAAGCAACAACTCTTTCACCGAATCCGGAACATCCTCGACCCTTTCCAGGAGGTTGTTAAAATATCTGCGCCCGTGCAAACTCCGCTTGTTGTAGGTGGCCCCCACCTCCATCAGCAGGCCGGACATCTTGTTCTTCATCTGCGTGGCGGTGCGGACTACCAGATTCCGGTACCGCAGGATGCGGCGCAGTTCCCGCAACTCCGTGGACATCATGGTGCATTCCGGCAAAAGATTAACCCGCAACAGGTCGGCCAGCTTCTCCGCGTCGGCCCGGTCGTTTTTCTTCTTGGCGGCGGTAATCGCCTTGAGCATCTCCGGGTGGGCGACCTTCAGCTCCACCGCGTGGGGCTGAAGGAAATTGTAAATCCAGCCGGTGAAGATCGTCGCCTCCAGGGCGCCCATCCAAGGTCCAGGCAATTCGCTCAACCATTGGCGCAAGGCCTGGCGCTTGGCGGCGACAACTCCTTGCCGCACCTTGGTGCCGTCGGCAGTATTGATGCAGTAAGCGATAGTTTTTTTGTGGACGTCCAGGCCGATGTAGTAAATACTTTTCATGGGAGCCTCCTTGCGGGTCTGACTCGGGGCGATTCATTCGACCCCGCCTAGCTCATTATGAGCTGTCCGCCACCTGGAGGCTCCCGTTTTCATTACTTATGCATTCAAACACCATATCCAATTATTGCTTTTTCGGTCCAGGCTTTTGCTTTCTGAGTACCCGGGCGGTCCGCTTTT
>JARGFN010000252.1 GCA_029210665.1 Desulfobulbales bacterium
CTGGCGTTCACCCTCTATATCAGTGTCTTCGGTCTGGTCAATTTCAGCGGCCATATCCTCAAGATCCTCTCCTTTTATTTCGTTTACAAAGCCGCGATCGAGACCAATCTCACCCGCCCCTACCAATCGATGTTCCGGGAGCTGAAGTTGAACGAAAAACGCTTCCGGAGTATTTACGAAACCGCCCCCCTGGCCTTTGTGGTCTGGGATAGGGAATGTCGGATAACCGACTGGAACAAAACGGCCGAGCGGATGTTCGGCTGGTCCGCCGCAGAAGTCCTCGGTCGGAATCTCTTCGATTTTCTGGTTGTGGACCAGGCTAAGGGACAGGTGAAGCAGGTTACCGATTCCCTCCTGCAGGGAACCATGAGCAGACGAAGCATCAACGACAACAGGATTCGGGACGGCCGGACCATTACCTGCGAATGGAACAACTCCGTTCTTACCGACCCGGAAGGCAATCCCGAAATGGTGCTGTCCCTCGCCCTGGATATCACCGAAAAACTCAGGGCGGAACAGGCTATAAAAGAGAGCCACGAGAATATCAAGAAATTCGCCTACACGATTATCCACGACCTGAAAAGCCCGACCGCCAGCATGCACGGCCTGGTAAACCTCCTGACCAGGAAGTACGGGAAAGGCATGGATGACAGGGCCAGGATGTACTGCGCTCAAATCGTCAGGGTAGCAGAACAGATCAACTCCCTGGTCGAAAATATCAATATCTACATCAAAACCCGCGAATTACCGCGCCGCATCGAACCGGTCGACCTGAAAAAGCTTCTCGCCCTGATCAAGGACGAGTTTTTACCGCAATTCAGCAGCCGGGGAATCGAATGGGCGGTACCGGAGTCAATTCCGACGATCAGGGCGGACCGGACCGAACTGAGCCGGGTATTGAGAAACTTCATCGACAACGCCTTGAAATACGGCGGCGGCCAGCTGAGCAAAATCGGCATCGGCTCCGCGGAAGACGCAACCCATCACATCCTCACGGTTACCGATAACGGAATCGGCATGAAAAAGGAGGATAGCGAAGACATTTTCGATATCTTCACGCGCCGGGAAAACACCGGCAACATAAGCGGCTCGGGTCTGGGTCTGGCAATCGTCAGGGAGATCGCCGAGAAGTTCGGCGGCAGGGCATGGGCCGATTTCGAAGATGGTGAGGGAGCGGCCTTTCACATCTCGATCCGCAAGGATCTGTGACATAAAAAAAACCGGAGATGCAGGCCGCTCCGGCCCGGCGTCTCCGGTTTCATCGAACGATAATTTTCCGTAAATTATCACTCGATGGTGGCGATTAACTCCCCGACCGGCTGGCCGTTCGGGGTCATGGCGCCCGGATTGACCGTCAAAAGTTCTTCCCAGGCCTTCCTGGCCCCGGCCTTGTCGTTCAGGTCATAGAGCATGACAACCCCCTTGTTGAACCGGGATTGTTCATGGGTCGGGGAGAGGCTGATGGCCCGGTCGAAGGCCTTTATGGCCTCATAAGGCTCTTTGTTGCGGCGATACATGACACCAAGATCGGTCCAGACGTTGGCGTTGTCGGGATCCAATTCCAGGGATTTATTGTAGGCGTTGATCGCCTTGGTTACCCGATTGGTATCGAAATAAATATGGCCGAGACTGGTCCAGGCCTGAAGATTTTCCGGATTTGCCGCGACTTCCCTCTCAAAGGAAAGGATCTGATTGGCCTGGTCCGAAGTTATTCCGCTGCCGGTCTGCCCCGGAGGCGGCGCCGACTGCTGCCGGGCGACCGGTGAAGATACCTTGGCCGATTGCAGGCTGCTGAACACCACGCCAACCAGAAATCCGACTACCAGGGCCACCAGGGCCACAACTATCATAAAATCCTGCTTAACCATCTTCTCGCTCATAACCTTGTTCTCCTGTTCGTCCTGGTCGGTCAAGATCCAGCTGTTTTCATCCAAA
>JARGFN010000253.1 GCA_029210665.1 Desulfobulbales bacterium
GCCATAATCCTGGTCGAACCCCAGGGCGCCCTGAATATCGGCTCGGTCTGCCGGACCATGCTGAACTTCGGCTGCGAGGAGCTGCGCCTGGTCAACCCTCTTACCGACCACTTGGGCGAAGCGGCGCAACTGATGGCGGTGAAGGCCGGTCATATCCTCGAACAGGCCCTGGTTTTCCCGGATCTGGATAGCGCCGTGGCCGATCTCAATCTGCTGTTCGGCACCACCAGACGTTTCGGCAAGCGCTACCGGGAGACCTTCATGACTCCCGATCAAGCGGCCGAGCGAATATCTTCGTGCAATCCCGACTGCCGCTGCGGCCTGCTTTTCGGCCGCGAGGACAAGGGGCTGACCAACGAGGAGCTCGACCGCTGCCACCATTTCATCACCATCCCGACCTCCAGCGGACTGGCCTCGCTGAACCTGGCCCAGGCGGTCAATATCTGTCTCTACGAGATCTACCGGATCTCCTCCGGGAAAAGCGAGATGCCGCCATCCGACCGGCTGCCGGCCCCGGCCGCAGAAGTGGAAACCATGCTGGAGCATATGCGCGCGGCCCTGGCGGATCTTGATTTTTTCAAGGACAACAATCCCGATCATATCCTCCACACCTTCCGGAGGATCTTCGGCCGCACCGAACTGGACAGCCGCGAAGTCCGCATTCTCCATGGTCTGTGGAACTGCCTGCGAAAGCGGAAATGATGTAAGCGATTACAGGGTACCGAATCTGCTGTGTTATCAGCCTGCTCATGTACACCAGTACACATTGCAGGGTGATGCCTTGCATCTCCACCACCCTGTAATCGCTTACCGGCTCGGAGATTGGCCAATCATGGGCGGCTTATCCCGCGATCGGTTACGAAATGATTTTTTTTAACCCTGCATTGCCAAACCTGAAATTACTTTTTTTACCTGTGCACCCGAACCAAAATAGGTTATATTGGCGACCCTTCAACAGTTACCGACACCGAATCCATAAAAACATATCAGGAGGTTTTATCATGAAACTCATACTTCTCGGCGCACCGGGGGCCGGCAAAGGCACCGTGGCCAAAAGATTGACCGAAATCGACGGTTCCGTCCAGATCTCCACCGGCGACATCCTGCGCGGCGCGGTCAAGGCCGGCAGCGAATTGGGCAAGGAAGCCCAGGGCTATATGGATCGCGGCGACCTGGTTCCCGATGCCCTGATCATGGGGATCATGGGAAACCGGCTCCAGGAGCCCGACTGCGCCAAGGGCTTCCTGCTGGACGGTTTTCCGCGCACCATTCCCCAGGCCGAGGCCCTTGACGAAATCCTGACCAAACTGGGGATCAAACTCGACATGGTCGTCGATATCGACGTGCCCCGGGACGTGATCTTCGACCGGCTCTGCACCAGACGGACCTGCGAGAATTCGGACTGCCAGGCGATTTACAACGTCAAGAGCATGCCCTCCAAGGTCGAAGGCAAGTGCGACAAATGCGGCAGCGCCATCATCCAGCGGGCCGACGAGACCGAAGAGGCCATCGGCCACCGGCTCGACACCTATAACGAGAAAACCGCGCCCCTGGCCGGTTATTACAAAAACTCCGGCCTGCTGAAGACCGTCACCGGCACCTCAAGCGACGCAGTGGTCGATGCGATCAAGGCGGAGCTGAAGATCTGAAATCGACGGAGCCGGGGGAATGAATTTTATTTAACCCAAGCCCGCCGTTAAAAAAACCGGTCTTACCTTCTAGCGGGTAAGCCCGGTTTTTTTATGGTTAAACTCATCCGGTGATTATAGTAGTATGAACTTTTGCGATCAGCTGACATATAAACTCAAATTTTTGACTTGTCTTATGGCATTGATTTGCTGTCATAAAATGATTCAGAATCATAATGGCATTTCATGGTGAGAAGCCAGAAGCCAGGAGCCGGAATGACTGATTTTAAAGCTTTTCTCCTTCCA
>JARGFN010000255.1 GCA_029210665.1 Desulfobulbales bacterium
CCTGGCAATCCAGGGAAAAACGATTATCTAATGTAATTACAAACTGATAAGTGAAATTCACCACGAAGCCGTCACGGATTCAGGAAATTGCCCAATAGCCTTCAGGGATAAAGGATTATGCAAGAATTTACCGAGCAGCAACTGGAAAGATACAGCCGCCATATTCTACTGCAGGATGTCGGGGTGGAGGGCCAGGCCCGGATCATGGCCGCCAAGGTCCTCGTGGTCGGGGCGGGCGGTCTCGGGGCCCCGATTCTTTACTATCTGGCCGCCGCCGGCATCGGCAAAATCGGGATTGTCGATTGCGATCAGGTCGATCTCTCGAACTTGCAGAGGCAGATCATCCATTTTGTCAAGGATATCGATGTCGCCAAAGTGGATTCGGCCCGGGAGAAGATGCTGGCCATTAATCCGGAGATAGAGGTGGTGACCTACCGGGAATATCTCCGGGCCGCCAACATCAGGGAGATGATCCGGGGCTATGACTTCGTGGTGGACGGCACCGATAACTTCCCGACCAAATTTCTCGTCAACGACGCCTGCGTCATGGAGGGCATCCCCTTTTCCCACGGCGGCATCCTGCGCTTCGACGGCCAGACCATGACCGTGGTGCCGGGGGAGTCGGCCTGTTACCGCTGCACCTTCCGGGAGCCGCCTCCGCCCGACGCGGTGCCGACCTGTTCCCAGGCCGGGGTGCTGGGGGCGATCGCCGGGATGCTCGGCTCTATCCAGGCGACCGAGGTCTTGAAATTTGCCACCGGGGTCGGAGAACTGCTAACCGACAGCCTGCTGACCTTCGATGCCAAGCGCATGGATTTCAAGAAGATCAAGCTCCGTAAACAGAAAAACTGCCCGCTCTGCGGGACGGATCCGACCATAACCGAGCTGGGCGACGCCGCGCAGACGCTCTGTGATTTGAAAGAGTGAAGAGGGGGGAAGGAAAATGCTTAAAATCAAACGAGGCGTCATCGAGGCGATAACCGCCCATGCTCGCCGAGAGCTGCCCAACGAGGCCTGCGGCTACCTGGCCATGGAGAACGATATTGTCGCGGCTCATTATGAACTGACCAATATTGATCAGGCGGCGGACCATTTCAGCATGGAACCGAAGGAACAGTTCGCGGCGGTAAAGGAGATGCGGCGGCGCGGCCAGGTGCTGAAGGCGGTTTATCATAGCCACCCGGAGACCCCTCCCCGGCCATCGGCCGAGGATATCAGGCTGGCCCATGACCCGGCTCTCAGTTTTGTGATTGTTTCCCTGGCGGCGGCGGAGGCCCCGGTCAAATCCTTCCTGATTTCGAAAGGGGAAGTGTCGGAAGAACCTATTGAAATAATCCTGAATCAGTGACGGCTGCGTGGAGGGCTTTTCCTGAGGCGTCATTATTGATAAACACGCAAAAAGTCTGGTTGCCATAATGTCATTTCGACCAACGAAGAAACCGGGTGTAAAGAACAAGATTTCTCACATGCGTTCGAAATGACAGCATTTTTCGACTTTTTGCGAACCCATCATGATTCAAGGATGCAGAGAAAACCTAGATAAGCGGTGAAAGGCATGTGTAACAGAAAAGCGGACGCGGTAAAAGACTGCCGGGGCATCGGCTGCCCGATGAATCTGGTCCATACCAAAGTCGAACTGGCCAAACTGGGCTCGGGACAGGTCCTGGAAATTTTCCTGGATGACGGGGCGCCGGTCAACAATGTTCCCGGCTCGGCGGAAAAGGAGGGGCACCGGGTTATCGATAAGAGACGGCTGGAGGACGGAGCCTGGGCGGTACTGATCGAAAAAGGCTGAGCAGGCAGCAGGGCCGCACCTCTCCAGGTTGCCGAGGAACAGGACCGCCATAAGCCCGGGCCCGCCGGTGGTTTTACCATCGGCGGATTCAAAAGTGAAGTGCAACTTTTATAGGTTCAAAAAGAAGTGAGCTG
>JARGFN010000256.1 GCA_029210665.1 Desulfobulbales bacterium
CCTTGCGCGCGCCCGACAACGGGGCGGCGGCAAGGCGGCGGAGGCATCACGGACAGGCAAACAGGTTGATAAAGGCTAACCTGCCCATAGCCGACACCGATTCAAGCTTATCATAGGATCATTGTGTACAGCTCGAAACTGATTTGGCAACTATATCCGGCATATCTCCTGATAATTATCGGGGCCATGCTGACCACAGCCTGGTACGGTTCGGATTCCCTGAAAAGGCTCTATCTGGAGCAGAAGATTGCCGGCCTGGAGGCCCAGGCGCGGCTTCTGGAGCCCCGCATCAGGGAGCTTTACGACGGCACCGGCTCCCCGGAGCTTGGCGGTTTCTGCCGGGATTCGGGGCGCAACGCCTCAATCAGGATCACCGTAATCGCAGGGGACGGTAAAGTGGCCTGCGACAGTTCCCGCGATCCGCAAGGCATGGATAATCACGGCCGGCGCCCGGAAGTGCTCCAGGCCCTGCGCGGCGCCACCGGCACCTCCCAGCGCTACAGTGCTTCCACCAACCGGGAAATGCTTTACGTGGCGGTGCCCTTGCGAATCGGGGGAGAAACCGAAGGGGTGATCCGCACCTCGATGCCGTTGACCGCGGTCCGGGAGCCCCTGAACGATTTCTTCCTTAAAATCGGCCTCGTGCTTCTTCTGGTCACCATCATCACCTCAATTATCGCCTTTCTCACTTCCCGCAAAATCACCCGCCCCCTTGACGCCATGACCCGGGCCGCGAGCCGCTTTGCCGAAGGCGATCTTTCCCGGCGCATCGTGGTCTCCGGTTCCGAGGAAATAGTCACCCTGGCCCAGGCCCTGAACAAGATGGGGGTCCAGCTCCGGGAAAGAATCGGCAAGATCGAATCCCAGCGCAACGAGTTGGAGACCGTGGTCTCGAGCATGATCGAAGGGGTTATCGCCTGCGACCCCGAGGCCCGGATCCTCTATATGAACCGGGCGGCCGCCGAACAGCTCGGGGTCGATCCCCTCGATCTCCAGGGCAGCAATATCCTGGAAGTGGTCAGAAACATGGATCTGCTCCGCTTCATCGGGCAGACCCTCGATCAGGACGCCCCCATCGAGGGCACGGTTATCCTCAACCGGGGCCGGGACGACGAAAGGATCCTCCAGGTCAACGGCAATCAACTCACCGATCCGGGCGGCAAAAGGATCGGCGCCCTGATCGTGATCAACGATGTCACCCGGGTATTGCGGCTGGAAAACCTCAGGCGGGACTTCGTCGCCAACGTCTCCCATGAGCTGAAAACGCCGATCACCTCGATCAAGGGCTATGTCGAAACCCTTCTGCAGGAATGCGAGGGCAGCCCCCCCCATTTCCGCGACTTTCTGGGGATTATCGCCAAGCATGCCTCCCGGCTGGAGGCGATTGTCGAGGATCTCCTCACCCTGTCCCGGATCGAGCAGGATGAGAGGCGGGACCGGATCAAACTGGAACCGGCGGGGATCAGGGACAGCGTCGCCGCGGCGGCCGAGATCTGTTCGGCCAAGGCCGCGGAAAGGGGAATCGAAATTAACCTCGCCGACCTTTCCGACCTGAGGGTCATGATCAATCCGCCCCTGCTTGAGCAGGCCCTGATTAACCTGATCGACAACGCGGTAAAATTCAGCCCCGAAAACTCGACGGTCTATATCGACACTGAAGAGGCGACCGGTAAAATCGGGATAAATATCAGGGACAACGGACCGGGCATTGCAAAGGAGCACCTCCCTCGGCTTTTCGAACGTTTCTATCTGGTCGACAAGGCGAGAAGCCGGAAATTGGGGGGGACCGGACTCGGCCTGGCCATCGTCAAACATATCGTTCAGGCCCACGGAGGCAACGTATCGGTCGTAAGCAAACCGGGGAGAGGCAGCGTTTTCACGGTGCGGCTCCAGGC
>JARGFN010000257.1 GCA_029210665.1 Desulfobulbales bacterium
GTGGCCAAGTTCTATGACGCCCCCTTGCAGATGAAGGCCAATAACGGGCTTTTTAGGAGTCGAGGGGTCAAAGTCGAGGGGTCAAGTCGGCTTTTGACCTTTGCCTTTCTTCTCCCCGCTTCCATAACTCCAAAATTGAAAGTACCATCCATAATGGGATAGAACAATCCCAAATATTTGTTGAGGCCCTACGACAAGCTCAGAGTCGACCATGGTCCCCTGGATAGTCCCTTTTGCAGGGGCTGCCCCATGCTATTCTTCGACAGCATCGAATCCGTCTTCAGGATTTTCTCCCCACGTCTTGAGGCCAGGCTGACTCCTGTCGGCACTACCACATCGATCACCGGATCGAAAACCACGGTGTTCATCCTTTTACCGAGCGTATGGGCAAACAAGGTGATTTTCCCTACCTGCCGGGCACCGATGACCACCACAACGGGAAATATGGAAAAAAGTCGTTCCAGTCGGTCTGTAAGGATTCACGCATGATACATATATTGAATTCTAATGATGCAATCATCAGAATTCGAGCTTTTTCAACAACAAGCCAAGACTCGATCTTGCGGTGCGTAAAAGGCGGGAGACATGTGATACCGCCGTAAGCAATCACAGGGTACCGAATCTGCTGTGTTATCGGCCTGCTCATGCACATCAATCGCAGGCCGATGCCTTGCAGCTCCGGCACCCTGTAATCGCTTACCGGATCGGAGATTGGGCAATCCGGGGTGGCTTGTCACGTGATCGGTTACATCCCGCCCCATCATTTATTCATTTTGGCCCAGGAATCGCGGAGGGTGACGGTGCGGTTGAAGACCGGTTTGCCGGGTTGCGAGGCTTTCGGGTCAAGGGAGAAGTAGCCGGACCGTTCGAACTGGCAGTTTTCTTCCGGTTCGGCGTCGGCCAGGCTGGGTTCCAGTTTGCAGCCTTTCAGGATCTCCAGAGAGTTTGGGTTGATATGTTCGAGGAAATCCTTGTCCTTGTCAGCTTCCGGCGCTACCACGGTGAAGAGGCGATCATAGAGCCTTACCTCGGCATCTACCGCGTGGCGGGCCGAGACCCAGTGGATGGTGCCCTTGACCTTGCGGCCGTCGGGGGCATTGCCGCCTTTGGTTTCCGGGTCGTAGGTGCAGTGGACTTCGCTCACTTCCTTGTTTTCGTCCTTGACCACTTTTGAAAGCTTGATGAAATAGGCGTAGCGCAGCCGGACCTCGCGGTCCGGGGCGAGGCGATGGAACTTGTTCGGCGCCTCTTCCAGGAAGTCGCTCCTCTCGATATAGATCTCCCGGCAGAAGGGGATTTGTCTGGTGCCCATCTCCGGGTTCTGGGGATGGTTCCGGGCCTCCATCTCCTCGACCTGGTCTTCCGGATAGTTTTCGATGATAACCTTCAGCGGCCTCAGCACCCCCAGGACCCGGGGGGCCTTGTCGTTCAGGTCTTCGCGGAGGCAGTGTTCCAGGACGGCCACGTCGATCACTGAATCCTTCTTGGCGACGCCGATCTTGTCGCAGAAATTCCTGATCGCGGCCGGGGTATAGCCGCGCCGCCTGATCCCGGCGAGGGTCGGCATCCGGGGATCGTCCCAGCCTTCGACATGGCCGCCGTCGACCAGTTTCAGGAGCTTTCTCTTGCTGACCACGGTGTAGGAGAGATTCAGGCGGGCGAATTCGATCTGGCGCGGATGAGTGGCGACCGGGGTGTTGTCGCAGACCCAGTCGTAGAGCGGCCGGTGATCCTCGAACTCCAGGGTGCAGAGCGAGTGGCTGATCCGCTCCAGGGCGTCGGAGATCGGGTGGGTGTAGTCGTACATCGGGTAGATGCACCACTTGTCACCGGTCCGGTGGTGGCGGGCCCGCAAGATCCGGTAGAGGATCGGGTCGCGCAGGTTGAT
>JARGFN010000062.1 GCA_029210665.1 Desulfobulbales bacterium
CGCGGCAGATGCGCCGTTATCGGGCGCCCCGCAGGGCGGCGGGGTGAACCCTGGCCATCCAGGGAAAAACGATTATCTAATGAAATTACAAACTGATAAGTGTGAAATTTACCACAAAGCCGTCACGGATTCAGCGGTAAGCAATCGCGGCGGTATTGTCAAAATTAGGGGCTTTTATAACGATTTTGAGGAAATCAGTCAATTTTTTTTCTTGCCGGCCTTTTTTACCGCGACAATTTAATTGTCCTCATGCTAACGGTGTGTAATAATGGCGACGATCTCAACCTCAACAAAAAAGGCCGACTAAACCCCAGGTATGGACAAAAATCCCTCTAGACCCCCATCACCCCTGACCCGACTGTTCCATAATGTTTTAGACTATCTGGGGATCAATCGCGGGCCGGACAGCGCTGAAGAGTTTGAACACGAGATTCAGGAGTTGCTCGACGACGGTGAAGAGCATGGTTTGATCTCTTCCCGGGAAGGCAAGATGATCAATTCCATTCTCGAATTCCGGGATACCGTGGCCAGGGAGATCATGACCCCCAGTTCCGAGATGGTCCGCGTCGAGGCGGAGACCCCATACCACGACCTGGTCCAGTTGATCATCGAAAAAGGCTTCTCCCGGATTCCGGTATACGCCGGCAGCCAGGATAATATTATCGGCATTCTTTACGCCAAGGATCTGCTCAAGCACCTCAACGACCCGCAGCTTCCCAAGGCGGGCGACATCGCAAAACCGGCTTACTTCGCCCTGGAAAATCAGAAAATCATCTATCTTCTTCGTGATTTTCAGGCCAAGAAGGTCCATCTTGCCATCATCACCGACGAGTTCGGCAGCGTCAGGGGCTTGGCCAGCCTGGAAGATGTCCTGGAAGAGATCGTCGGGGAGATAACCGACGAATCGGATCAGCCCGTTACCGGCTGGCAGGTGCTTGATCAAAATACGATCCTCGCCGACGCCAAGACCGACCTGGAAGAGGTTGAGGAATATTTCGGCCTGGAACTGCCCGAAGGCCCCTACGAATCGATCGGGGGGTTAATGATCCATCAACTCGGCCATCTGCCCGACGCAAGCACCACAATTCGGATCGATGGTCTTGATTTTCAGGTGCTGTCGGCCACCAAGCGAAGAATCATTCAGGTAAAAATCTCCAGAAGCCGGAGTCAGGGGTAGCGATTCCCACACCGTTGCCGATCTTCCGGAACAACAATATTGACAAAGGCGCCCGGCCTACAGGGTAGATGTAAAAAACATCGGTCACCATTTGCAACAAAGAATATCCGGCAAACAAATTATCGCGGCGTTGATTTCCGGCCTGCTGCTCCTGGCGGCCTCTCCGGGCTTTACCGAACTGGCCCCCCTTGCGTGGCTGGCCCTGGTCCCGCTGCTTTACGCGATATCGGGCCGGGACACTTCACCCCGCGGCAGCGCCATCCTCGGTTTAATCTGCGGCATGGCCTATTATCCCGCCCTTCTTTCCTGGATAACCATCGTCCTGGGCCGTTACGGCGGCCTGCCTCCCTGGCTGTCGATCACCGCCCTGCTGCTCCTGGCCCTGTACATGAGCCTCTACCTGGCCGCTTTTGCCGCGCTCAGCTGTCATCTTCAAAAGAGATATTCGCTGATCTGGGTCGCGCCGATAACCTGGGTGGCGATGGACTTCCTGCGGGGCCGGCTCTTCACCGGCTTCCCCTGGTTCGATCTGGGCTATACCCAGTTCAAGACGGTGCTGTTGATTCAAGTCGCCGATCTAACCGGACACCACGGCGTATCCTTCATGCTGGTCATGGTCAACGGACTGATCCTCCACGCCTCCAACAATTACTGGAAAAAGCAGGCATTTAAACCGAGAGCCGAATTTGCCTTCCGAAGCGGCCTTTTGCTGATCCTGGCACTCCTCTCCTACAATCTAATCCGATTCCATCTGGTCGCAAAGGAGCTCGACGATCAGGAAACTCTGGGGGTGGCGGTGGTCCAGGGCAATATTGATCAGGGCCAAAAATGGCAGCCGCGGCTGCAACGCCTGACCCTGAATAAATATATGAATATGTCCCGGCAGATCCTGGAAAGCGCCGCTCCGGAACTGCTCGTCTGGCCCGAAACGGCCTTGCCATTTTATCTCGACGAATCGCCCCTGCGTACGGAGATTGCCGCCCTGGCCGCCGGGGCGGGCGATTTGACGATCCTGACCGGCGCTCCTTACCGGCAAAGGTCTCCGGACCGCTCCACCACAAACTATTTCAATTCCGCTTTTTTCATCGACTCGAAAGGAGTCGGCGCGGCCCGGTACGACAAGCGGCATCTGGTTCCCTTCGGAGAATACATCCCCCTGAAAAAATTTCTGCCGTTCCTGGCGCCGCTCGTGGAAACGGTGGCGGACTTCACCCCCGGCCGCGACCAGAAACCGGTCACTTGCCGGAATGTCAGAGTCGGGGTATTAATCTGCTTCGAAAGCATCTTTCCGGAACTGGCCCGCAAGCAGACCGAAGCGGGCTCGGATATCCTGGTTAATCTGACCAACGATGCGTGGTACGGAAGAAGCGGGGCGCCATGGCAGCATCTATCCATGGCGGTATTCCGGGCCGTCGAAAACCGGCGCAGCCTGACCAGGGCAGCCAACACGGGGGTAAGCGGCTTCATTGACCCCCTCGGCCGGATGCACAACCTTTCCCCGATATTCGAAGATTACGCGGCCAGCACCAATCTGCCGATATCCGGTCTAAAATCGGTGTTCACGTACTACGGCGGCCATCTGACCGGGATAATCTGTCTGGCAATTACCGGATTGATGGCTATATTTACGTATCGAAAAAAAATCTTACCCACCAAGCCTTTGTAAAATTACGGCCCTAAGGAGAATGCCCATGTCTGCCGAATTAAAACAGAAACTTCAAGACCTCAAAGACCGATTGCTCGCCCTGCGGAGCCATCTTTGAATTAGAGGCCAAGAAGGAGAAAGTCGCGGAACTCGATGCGGAGACCATGAAGCCCGGTTTCTGGGACGACCAGGCCCGGGCGACCACGATACAGAAAGAGCAGGGCCGCCTCCAGGGATTGATCGACAACTGGGAGGAGTGCCGGGCCGGATTGGAAGAGGCCGAGCTGCTGCTTGATCTCGCCATCGAAGAGCATGACCAGGCCACGGCGGCGGAGGTCGAAAATATCCTGGCCACCCTCGACAAACGGGTGGCCGCCTCGGAACTTGAGCGGATGTTTTCCGGCGAACATGACGCCAACAACGCCATGCTGACCATTCATGCCGGAGCGGGCGGCACCGAGGCCCAGGACTGGGTCGGCATCCTGTTGCGAATGTATCTGCGCTGGGCCGAGATCAGCGGTTTCAAGAGCGAAACCCTCGATCTGCTCCCGGGCGACGAGGCCGGAGTCAAGAGCGTCACGGTCATGATCAAGGGCCATTACGCCTATGGCTATCTCCGTTCCGAAATGGGCATCCACCGGCTGGTCCGCATATCCCCCTTCGACGCCAGCGGCCGCCGCCACACCTCTTTTGCCTCGGTCTTCATCTTTCCCGAGCTCGACGACGATATCAAGGTCGATATCAACGACAAGGATCTGCGGATCGATACCTACCGGGCCAGCGGCGCCGGCGGTCAGCATGTCAACAAGACCAGCTCGGCCATCCGCATCACCCATCTGCCCACCGGCATCGTCGTCCAGTGCCAGAACGAGCGCTCCCAGCACCGCAACAAGGATACCGCCATGAAGATGCTCAAGACCCAGCTTTACAAACGGGAGGAGGAGCTGCAGAAAGAGGAACAGCAGGAACTGCACGGCGACAAGAAGGAGATCGGCTGGGGCAGCCAGATTCGTTCCTACGTGATGCAGCCCTATCGGATGATCAAGGACCACCGCACCAAGTTCGAAATAGGCAACGTCGACTCCGTGCTGGACGGCAATCTTGATCCCTTTATCCGCTCGTATCTGATGTGGCGGGGGCAGCCTTGACGGCAAATTCGGTACCCTGTGATCGCCGCTTACGGTTGACCCGCTCATCCTGAGCCTGTCGCAGGGCTTTATACTTTTTGGCGAGAGCATCGACCATGGCGTCAGATAATCCTTTCCCATCCGCGGAGCATCTGCTCTGCGCAAAGTGCGGGGCCTGCACAACCGTCTGTCCGGTTTACCTGGTCACCGGCCAGGAAGCCCTGACCGCCCGGGGCCGTCTGCATCTTCTCGCCAAGACAGCCGGGGAGCGGCAGAGCGCGGCGTACCGCAATATATTTTCAAAGTGCCTGCTTTGCGACGCCTGCCGCCAGGTGTGTCCTCGGGGAATAGACCTGCCGGCAATGGTTGTCGACAGCCGCCGCCGTTTTCCGGCCATGCCCGGGCGGGGCAAACTGATTCGGACCCTGATCGAAAAATGTCTGCCGAACCGCCGAATCATGGCGGGGATCGCCAAGCTTCTGAGGATATCGGCGCCGGTACTTGCCAAACTCCCGGCCGACAGCGGCCTGCGCCTGAAGCTCGGCCTGTCCGGCCCGCCGAAGATGCGTAAGCTACCCGACAAGGAGTCCGAGTCTCGCGTGCGTTCCTCCGGGGTCAATATCGCGACCATGTTATTCACGGGGTGCTTCGCCGCCCACCTGGACAAATCGATCACCGCCGCGGCGGTCGAACTCGTTAGTCGAAAGGGAAACGGCGCCCCGCTGATTCCAGCCGCGCAAAGCTGTTGCGGCCTGTCTTTCTACGGCAACGGCCAACTGGACGAGGCCCGCCGTCTGGCCCGGCTCAACATAAAGGTTTTCGAGGGGAGCACCGCCCCGATCGTCGTGCCCTGCGGATCATGTTTCAGCCATCTGGCCGGCTACCCCGACCTGCTGGCCGACGACGCCCGCTGGCAGCCCCGGGCCGCCGCCTTCGCCGACCGCTTGCGGGAGTTCGGTACCTTTCTGGCCGCCGCCCCCCTCCGGTTGGACAGCGAACAAAAACCCCCGGCCGCTACCTTAAGGAAGAAGGTGGTCTATCACGACCCGTGCCATCTTCGCCACCGGCCTGAATTTATAAGCGCCCCGCGCGCCTTACTCGGCAATCTGCCATGGCTTGAGTTACGGGAAACGCCAAACGGTCCGAAATGCTGCGGCTTTGGCGGACTTTTCAACCCGGCCCACCCGGACCTGTCGCGACGGATCGCCGAAAGGGCGGTTGAGGATATTCTCGCCGTTAATCCCGATCTGGTAACGACAACCTGTACCGGCTGCCTGATCCAGCTCCGGCAACATCTGGGCCAAGCCGACCGCCGCATCCGGGTTCTTCATCTGGCCCAACTGCTTACCGAAAAACCGGAGCGATGACCTGCCGGTTCGCCGGATCCTTGCAACAGTGGTTTTCGCCTTGCAGAAAAGTCCGGGTCAGCTATAATCATGGACAGGCGCCGGTTATTGACGCCATTTGGGCCTTTACCTTAACTTAAAGTCGTTTGATATTTTTCATTATCCAGAAAGGGAGATTTCTATGCGAAAAAGGACGATCTTTTCCCCCATTTTGCTCATTTTGCTTGCCGCAACCATCCTGCCGGACTCGGCGGCGGCGGAAGTTGACTGGCAGACCCGGGAAACCATCACAACGGCAAAAGCCCCCCTCGCCATCCAGGTTACCGCGGACGGCAAACGGACCTTTATCCTCACGGCGGGCGGCAACCTGGAGATTTACGACAGTAATGCCAGGATCATCGACACGATAAAGGTCGACCCGGCCATGAATCTTCTCTCGACGGACGGCGCCGGCAACCGGGTCTTTCTCGGCAACGCGCAAAACAGCAGCGTCCATGAAATTATGATCGAATATATCGCCGAATTCGACTATGAAGGCTCGCCCTATCTGGGCAAGAGTCAGGCCCCGGTGGTGCTGGCCGTGTTCAGCGATTTCGAGTGACCTTACTGCGCGCGGCTCCGGCCGTTATTCGAGCAGTTGCTCGAAAAAAATCCCGATACCCTCAAAATCGTCTTTAAAAACTTTCCCCTGCGCACCCATAACATGGCCCGCTCGGCCGCCGAAAGCGCCATGGCCGCCAATGAACAGGGCCGTTTCTGGGAGTTTCATGACAAGATATTCTCCTACCTGACCTCACCGAGCAACAAGAGGCTTGACCAGCAGGAACTGAGCCGGATTCCGATCGAACTGGGCCTCGACATGCCCCGCTTTCTGAAAAGCCTCAAGGATCCGGCAATCGGCGCCAAGATAAACAAGGATATCCGGGAAGGCGTCAAAGCCGACGTCACCGGCACCCCGAGTCTTTACGTGAACGGCCGCAAGGTTAAAAACCGCTCTCCCCAGGCGATCCAGGAGATGATCGACCAGGCGGTGCGAAAAAACAAGGGAACGAAATGATCCGGGCCTGAAACACCGGATAGTCTACCGGTTAAGCCGGGCGTTTCCACCGAATCGCCCGGCGTTTCTTTTTTGCACGGATAAGGAGCGTCGTGACCACCCGCAAACTGAGATTCGACGACAACGAGGCAGCCCGGCTTCTCTATGGCGATCTTAACCGGAACATGGCAATGATCGAAATCGCCATGGCGGTCAAAATCGAAGTGCGCGGCACGGAATTGACAATCAGCGGCCGCTCTTACGATCTTGGACTGGTCGAGAGCGGCCTCAAACAACTCTACGAAATGATCCGGGCCGGTTTCCCCATTTATCAGCGGGACATTGCCTACGCCCTGAGGATTTTGCGCAAAAGCCCCGCCACCGACCTCAAGGAAATCTTTCAGGACCAGGTGTTCATTTCGGCCCATCAGGGGGCGATTTCACCCAAAAGCATCAACCAGAAGGAATATATCGAGGCAATCCGCCATAACGATATCGTTTTTGGAATCGGCCCGGCCGGAACCGGCAAAACCTATCTGGCCGTGGCCATGGCGGTGGCCGCCTTCACCGCCAAGGAAGTGAAGACCATCATTCTCGCCCGACCCGCCGTCGAGGCCGGGGAACGCCTGGGCTTCCTGCCCGGCGACATGGCCCAGAAAGTCAACCCCTACCTGCGTCCGCTCCACGATGCCTTGTACGATATGCTCGGGGTCGAGAAGACCGCGAATCTCATCGAACAGGGCGCCATCGAAATCGCCCCCCTGGCCTTCATGCGGGGCCGCACCCTCAACAACGCCTTCATCATCCTCGACGAGGCCCAGAACACCACCCGGGAGCAGATGAAGATGTTCTTGACCAGGCTGGGCTTCAACTCCAAGGCGGTTATTACCGGCGATATAACCCAGATCGACCTGCCGACCGATAAAGGCTCGGGGCTGATCCATTGCGCAAAGATACTCAGAAAAATCAAGGGGATATCCTTCGCCACCTTCAACGAAACGGATGTGGTCCGCCACCCCCTGGTCCAGGAGATAATCCTTGCCTACGGTAAGGACTCGGGTCCCCAAAAACCGTCCGGAAAACGGCCATGACCCCTCCCGCTATTTTGATTGAGATGATCCGGTCATGCCGGTATTGATCAGGTCGGAAACCACCGCGGCCATCCCGGTAAGTCTCGATTCCGTCGCGAGAACCGGAGCCCGGCTGCTCCGGCGGTACGGCCTTGATGACGTCGAACTCAGCATCCTGCTGACCGGCGATGAACGGATGGCGGAGCTGAACCAAACCTACCGGCAAAAAACCGGACCGACCAACGTGCTCTCCTTCCCGATGCCGGCGGAGGAAGGTCCCGCCGGCCGGGTCATGCTCGGCGATATCGTTATTTCCGTCGATACGGCAAGGCGCGAGGCGGAATCGAGGGGCATCACCTGCCACCGGCGAATAGCGCGGCTGCTGGTCCATGGCTTCGTCCATCTCCTCGGTTACGACCATGAAAGGTCGCCGACAGAGGCCGAGACCATGCTCGCCGAAGAAAACAAGATTCTCGATAACCTGAAACGACCGCAAAGGAGAAACGCCATGGTTAATCTGGCCATAAATGTCGATCACGTTGCCACCCTGCGCCAGGCCCGGGGTATAAACGAACCGGACCCGGTGACCGCCGCCAACATCTGCGAGCTGGCCGGAGCCGGCGGCATCGTCGTCCACCTACGGGAAGACCGCCGCCATATCCAGGACCGCGACGTATGGCTGATGCGGCAACTGGTCAAGACCAAGCTGAATCTGGAAATGGGCGCCTCCGAAGAGATCATCAAAATCGCCCTCGACCTGAAACCGGACATGATCACCCTGGTTCCCGAGAAGAGGGAGGAGCTGACCACCGAGGGCGGGCTGGACGTGGACGGGCAACTGCCCAGGTTAAAGGAAGTGGTTAAGCGGATGAGCGACGCCGCCATTCCGGTTTCGATGTTCATCGATCCCGAATCGCGCCAGATCATGGCTTCAAGGGAGGCGGGCGCCGCCTTTGTGGAGATTCATACCGGCCGCTACAGCGATGCCGCAAACGAGGCCAAGGCCGACCGCGAATTCGATCTTGTCGCTACCGCCGCCGAAGAGGCTTATGAATCGGGCCTGAGGGTCAACGCCGGCCACGGCCTGAACTATCTTAACACGTCGAGGGTGGCTGCCCTGGGGACCATCGAGGAATTAAGTATCGGCCACGCCGTCATGGCCCGGGCGATCTTCGTGGGTTTGGATCAGGCGGTTCGGGAGATGCTGGCCCTGCTCGTTTAGCCCGCGAAAGGAACTTGCCGGCCGTGGCCTACAACTCCCTTTCCAGCGCCTTGATATTGTCCTGGCCGCCCAGCATTACCAGAATATCGAAGGGATTGATCACCGTGGCCGGACTGGGATTGAACATCATCTCGCCATGCTCCCGCTTGATCGCCACCACGATCAGGTCGTGATCCTTTCTGATCCCCGAATCCATCAGGGTCCGGCCGGCGAGGGGCGAGGATTCCCGGACCGCCATCTCCTCCAGGCGCAGCCCCAGCTCGCCGCCATGGACGGCCAGATCGATGAAGTCGATGACCGTCGGCCGGACCAGCTGCTGGGCCATCCTGGTCGCCCCGATAAAGTAGGGCGACAGGACCTTGTTGGCCCCGGCCCGGATCAGCTTGGTCTCGGCCCCCTCCTCGCCGCTTGACCGGGCCATGATAAACAGCTCCGGCTTGATCCCGCGGGCGGAGAGGGTAATATAAACGGTATCGGCGTCGGAGGAGACCACGGCAATCAGCCCCCTGGCCTGCTCGATACCGGCCTCCTTCAGGGTCTGGTCGTCGGCCGCTTCCCCTGCCAGAACGAGGTGGCCGGCCTTGGCAATGGCCTCGATCTTGTCGGGATCCTTCTCGATAACCACCAGAGGCCGCTTGTTCTCCTCGAGAATCCTGCAGATAACCTTGCCGATCCGCCCGTAGCCGCAGACGATATAGTGGTTGCGGAGCCTGGCCACCCTGTTCTTCATTTTCATTCTCCCGATGGATTTTTGCAATCTCCCCTCGATGACATCCCCGGTCACCTTACTGAAGACATACAGGACGAAACCGACCCCGACCAGGATGAGAAACACCGTGAAAATCCGGCCGCCGGTGCTCAGGGGAATGACTTCGCCATAGCCGACGGTGGTAATGGTGATCACCGTCATATAGAGCGCGGCGAAAAAGCCGGCCCCGTCGATAAGCATGTAGCCGCAGGTGCCCAGGGCCAGAATCGCCAGGAACAAAATTCCACTGACCAGTAATCTTCTCATCCGGCTTTCCCCCAAAAAACTTCCGATGCTCCGAGCATCTTCAATAACCCCAGGCTGAAAATCATCACAAATCAGGAAAGGTGCCTGCTTTGCCGGTTCTCCGATAACCAGCCCGGATTCAGGGTTAACCGCCGGGACAATCCTTGCGCGAGAAGGCCTGCCGAGCGGGCTTATCCAGGCAAAACCATTAAAATAAGGTTAGCTATTGGCAGGGTCCGTTATTTATTTTATACTCGCTTTTCCGGTTGACAGCGTAGTTTCCAAACCAGTTTACCGGTAAATACCATAAAATTCACTAACCTCAATTCCAGAAAGGAGCAATTATGAACATCTTGGTTTTCGGCCCCAACGGCAGCGGCAAAGGCACCCAGGGAGCGATCATACAGAAGAAGTACAATCTGCCCCATATCGAGTCGGGCGCGATATTCCGCAAGAACATCGGCGGCGGCACCGAACTGGGGAAACAGGCCAAGGAGTATATCGACCGCGGCGACCTGGTTCCCGACGCGATCACCATCCCGATGATCCTCGACCGTCTCAAGGAAGATGATTGCAAAAAAGGGTGGATTCTGGACGGTTTCCCGCGCAACAAGGTCCAGGCCGAAACCCTGGCCAAGGCCCTGCAAGACGAAAAGATCAATATCGACTACGTCATCGAGATCGTCCTCGGGCGCGAAGTGGCCAAACTGCGGATAACCGGCCGCCGCCTCTGCGTCAACGACAACAACCACCCCAACCACATCGCCTTCGATGCCATCAAGCCGGTCGAAAAGAACGGGCAGCTGGTTTGCCGGGTATGCGGCGGCGAACTCAAGACCCGGGCGGACGACCAGGATGATGCGGCAATAGACAAGCGTCATGACATCTACTACGACGAAAACACCGGCACCATGGCCGCCGTCAACTTCTTCAAATCCCTGGGCGGCTCCACCAAGGTGATCTCCGTTAACGGCGAACAGTCCATCGATGAGGTCAACGCGGACATCATGAAAGAGCTGGCCTGATCAGATCAACAAATGACACGCAAAAAGCCCGGGGCGTACAATCCCGGGCTTTTTGCAGTTTTACCCGACGATGCGAACCATCCCCCCGGCCATGCCCTTTGAGCCGGGACAAGGGAGCCGGGCAGCTGCCGACGGACAGCCTTATTTGCCGGGGTCTTCCGACTCACCGTCGAAGACCGACTCGGACGATTCCTTGATGTCCCGGCCCAGATCCTTAAAGCCATCCTTGACCGCCTTGCCGCCTTGCCTTGCTTCCTCGCCAAGGGTTTTCGGGACTCCCTTGATACTCTTGCCAACCGCCTTCCCCTCTTCCTTCAATGCGCCCGGCACTTCCTTGCCATCACCTTTCGCCTTTTTGCCCGACCTTTTAAAATAACGGCCGATATTGCGGCCGGTTTCCATCACCCCGGCCCAAAAGCCTTGTTCCTTTTTAACTTCGGCGGACGAAGCCGGAATCCCCGCCGCATTCTTCTCCCAGAACCAGGCCGCGGCAGGATCAGCCAGCAGTATCCCGAAAACAACCAAAATCCAGAGCGCATTTTTTTTCATGATCATTCCTCTTGTTATATGAAAAACCATAAAACTCAACCTAAATCCGTGAGCGTTCGAGAACGGTGCAGATGCAAGGCGGCAACGATGTTGATAATACTAATGGTATATCAACGAGTTGCCAACGCGGCAGATGCGCCGTTATCGAACGCCCCGCAGGGCGGCGGGGTGTATCGAGGCGACCCAGTGAAAAACCGACTATTTTGCGTAACAACAGACCAATAAAATACAATTCCCCACTAAGCCGTCACGGATTCAGGCTTAAAGGCGCAAGCGCCGTACTACTTCAATATTACCATGGGTCGATTCGCTTATTATGTTTTTTTCAACCGATCATTCCGTTAAATTCCGTTGAAATATTATTAATCCGGCCAACCGCCATCCTGCAAGACTTTGCGCAAAGCTTCGCTGCCCGCATAAAAAAAGGCCCCGCGAAGGCGGGGCCCGGATAACAACAGTGTCGAAAGGGACTTCTTATACCCACGGGGCATAAGTTTCGTTTGCACCCTAAAGGGCATAAAAGCAGACAAGCTGCTCAACTCAGCTTTAGAATTCCGGCTCGTCGTGGCAAAGGCTGCAATCCTGGGAGATGACCTTGCCGCTGTTGTTCTCGTGCTCCTCATTGTGACAGCGGAAACAGCCGTAGCCGAGATCGGTAAACCGATAGCCGCCGAAATCCTCGGATTTATGCCCGAGATGGCCCTGGTAGGTTCCCCAGGTTACCTGCATTTCCGGCCAGACATTGAGCAGATAATTGTCGACCAGATAGAGGCCGGCCTTCTCGATATCGTCGCGATACTTTTCGATCTCTTCACCGTTTCTCTTGTATTGAATCTCCTTTAAAACCGGGCCGATCTTCATGGCGGCCTCATCACGGCTGGCGTATTCGGTGGTAAGGGCGGCAATGGAATCTTCCCGGATCCCGGGAATTTCACCGTTGATCTTGTTACTCAGGAGACCGAAGTCGACGACCTCGCTCGGCAGGTCATAGATATGGGTGGGACGGTTATGACAGTCGATACAGTCCATCGTGCGCCATTCGCCCTCCCCCCCCTCCGGCATGGCAATATCACTCTGCACGAACTCGTCATGGGTGCCGTCGGGACGGCTGACCCGGACCTTAACGATTTCGGTGCGTTTCTCGTCGGTTGCCAGATACTCGACCTTGACATCCTTGGAAACATGCCAGTGAATCCCCTCGAATTTATCGTTCACCGGATTGCGCCCGCCGATATGCAGGGCGATCTCGTTGACGCTGGGTTCGGTCTGATTGTCATTGGTGAAATGCTTGAATATCTTGATCTTTTTACCGTGAAATTTATCAGGCCAGTGACAATGTTCACAGGTATCGCGGGCCGGACGCAGATGCTCAACCGGGGCCGGGATCGGCTTGCTGTAACTGTCGGTCAGTACGGCCACGACCTGCCGCAGCCCGGAAATCTTGGCCTTGACAAACCATTGGGCGCCGGAGCCGATATGACACTCGACGCAGGCTATCTTGGAATGGGACGAACGCTGGTAAGCGGTATATTCGGGGGCCATCACTTCATGGCAGACCATTCCGCAGAAATAGGGGGAATCGGTAAAGTGATAACCTTCATAGCCGATAACCCCCAGCACGGAGAGATTGATCACCGTCAGGGCGATGAAGCCGATCAGAAACTTACGGTGTTTGGGGTCACTCAGATTGATATGCAGATGCTCACGGGGTATGCCGAACTTATGCCACTGCCGGCGGCGCAGGTAACCGGCGAGCGGGATCATCAGCAAACCGGTGATCATGCCGCCGGGCAGGACCATGTAGGTAAAGACATTGGCATAAGGATTGGTGATCAGGCCTAAGACATCAAGAACCAGGCCGACCACCATCAGGGTGATGCTGATTGTGGTCAGCGCCACCCCGAACAAGCCAAGGGGCGATCTCCACATTCCCCGAATTATAAAGCTCCACGGATTGCGATCACCCCGGTCACCACTCGGAACATTTGCGCCATTTTCATTCTCACTCATTACAACTCTTCTCCTTGTTTACATAAAAGTCAATCTTGGTTCTAAATAAAAAATACGAAGCGGAAACCCCATCCCGCCCGAAAA
>JARGFN010000258.1 GCA_029210665.1 Desulfobulbales bacterium
AGATGCGCCGTTATCGGGCGCCCCGCAGGGCGGCGGGTGCATTCCAGCCACCACGAACCACTGTCTATATTTGACGTAAAAACAATCATATATCGTGAATCAATACACTAAGCCGTCACGGATTCAGGTTGGAGGCAAACCTGCCGGTCCCGCGGACCGGTAAATGCGATGGGACTTCGAAAAGCTCCGCGGCCGACAAAAAAGTGGGCCGGTTTACCGCGGATTCGTCACCTATCTGGCCGCTTCCCTCCGGGCCTGCTCGGCCTTTTGCTCGGCCCTGATGGCAATCGTCCTCGCCTCGACCGCGATATCCCACGCATCAGAGGCAAGCGATTTGCCTTCGTTGACCATATTTACCAGGGTGCGACTTGTGCCGACCTGCCTATCCAGAACTCTCATATCTCTTTGCATATATTTGATTTGCTGTTCCAGAGCCTCTATCCTGCTCAACAGGTCGGATACCTCGTCTCGCTTGGATGGTTCGGCCGACCGACTGCCATCCGGCGAATCCACGATTAATTCATCTTGCGGAAAGCTCGGTTCGGCCTCATCGGCCGCCGCGGCGTAATGTTGTCCCGTTAGAACAATAAAGAAAAGCACCGTCGCTTCAATCAATTTTTTTTTCAATGACTTACGCAGTAACATCCCCTCTCCTCCTCGGCGGTGGATCGGATTATTGTAAGCGATCACAGGGTGCCGGCTGGGAAATTGGCTAATCCTGGGCAGCTTATCCCGTGATCGGTTAAGGATTATTATTGAAGTCAATCAATTTTCGACTTTTTGCTAATTTGTCAATTTTACCTGATTATCCGATTTTTCCAAGCATATGCTCCAAAAAAAGAAAATCTTCTCAAAACGAAAGAAGCCCCGTGCCATCGGCACGGGGCTTCTTTCGTTCAGGGAATAACGACCAATCGAGATCAGCCGCCGAAAGCCTTTTGCAGGGGCGGAATGGTCTGCTTTTTACGGCTCATCATACCGTCAACCCAAACGGTCTGGCCATCAACCTTGACATTGTAAGCCTTTTCGACATAGGAAGGATCGTCGCTGACAACCATCAAGTCGGTGCCTTCCTTCATGATATCGGTCAGCATCAGCAAAACAGTGTGACGGCCCTCCGCTTTAACATTCTTCAACTCGTTATAAAGATCGTCGCGCATATCGGCCACCAGGGAGATATCAACCAGCTCCAGCTGCCCGCAGCCGACCTTGTGGCCGTTCATATCGAAGTCCTTGTAGTCACGGAAAATCAGATCGCGCATCGGCACGCCCGCGACAGCCGATTTGGCCTTGAACATCTCCATGGCCAGAGCTTCCATATCATCAACTCCGGCGATCTTGGCCAGTGCATCACAAGCGGCCTTGTCGGCATCGGTGGTGGTCGGGGATTTAAAGAGAACCGTGTCGCTCAAAATAGCGGCCAGCATAATCCCGGCGATATTTTTAGGGATAGCGACATTATTGATCTCAAACAGCTGCTTGAGGACGGTGCAGGTACAGCCGACCGGCTGGGCACAAAAAAAGATCGGGTTGCTGGTGGTGACATCCCCGATTTTGTGGTGATCGACAATCTCGACGATCTCGGCCTTATCGAGATTGTCGGGGGCCTGGGCGATATCGCTGTGATCCATGAGAATCAACTTTTTGCCGGCGCCGTCGCGCATGATCTCGGGAGCGGCAAAACCGAATTTTTCGAGAACCATGGTGGTCTCGGGGTTCAACTCACCCTGCATGACGGCAACCGCATCCACGCCCATGGTTTTCTTCAACTCGGCATAGGCAATAGCGGAAGTTACCGAATCGGTATCAGGACTTTTATGTCCAACAACGTACACGCTCATAATCACAACCCTCCTCAAAAAAGTTCATTAAAATAAATTATT
>JARGFN010000063.1 GCA_029210665.1 Desulfobulbales bacterium
GGCTTAGCGGGGGCTTTATCCGTTTGTTGTTACGTAAAATAATGGTCTTTTCACTGAGTCGCCTCGATTCACCCCGCCGCCCTGCGGGGCGCCCGATAACGGCGCATCTGCCGCGTTGGCAACTCGTTGATATACCATGAGTATTATCAACGAGTTGCCGCCTTGCATCCGCACCGTTCTCGAACGCTCACGGATCCAGGCATAAAGTTTCGCAAGATTGCGGAGGGATTTATTGTATGTCAGGGCGCTGGATCGCGTTGAGCAGACGGACGAAATCCTCGACGGAAAGCATTTCCGGACGAACCCGCGGATCGATGCCGGTCTTCTCCAGAACCAGTTTCAGCCTTTTTTTGTCGGTACCGGCGATCCCGGATGAAGAGAGGCTGTTGAACAGGGTTTTGCGCCGTTGCTGAAACGCGGCGTTTACCACTTTTCTGAGCAGGGCCGGGTCATGCTCAGGCAGTTCCCTGACCTGCGCGGGCATCGGGTCGAAAACGATCCTGGTGACTACCGAGTCGATTTTGGGTCGGGGATGAAACTGTTCCGGCCCAAGCTTCATGACGATTTTTGTCGAAGCGCAGGCGGCGAGCAGTACCGACAACACTCCGTAGGTCCTTGTGCCCGGGCCGGCCTGTAAGCGTTGGCCGACTTCCTTTTGCAGCATCAAAACCGCGTATTCCATGCATTCCCGGTTTTCAATGAGCTTGAAAACCAGCGGGTTGGAGATCGAGTAGGGCAGATTGGCGATGATCTTAAGCCGGCTGCCGATCCGTGCCGATAATTCCCGAAAATCGGCCTTGAGGAGATCCTGATGGATCAGGGTGACATTCGCCGGCAGGATTTTTTGTTCCTCGTGCCATTTGACGATTCCCTTGTCCAGCTCAATGCCGATCACCTTCTCGGCCTTCTCGGCCAGGGGAATGGTCATGGCCCCCAGCCCCACTCCGAGTTCAACGATGGTGTCCTCGCCGGTAACACCCGCCGCGGCGATAATAGCCTCGGAGGTAGCGGGGTTGACCAGGAAATTCTGCCCGCGTTCCTTGCTGGGCGCCAGCCTGGCACTCCTGAGTATCTGTTTTATGTTGTTTTGTTCACTCATCCGATTTGCGCCGATTTAGTTGCCGGTTACCGTTTCAACTGAAGATCGATCTCGAATAGACGTCCGAATCCGGACAGATTTCCGCGTTGTCCTTGAACTTTAAATAGCCGGCCAGGGCGATCATCGCCGCGTTGTCGGTGCAGAATCGTTCCGGGGTTAGAAAGACGTTCTTGTTCTCCGCCCCGCCTCTTTGCAGCATTGATTCCCGCAGGCGCTGATTGGCGCCGACTCCGCCGGCCAGGACGATGTCGCGGCAGCCGGTCCGGCTTGCCGCCCGCAGGGTTTTGGTGGTGACGACATCGACGATTGCTTCCTGAAAGGAGGCACAGAGGTCGGCAATGTTCAGGGCAAGGTGTTTTTTCTTGCGTTGATTGACATAATTGACCACCGCGGTTTTGAGGCCGCTGAAGCTGAAGTCCAGGTCGTCATGGCCTAGCCAGGCCCTGGGAAAATCGATGGCTTCGGGGTCCCCCCCTTTCGCCAGTTTACCGATAATCGGGCCGCCGGGGTAGCCGAGATCAAGAAGTTTGGCCACCTTGTCAAAGGCCTCGCCGGCGGCATCGTCACGGGTGCGGCCGAGCAGTTTGAACCTTTCGGACCCTTCGACCAGAAAGATGCTTGAATGACCGCCGGAAGCTACCATCGCTATATAGGGGAATGCCGGATTTTCATCGGCGAGGAAGATCGAGAGAAGATGGCCGGTCAGGTGGTCAACGCCGACCATCGGGATCTTCCGGACCAGCGAAAGGGTTTTGGCAAAGGTGTGGCCAATCAGTAAACAACCGATCAGGCCAGGCCCTTCGGTAACCGCCAGGCCGTCGATTTGGTCCAGGGTCAGATCCGCCTCCTTCAGGGCGGTATCGACCACGTAGGAAATATTACGGATGTGTTGCCGCGAGGCGAGCTCCGGGACCACCCCGCCGTAAGGAGCATGGATGTCGATCTGCGAGTTGACGACATCGGCCAGCAGGATTTTGCCGTCGGCCAGTACCGCGGCCGCGGTCTCGTCGCAGGAGCTTTCTATTCCGAGGATCAGCATGACGAGTGGGGATTTCCTGCCGATTGCCGGGCGGATTCGGGTTTATGCAAAACGACAAGTCCGGCTAACCATCCGATATTAAGCATTATATCCCCTGCCGGTGTCTGCCGGCGGTTCAGGTTTTGGAGCGGGGATAGGAACCCAGCCATACGTAAGAGGAACAGCTTCTTTTCAACTGTTTACAGCCCTTCATGATGTTGTCGTCTTCCATGTGGCCCTCCATGTCGAGAAAGAACAGGTACTTGCCCGCTTCGCCCTTCAGGGGCCGCGATTCGATCCTGGTCAGATTTATGTCGTGATCGGCCAGGATGCTTAAGGATTTATGGAGGGCGCCGGGACGGTCCAGCATGCCGACCAGCAGGGAGGTTTTATCGTAGCCGCTCCGGTTCGGCGATTTCAGGCCGATCAGGAGAAAACGGGTGGCGTTGCCGCTGTAGTCCTCGATTCCCTTGACCACCGTATGGAGGTGGTAGGTTTTGACCGCCATTGAGCTGGCGATTGCCGCCAGGGTCGGATCCTCGGCCGCCATCATCGAGGCCTGGCCGGTACTGAAGACGGTCTGGGTCTTGATCTCGGGCAGGTTCTTTTTGAGCCACTGCCGGCACTGGGCCAGGGGCTGGGAGTGGGAAACCACTTTCTTGATGTCGTTGATGTCGCCGGACTGGTTGACCAGGTGGTGGCGGATGTCAAGATTCAGTTCCCCGCAGATCTTGACGTTGTATTTCATGAAGGAATCAAGGGTGGAAGTCACCGCCCCCTCGATGGAATTTTCCACCGGGACAATGCCGTAATGGACCCGCTCCCTCTCCGTCTCGATAAAGACATCCTCGATGGTCTCCATGGGCCGGTAGCGGGCGCTGTGCCCGAAGTATTCGACCGCCGCCAGATTGGAAAAAGTCGCTTCCGGACCCAGGTAGGCGACCTCGATCTTTTTCTGGGAAAGGCGGCAGGTGGTGATGATTTCCTGGAAGATCGAATCGAGCGATTGCTCGGGAAAGAGGCCGGCATTGCTTTTGTGGAGCCGTTCGAATATCTGCCTCTCCCGTTTCGGGTCCCATTTCGGCATATCGTCCTTGCTTTTCAGCCGGCCGATTTCCTTGGCGCAACCGAGCCGTTCTTTCAGCAAGGCTAGAATTTCCTGATCGATCCGGTCGATTCGGTGGCGAATCTTCAAAAGGGCCTTGCGTTGTGACGGTTCGCTGGCCTGCTCGTCATTGTTTGACATGAATGCGGTCCATTTTTCAGTTACGGTTTGCTGGTTCATCTTGCTTTTCTGGCGGCAGGCCGGATAGTGACAACTATCTGATCAATTATGCCGGCCGAGAAGGATTGCAATAGTAATTAGAAAAACGATAATCAACAAGTCGAAATAGTTTCCGATCATTTTTCGGAGACAGGCAAGCGGCGGGGATCAAGTCGGGTCACCCCACGCACCATGTCCCACGCACCCCGGCCCGCGCATTTTTCCGGCTTGAAATAAAAAGTCTTTTGTTCTAACTTGAATTTCGCCCATGATCGGGGCCGGCACCTTGTTTAGATTAATATTTTCAAAGGCGCGCCACAAGATGAAGGTTAAAAACTGGATGAAACCCGATCCCGTGACGATTGGCAGGACCATGCTGATTCAACGGGCGGCTGAGTTGATGAAGAAACATTCGATCCGCCATTTGCCGGTTGTTGACGGCGGGCGGCTGGAAGGGTTCATCACCCAGACGGATCTTCGTCAGTACTTTTTCCCTGCGATGGTCGAGGATATCCATGTCCATGATGTGATGGTGGTCAATCCGATCACCATCGATGTGAATTCCAGTATCGATCAGGCTGCCCGCATGATCCATGACTACAAGATCGGCGGTCTGCCGGTCATGGACGGGGACAGCCTGGTCGGGGTGATCACCGCTTCCGATATCGTCTCGGGCTTTATCGAGGTTATGGGCCTGCTGCGGTCTTCAACCCGCCTCGACGTTATTGTCGACAAGGAAGGCGGGGTGGAGGATGTTACCAGGATCATCAAGGAAAATGATTTCGAGATATTCAGTGTCGCCGCCGAAATCCGGACCGCCCGGCCCAAGGTCTACTATTTCAGGCTCGGTAAAGGGAATGTCGAACCGGTGGTCAAGGCCCTTGAATCCGCCGGGCATCAGGTTATTTCGGTTATGGAGTGATGGCGGCGCGAAAAGTCGCAAGAGAATAGTGGAGGCGACAGGCGATTCAACTCAGCTTTATACCCACAGGGCATAAGTTTCGTTTGAGTCGACAAGTGACTCAACTCAGCTTTACCAATTATATCAGGTGAATCAATAAATGGGGAGTCAACAGGTAGTAAAATCGATTGAAGAGATCAACGCCCGCATCCGTTCGGGAGAGGCGGTGGTCGTTACCGCCGAGGAAATGATCTCGATCGTCAGAAAGAAGGGCGCGGTTGAGGCCGCGAGGAAGATTGACGTTGTCACCACCGGGACCTTTTCTCCGATGTGTTCTTCCGGCGCCTTTATAAATTTCGGCCACGTCACTCCGACCTTCAAGGCCGCGAAGGTTGCCTTGAACAGGGTGCCCGCTTACGGCGGTCTGGCGGCGGTTGATATTTATATCGGCGCCACTGAACCGACCGAGGATGACCCCCTGAACAAGGTCTTTCCCGGGGAATTTCGTTACGGCGGCGGCCATGTCATCGAGGATCTGGTGGCGGGCCGGGAGGTGGTTCTGGAGGGGAGCGGTTACGGGACGGACTGCTACCCCAATCGCAGCCTGGTTAAAAGTTTTACCCTGGCCGATCTGCCCTTCGCCCTGTTGTGCAATCCCCGGAACTGTTATCAGAATTACAACTGCGCCATTAATCTTTCCGATAAGACGATCTATACCTACATGGGCACCTTGAAGGCCAAGGGGCGAAATGCAACTTATTGCAGCGCCGGTCAGTTGAGTCCGATGCTGAACGACCCCTATTACCGCACGATCGGCCTGGGCACCAGAATCTTCCTCGGCGGGGGCGAGGGTTATGTGACCTGGCACGGCACCCAGCATAATCCCGCCGCGCCGCGGGGTGAAAACGGGGTTCCGGTAAGACCCGCCGGCACCCTCATGTTGCAGGGTGATCTGAAGCAGATGTCTTCACGCTGGCTCAAGGGGATCAGTATGCAGGGTTACGGCTGCACCCTCGCGGTCGGGGTCGGGGTGCCGATTCCGATTCTCAACGAAGAAATCGCCGCCTTTACCGGTGTTTCGGATGAGGAGATCTTTACCCAGGTGGTCGATTATTCCCATGACTATTCCCACGGCATTGCCAGGAATTACGGTGAGGTCAGCTATGCCGACCTTAAGAGCGGCCGGATCGAAGTAAACGGTAAATCCGTCCAGACAGCGCCCTTGTCCAGCGTGGTCCGGGCCCGGGAGATTGCCGAGACCTTAAAGAAGTGGATCGATGATGACGGCTTTGAACTGGGCGTGCCTGTCAAGATGTTGCCGAATGGCACCTGAATCACGGATTTAGGGAATAATCAAAAATTGAGCTGGTTAACTTCGCAATACGCCCGGTGGGAAGAGCCCTTGGAGTACGAGGCAGGAGATCGGAGTTTTAGAAATGAAGCTGTATCGCAAATATGAGACCTTGCGGGAGATTGTCGCCGATGTTCCCGGGGTTGTCGCTTTTTCCGGCGGAGCGGACAGTTCTCTCCTTCTGAAAGCCGCGGTTGATGTCTTCGGTGAGGGCGCGCCGGCTTTCTTTGCCGATTCGGTTCTGCAATCCGATGGGGCCCGGACTAATGCCATCCGCGCCGCCCGGCGTATCGGTGCCGACCTGCGCATCGTCGAATTGGTCCCGTTGCAGTGGCCGGAATTTACCGCCAACCCGCCCGAGCGTTGCTATCTCTGTAAAAAGAAGGTCTATACGCTATTTAAGGATCTCCTGCCCCAAAGTGACATGGCCCTGCTCGATGGAAGTAATCTTGACGATCTTCAAAAGGAGCGCCCCGGGCGGCGAGCGATTGCCGAATTGGGCGTGAAGACCCCCCTGGTTGAAGCCGGGCTGGCCAAGGCGGATGTCCGTCGCCTGGGCAAATTGCTTGGGGTGCCGACCTGGAACCGGGAATCGGCATCGTGTCTGGCAACCAGGATTCCCGCCGGTACAACGATCAGCGCCGAGAATCTCGGGTTGGTCGCCCGGTATGAAGGGATCCTGATCGGCGCGGGCTTCTCCGGAGTTCGAGTCAGGTTATGCGAGGATGATTCGCGATCGCTCAAAATCGAAATTAAAGAATCGGAGATGAAACGGTTTTCTCAGCCGAAAGTCAGAGAAAGTTTAGTTGCCAAATTCAAGGCGGCGGCTGTCGATAATTTATGGCTTTCCTTGTCGGGAAGGTAGCTAAGCCGGTTTTTTTACCATAAAACAAGGACTTGTTGTTTGCCTTCTCCGGTTTTTGCCGGTTTGAAGAAAACGGCAGATAAATCCGCTGGAAAAATTTTAGTTGTCCGGTCTTTTTTTTTCTTGATATTTGATTCGGATTAGGATGTATTGATGGGTGATTATCAGTTGACAGCACTGAGTTTTTTGTTTGACAATGGAAAAACCATTTGGTTAGATCAATCATATCGATTGAGATAATGCAACCAGGGCAACGAACCACAAATTTACAGGAGGAATGCGAGCATGAACAAAGGTGAATTGGTAGAAAACATGGCTGATGCCGCCGGGATTAGTAAAGCTGCCGCCGAGAGAGCTCTTACCGGGCTTCTTGATTCAATATCCGGCGCACTGTCAAAAGGGGATAAAGTGACTTTGGTCGGTTTCGGCACCTTTTCCATTTCCAAGAGATCCGCCCGGCAGGGCCGTAATCCCCAGACCGGCGCCGCCATCAAGATTCCGGCCCGGAAGGTTGCTCGCTTCAAACCGGGCAGCAAGCTGGCCGAGGCTGTAAAGTAAGTACGATTTGGAATCGAATAACATCTCGATTTGTTGTTTTCTCAGGGGTTAGAGGTTGTCTTCTAACCCCTGATTCTATGTTGGCGTAGCAAAAAAAATACCTGAATCGACTGACTTGGCCATCGATAAACAAGGAGTTGAGCGGCGCTGACCGTCCGTCTCGCCTTCGTTACCACACCACTGAAGGAAAGCGCCGACCTGCGGACCGTGGCGGAAATCGCTGGACACAATATTGACACTATGATAAAGAGCTACCAGCATTTAACCCGGCGGCTCCGAAAAAAACCATGAACCAGCTGCCGGGCCTTGGTAATACAGTGTTACCAAAAAAATAATGCGAAACCCGGGTCGGGACGTGGCTCAGTCTGGTAGAGCACAGCGTTCGGGACGCTGGGGTCGGAGGTTCGAATCCTCTCGTCCCGACCAAATTTCGCCTTTCCACCAGCTCTCCTTGAATGTGCCCCCCTTCTGGTCGACTTCCTAAACTGTCAGTCGTTCCGATGCTTGATCGCGGTTACTTCGGCCTCGAAACCGCCGTTGTCCAGAACCACTTCCACCCCTTCGCCGACCGAAAGCTCATGGCTGTCCCGGATCGCCTTCCGCTCCGCCCCGCCGATGATTATCGCGTATCCTCTGCCCAGAACCGCCAGGGGACTCACCGCGTCCAGCAGCGCCGCCGCTTTCCCGAGACTATCCCGTTCCTTGTCGATCCTGCCGGATATGAAGAGTCGGGTCAGCCGGCAAAGCTCGCTTATTCTCCGTTCTTTCAATTTCAAAACCCGGTCGGGCCCGGCTTCCCTCAACCTCTCCGCATGGCGGTTAAGGGTCCGGCGCTGATCGTTGAGGCGCGTTTCCAGGGAAATCGTCAGGTTTGAGGTCATGTTTCGCAATTTCAAGACGAAGTTTGTCAGCAGCAGGGAGGGGTCGCCTAGCCTCCTTTTCCGGCTGTCGACCCGAAAGCGATATCGGTCGGTTATCCTGGTCAGACCGGCGCTCAGGGCGGATTCGGCCCGGCCGATCCGTTGGCGGAGCGTTTTTTTGTCCGGGATAACCACTTCGGCGGCGGCGGAGGGGGTGGCGGCCCGGTAATCCGCGACAAAATCGCTGATGGTAAAATCGATTTCGTGGCCGATGGCCGAAACGACCGGAATCTCCGAGGCGTATATGGCCCGGGCCAGATTCTCTTCGTTAAAGGCCCAGAGGTCTTCAAGGGAACCGCCGCCCCGGCAGAGAACGATGACGTCCGTGTCCTGCCTCCGGTTCAGAAAAGCGAGGGCTTCGCTTATTTCGGCGGCGGCCGAATCACCTTGGACCCTGACCGGAATTATTTCAATCGGCAGGCCCGGATAGCGGTTTTCGGCCATCCGCAGGAAATCATGGACCGCGGCCCCCTCGGGCGAGGTGATAAGGGAGACCTTTTCCGGAAGAAAGGGCAGGGGCTTTTTAACGGCTTGCTCGAAAAGCCCCTCCCGCGCCAAGGTGCTTTTGAGCTGCTCGAAGGCGATTTGCAGTTGGCCCGCCCCCTGGGACTCCAGGGAATCGATCAGCAGCTGATATTCACCGCGCTGTTCATAAACCGAAATTCGGCCCCGGCAGATTACCTGCAAACCGTTTTCAGGTTTAATGTCAAGATAGCGTTGCTGTTGCTTGAAAAGAACAGCCCGTAACTGGGCGTCATGGTCTTTGAGGATGAAATAGAGATGGCCGGAATGGGGATTCCTTAAATTTGATATTTCGCCGGTCACGGTTACAAAGGGAAATTGGCTTTCCAGCAACCCTCTG
This sequence comes from Desulfobulbales bacterium, assembly GCA_029210665.1. Lineage (GTDB taxonomy): Bacteria > Desulfobacterota > Desulfobulbia > Desulfobulbales > JAGXFP01 > JAGXFP01. The sequence goes on from JARGFN010000063.1 coordinate 8,839, forward strand.
ATTGACCTTGTCAGCTCGGAGACCGATTGGATCTTTACGGAGTGTGTTGTCAGCATGGTATTGTCGATTCCTTATCCTGAATTCGTCACGGATTCAGGTATAATTGTAACCAATCATGGGATAAGCCACCCAGGATTGACCAATCTCCCATCCGGTAAGCGCCCTGTGATTGCTTACCGGTAATTTATCCACATTAATCCGGAAGGCCCTTTCGGGAAAGATTTACTTATACCCACAAGGGCATAAGTTTCGTTTGAGTCGACAAGCGACTCAACTCAGCTTTATACCACAAGGGCATAAGTTTCGTTTGAGTCGACAAGCGACTCAACTCAGCTTTAAATTCCCGATGCTTTTTTAGGATTATGCAGTTATGATGAGCGCGCAAAAAAGACACGGGATGGCAGAGCAAAAAGTTCCATGCCATCCGCGGTAAGGAAGCAATTTATGACCAGAGGAGACATCATGGCTGAAGGGCGCTCTACTGAACAAAAAGAACAGCGGAAAATCGATATCGAACGCAAGGACGGTTTGCTGGAAGAACTGAATCTGCCGCCGCACGTCATCGGATTTATCCGGGATAACGCCCGTAATTTGCAGATTGGCGCTGCTTGTCTGGTGCTTGTGGTCTTGGGCTGGACCTATTTCGATTATTATACCCAGTCCCGGGCGGAACAGGCATCCGCCGCCTTGTACGCCGCGGTCGGGGAAACCGACGATGCGGCCCGGCTCGAACTTTTGCGGAATGTTGCCGTTGATTTTTCCGGGTCCGACGCCGTCGCCTGGAGCAGGATAGAGCAGGGCCATGTCGCCTTCAGGAAGGGTGATTACGACAGGGCGCTTGTTCTTTTTAATGAGGTTGCCGGCGATCTGGATGGCGACAGTCCTCTCTTGCCTCTTCTTGCCTACAAAACCGGGATCGCCCACGAAAACAACAGTGACTTCGGGCAGGCCCTCCAGGCCTATGCCGAACTTGCCCGTCATAAAGAATTCGCGGTTAAGGGAATGATGGCCCAGGGCAGGATTTACGAACTCAAGGGGCAAAAGGGCAAGGCCCTCGAAGTCTATCGGGCCGCCGCCGCGGTCGAAGAGATCGGCGAACTGGACCGGAGCATCCTGGCCGAAAAGATCAATACTCTCGGGGCTAGCGAGAGCGCTTCTGAATCGAGTTGATCCGGTGTCCGGTTCCGGATCAACCGCGTAATTCTTTTTTAAAGCTGAGTTGAGCAGCTCGGCTGCTCATACGAAACTTATGCCCTGCGGGGATAAGTTCTTGGTCAATCCGCCATGGAAATCATAAAATCACCGGACCGGATGTCCGCCTGGGCCGAAGCCAGGATCAGAGCGGGCAAGAGGATAAGTCTGGTTCCGACCATGGGCTTTTTTCACGAAGGGCACCTTTGTCTGATGCGCCGCGCGGCCCAGACGGCTGATCTTGTCGTGGTCAGCCTGTTTGTCAATCCGATCCAGTTCGGACCCGGCGAAGACCTGGACCGTTATCCGCGAGACATGGAGAGGGATGCGGGACTGGCATGGAAAGAAGGGGTAGCGGTTCTTTTCGCGCCGGCTCGGGAGGCGATGTATCCCGAGCTTCCTCAAACCAGGGTGACGGTTGCGGGTTTGTCGGAAGGGCTGTGCGGACTGACCCGGCCAGGACACTTCGACGGGGTATGTACGGTTGTCGCCAAACTTTTCAATATCGTCAAGCCGGCAACGGCGGTGTTCGGCAGCAAGGATTACCAGCAACTCGCCGTGATCAGAAAAATGACGGCCGATTTGAATTGGAATATCGATATCGTTGCCCATCCCATCGTCCGTGACCATAACGGTCTGGCAATGAGTTCCAGAAACAGTTACCTTTCCGCCGAAGAGCGGCGAAGCGCTCTGGCCTTGGTCAAGGCGATCGATGTTGCCCGGGCAATGACGGGCCGGGGCATTAATGATGCGGATCGGCTGCTGGCCGAACTTGAAATAATAATAAAGATGCATGATAATGTCGAAATCGAATATCTGACCATCGTTGATTCCAGAAATCTGCAGGTTCAGAAAAATGTCGATAACCAGTCGCTTTTGGCCATGGCGATCAGGGTCGGCGGAACCAGACTCATCGATAACGCAATGCTGTTCGAGGAAGCCGGGGAATTTCAATGTTAAGAGAGATGCTGAAATGTAAAATCCATCGGGCCACCATAACCGATGCGAACCTCAATTATGAGGGAAGCCTCACGGTTGACCGCGATTTGATGATAGAGTCCGGCCTGATCCCTTTTGAAAAAGTAAAGGTATACAATATCAATAACGGTGAAAGGTTTGACACCTACGTTATCGAAGGTCCGGCCGGGTCCGGAATTATTGCCCTGAACGGGGCCGCGGCCCGCAAGGGCATGATCGGAGATTTGATCATAATTGCCAGCTACGCCCTGTATACCGCCGAAGATCTTGCCGATTACTATCCGCAGATTGTCGTCCTCAATCCAGACAACGGGATCAAGCACATCTACAATGCGGAAAACCCGCCGCCGATCGGCTGAGGTGGTTGCGCTTTTCCCGCCACGAGGGGTGATTGACCGATGTATTTAATCGTTTCCTCAACCGCCATGGAACTGAAACCGGTTGAATTCCCCGGCAAGGCTCCGGAGCTTTTCGGGCTTTTGCTGATCGGAGTCGGCCCGGTCGAAGCGGCGGTTAATCTGACCGAATATCTTTGCCGGAGCGGGCCTGAACGCGTTACGGCGGTGATTAACGTCGGTCTGGCCGGAGCCTATCCCGGCGCCGGCGTTCAGCTCCTTGATATCTGCCTGGCCGAGCAGGAGTATTTCGGCGATATCGGCATCCGTCTGGACGGGCGGATCGACGATCTCGATCATTCCTTGGCGCCGCCCCTTGAATTTAAATTGAGCCCCGGACTGCTCGATGGCGCCTGCGATACCCTTGTTAATGCCGGCTTCGCTTATCGGCGCGGCAATTTCGTCACGGTATCGGGCGCTTCGGGAACCACCGGGCAGGGCGGGTATCTGCGGGACAAGTTCAAGGCGATCTGCGAGAACATGGAAGGCGCCGCGGTGGCCCGGGTCTGTCAAAAGTTCTCGTTGCCATGCCTGGAGCTTCGTTGTGTCAGCAATATGGTTGTCGATCGCGATGATCAGGCGTGGCGGACCGTTGAAGCGGTCGAAATCTGCGGCCGGGCCGTCCGGGCGGTCATGGAGGGCTTGCAAGTTGGCTGACCGCACCCATCGTCCCCTGGCCCTCGTAACCGATCACGGGATAAGCCGCCCAGGATTGGCCAATCTCCCAGCCGGTAAGCGATTACAGGGTGCCGGAGATGCAAGGCATCGGCCGGCGATGTGTACTGATGTACATGAGCAGGCCGATAACACGGCAGATTCGTTACCCTGTGATCGCTTACTGACCCTCGGCTTCTCGCCCTGTCCCAATGACACCTTTATTTTCCATGCCCTTGTGCATGGCCTTGCGGCCGAGTCGGGACTCGACCTGGCCCCTCCGGTTCTGGCCGATGTCGAGACTCTGAACGAGTGGGCCATGCAGGGGCGTCTTGATGTCACCAAACTCTCTTTTCACGCCCTGGGGCATGTCCTGGATCAATATGTCTTGCTCAATTCGGGCGCCGCCCTGGGCCGGGGTTGCGGCCCCCTGTTAATCGCCGCAAAAGAGCATGATCGAAGCCGGTACCGTGATCTGCGGATCGCCATTCCGGGCCGTTTCACCACCGCCGCCATGTTGTTGCGGATGTTCGAGCCGGGTTGCCGACCGCTTGTCACCATGAGATTCGACGAGATTATGCCCGCCATTGCCGCCGGCGAGGTCGATGCCGGCGTCATTATCCACGAGAGCCGCTTCACCTATCGTGAGAAGGGATTCGTCGTCCTGCGGGACCTGGGAACCTGGTGGGAGGAGAACAGCGGTTGCCCGCTTCCTTTGGGGGGGATTGCCGCGCGCCGCTCCCTGGGGAACGAACTGATTGCCGGAATCGAGAACGGCATCCGGGAGAGCGTCCGGCGCGGCTTCGAAAATCGGCGGCTTTCCGAGGAGTATATTTTCAGCCACGCCCAGGAAATCGATGCACAGGTGGTTCGCAGCCATATCGATCTTTATGTCAATGATTTTTCCGTCGAAATGGGTCGGGAAGGTCGGCAAGCGGTTGAAACCTTCCTGGCCCGTGGAAGGCAGGCCGGCATTCTGCCGGTTTCAGCAGCCGCGCCGTTTTTTGAAAAGTTGCGGTAAGGCAACATCCTGGTCGTGCGTTACCGATCAGCGGGTGAATTCATCAATGTTGGCGTTATTTTGAAGTGGCAGTCCTTAACGGACGTTCCGGATGGCAAGACCCTGAATCCGTGAGTGCCCGATAACGGCGCATCTGCCGCGTTGGCAACTCGTTGATATACCATTAGTATT
>JARGFN010000064.1:0-6353 GCA_029210665.1 Desulfobulbales bacterium
CGGGATCATGAAAATCGCTCCGCCCAAGCCAAGTAACCCCGACAGAAAACCGCCGCCCAGGCCGAGCGCAACCAGCAGTCCCAAGAACATGAAATCCATATAATTCTCCCTTTATTTACCGAACACCCGGCCAAGGATGCCTTTGCCGCCGCCTTCGGGTTCGGGTTCCGGCAAGCCGAGATGCCGGCAGATGGCCACCTCGACCGTGTGATCGTCGACGTCCTTGCCTTCGGTAACAATCTCATTGCCCACCATGATGGCCGGGGCAACCGGCAGATCGAGGGCGAAATATTCATCGGTGAGATACTCCGCCTTGGGCCTGGAATTGACTTCAATGTCGATGTCGTATTTTGTGCCCAAACTGGGCATCATTTTATTGAAATGCCTTCACGGCCCGCCGTTGGGTTCGTTCAGAAAAAACCGTAGCTTCAGCATGATTTTCCTCCTTTAGCAAGACAGCCACCCGGGCTGCCGAGTTACTGCGGACTCAGGCCAGTCCCGCTCAGTAGAAAACGATTTGCCTTTGCCGGTCCGGACCGAGAAACTGCTCCAGCTCACCGCACCTGCTCAGGCGGGAAAGTCAGGTCGGTTCCATGGAAAAGTTCACCGCGCCCTCGATATGGCCCGCCGCATATTCCCAATCCTGGCGGGTGTCCACCAGCAAAACCCCATCGGGGTCCTGCTGGACCAGGTTCCAGAGATCATCGGTCGTGATCAGCCGGTAGCCGCCACGTTCCGCCTCCTGCCGCACTACGGTCAGGCCGGCGGCGGAGGAGACAGTCGTTCCCATCCCCATGCCCAGCGCAGTAATCAGAAGAAGTAGGGCCGGACGCCACGATTTTTTCATCTTCAACCTCCTTGCGGATTGTTATCGCGGCGGATTTTCGCCAGCAGAAAATCGGCGCCGCTCTTCGACAGACCCAGGTGTTCCGCAAGCTCCACGGCCGCGGCGGATGGATGCTGCCGCAGGTAGGCGGCCACCTCTTCCTCCAGTTCCTCCAGCCAGCTCTCGAAAAGAACCAGGATGTCGGGGTCGGCAACCGCCATCAGTTGCTTCGACTGGGCCACCCTCTCCACCAGGGTCTGGCACATCTGCGTTGGGTCGACACCTTCGCCCATGCATTCGGCCATTCAGAGATGCACCATGCTGGAAACCTTGTCCCCGCCGGCCTCATCGATCAGCCCCGTCACAAAAGCGACCCTGGCTTCCTCGTCGAGATGAGAGAGGAATTTGCGAAGTTGCGGCGCCAGGGCCGCCAGGGCCTCGGCCGGTTCCATGGCGTCAAGAATGTCCTGTAGTTCCTTCATGGTTGTTCACCTTGCTTTGTTTTATGGCGTCGCAAAAAGTCAAAATGCCTTCCGGGTAGCCAGCAGATGCGCCGCTAATTCGTTCAATTCGGTCAGGATCGACACAATGCGGCGATCCGTCAATTCGTAATAGACAAAAGGGCCGCTCCTTTCGATAGTCACCAGCAGCGCCCGTTTTAGTTCCTTGAGATGGTGCGAGGCAAGGGGCTGGGAAATCCCGAGATCCTCAACTATTCGGGAAACCGATTTTTTCCCCGCCGCGAGACTCCGGATGATCCGCAAACGATTTTCGTCGGCCAGCGCCTTGACCATAAAGGCGACATCCCGACACCCGACATTCGGTGGATTTTCAACGCCGTTATTTTTGCCCAAGCGCACACCTCTTCAAGCAGACCACGGATTTACACCCACAGGGCACCCCAAGGGTTCTGTTCAATCCTCCCTTGAGGAGGGCATTTGCTTCGCGGCACATAAGTTTCGTACGAGCAGACGAGCTGCTCAACTCAGCTATATTTTTCATCGCGGCAGACAAACCCCATAAGTAAAAAAACATATAAATATATATTGATACGATGGGCGCAAAAGTCAACTCTTTTTTCATCTCACAAAGAAGGCCTCTTCACGTAGGGTTTGAGTTCGAAGATCTTTTTGTGCGGATCGATCTGGATATGATAATAGCGATTCTGCGGCATGTAGATATAGGGTACCTCTTCCCTGGGCCGAAAAACAAAATCGGAAAGAATCATGCGGTTGCCCGCGCGGTGACCGACGATCATGATGTTGTCATCGTAGTTGTTTAGATAAAAAACCTTTTGCAGACCCCGGTGGATCCGCTCCTCCATGGCGGCATAGCTTTCGCCATCCGGGTAAACGTAATCGTATTTATTGTTTTTCCGGCCGGCGGCAACCTCGGGCATCCGCTCACTTATTTCAGCATAGGTCATGCCCTCGCAGACTCCGGCGTGAATTTCGTTAAACTCGGGCAGGGCAATAATTGAACAATGCTCCTGTTTCGCGGCGATCGGAGCGGCGGTCTGCAAGGTTCGCTTGTAATTGCTGGTAAAAATTATCGGAATGCGTTCGGCGGCGAAATATTCCGCCAGTCCCCTGGCCTGGACCAGCCCCTTGCCGGTAAGCTCCGAATCCCCGCCTATCCGATTTTCCTGGTTGAAATAGGTCTCGCCGTGCCGGACCAGAAAAAGGTTCCGGACGATGCGGGTGGTAATGAGATCGCGAATTCTATCGTAATAGGGCAGCAGGTCGGTTAGTTTTTCTTGCAGGATAAAGCCTTCGAAAGAATCGATCAGGATAAAGTTGCGCTCTTCATTCAAGGGCTCGTAAACCCTCTCATAGAAGTCTATCCGCCGAAGGAAACTCTCCAGAGCCTGCCTTCGGCTTAGATGACTGAATTCCTTCAAGGAGGCCTTTCGTTGAAGATTTGCTTCGAGGGCCTCCTCATCGGTATTCATGCACTCAATGAACAGGACCGGCAGATCGGGAAATATCTCCTTGATCAATTTCCGGCGGCGACAGGTCACATTGGCCGCGTCGATAATGGCCACCTCGCCGGCATTTCTTAAAAAATCGCGGGCCGATTCCAGATTGATCCGGGCGCATTTGTCCCTGAATTTGACCCCGGCCGGATTTTCGGGGGAAAACAACTCCGGGCCGGAGGTATTCCCGCGGGAAAGGCGGCGCCGGACGTCGCCGTTATTGAAAATCCGCACATTGACTTCGTCAAGCTTCAGGGTGCCGACGATTTTCCGGGCCATGGTGGATTTACCGCGGGCGGGCAATCCCACCATGGCGATGACCAGTTTTTTGTCCATCATTAACCTGGCGTTGCCCTTTTTTCTTTTTTATCTTGACCGGGGGTTGTCTGTTGATAATTCTTTTTTAGGATCTTTAAACGCGTCGATTTTCTCCATCATCAGCACTTCCTGGCGGAAAACAACAACCGAAACCGTCCGAAGGGCGCCGAGGGCCAGCAGCATCGCGGTGAGAAGATAGAGAAGCTGGATATCATAATCCTCCATATAGAGCAGCATCATGATATCGCGTAAAATGAAGACGATTACCGCATCCACGATAAAAGACAAGCGCAGGCGTTGGGAATGGAAATATTCGGCCAGGGTCCTGGCCAGTTCGATCAGAATGTAGAGGGTGAAAATATCCGAGATCAAATCCTTGTATGCGCCGGTTATCGTCTTCGTCTGGAGAAGCGTTCCCAGGCTTGCAAAGAGGTTATAGGTGGCGGCACAAAGAACTATTACCAGGAAAACAAGGATGATCCGGAAGATTATCCCGATACTGAAGTTGAAAAACTGATAGGTATCCAGGAATTTCGCCATTTTTTTTTTTGAGGGCATAATCATTACCATCCTAAATTTTGACGAATCCGCAAAAAGTCAGCAAGGATTAATGGCGCGCCCTTCGACAAGCCCGGCACGAACATTGATTCAATAAATTATTCCGCTCATCCTGAGCCTGCCGAAGAAAGGGTTTTCTGATTTTTTTGCGAACCTAGCACTTTTAAAGTAGACCACCCGTTCGCCGAAGAGAGAAATTGCCGAATCATGAATATATAGTAGCATAATCATACCTTCGGTTCAGTTTCTAAAAAGCAACCCTCCACGGAAAAGCAAGTTAAGGCGGAACTGAAAAACTTCTCAAAAATACCTTTACTTTGCTTGAAGAGGATTGATATTCTTGATTTAAAGGGAGGGTCTTAACACAAAATAAATACGGCGGCGGTAACGCAACGTAACCTTAGAAACGAGACTCCTCCGAACTAAAAGGGCAACACCATTAACCTGGCGTTGCCCTTTTTCCATATGGAGCCTCCGGGATTCCGGTTGCCGAATCTTAAAGGGAGGAACATCATGAAAGTGCTGATCGTTTATTATTCAAATTGTCCTTCGGCACCGGGGCATGGTGGCGGCCGGCCCGGCTTCTGCCCAAACCATCACAACCCGCGTTCGAGATAGCAGCCGTTTTCCTCGTCGATTCCGGCCGCCTTGATTACCGGTTCGTAGCGGGCGGTGAAACCCTCGTGTTTGTCGATGAACATGGGATGGTGGGCGGGCCTGATCACCTTGATGCGCCGGAACCCTTCCCGGCCGGCCAGTTCCGCCACCACTCGCAGAAGATAGGCCCGCGGATCCAGGGCCAGCCTGGCGGCAAGCCGGGCAAAATCGCGGCTGCGGTTCTTTCTCGAAGCATAGGCCCTCTGGCCCTGGACGGTGATAACCGTGATCTCCCGGTTGGTGACGTCAAGGAAAAAACTCGCCTTGGCGATATAGGTGTCATCGGTGCCATGGGGCTCCGTTTCCTCTTCCCGGGTCAGGTAACAGCAGATACCGCCGCGGTCCTCGGCCGCCCCTTCCTCCATCAGCAGTTGAATGCCGTTGCCCAGGGGCGTGGGACCCTGGTTCGCGGCAATAAAATCAGCCCGGGCGGCCAGGGTTTCGTGGATAATCCTGCCGTTCCCGAGGAGTCGGGCGACAATGGCGGCAAGATCGAGCCGTCGCAGACCGTGCAGCAGAAAACTCGGATCGAGAAAACAGTTCGGATGCCCGTCGGCCAGGGGGGCGGCGAAGGCCTGAATTGCCTCTGAAATGGCCCTGGAATAAGATTTTATATCCGTGTCGTCTTCCAGCCCTTCGTAGGCATGGGCCAAGAGGATCATGACCAGTTCCATATGTTCAGCAAAGCTTAAGCCCCGCATGACCTTGACATTCAAAGCGCCCGGCGCCGGGAAAACAACATAATTGGTTTTTTCAACCAGGGAATGAAGAGAAGAGTCGAACCTGCGTTGATCGAATGATAGGGCCGGATGGAGCAGGTACTCTTCAATCCGGTTGGCAAAGGCCCGTTGTCTGATTTTGGTCATTCGATCAAGTTAAGCATTGTTTGTCAGGCTGACAAGGGACCGGAGAAGACGTCGCGGCCGGCGAACATCTCATTCAATTATCATAACCGCGCAGTTTCTGGCGTGATGGAGAATGCGGTTCGAGGTTGAGCCCAAGATAAATTCCTCGTTATGGGACAAGCCCCGGCGGCCCACCGCCACAATACAGCAACGCAGCTTGTCCTGCTCCTTGAGGATTTCGTCGGCGACCGAGACACAGGGACGGATCGACAGCCGGGTGGCAATCCGATTCTCCTCGAAACCGGCGTTCAGTCTGAACCGTTGTCTCATAAAACAATTCAGCTCCTTTAGAAAAATGGAGCAGGATTCGATTGAGATTCTCCGGGACATAGGGATAGATTTTTTTCAGATTCGCCACCCGGTTCTTATAGGAAAAAATCCGGGCGGGCAAGGTCAAACGAGGACCTAGGATTTCGGCGCCTGAGTTCTTGCCGAAGCCGACAACACCGATCCCACGGTTATTCAAACCTGAATCCTCAATATTCCTCCTGCCCTTTGACGAACGACGGATCGTCGGTCAACATTTTCTCGAGATCAAGTTCCAGGTCCTGGGGATCATGCTTAATCCGCACATATTCCTTGGGAATGATCAGATACCGGTACGGCAACCCTTCGGCCCCGCACATCGCTTCCATATCCAGATAGATGTCCCTGGGATCGATCCTGGTCTTCAAATACTTATCGGCCGGGGTCATATATTCATATGGCAACCCTTCCGCCCCGCACAATCCCTCCATATTCAGATAAACGTCGCGCTGGTCGATTTTGGTTTCCCGTATGGTTTCAACTTCGGCACCAGAAACAGGGGGCGCCGTCACCAGGGGGAAAATAACGGCAAGACAACAGACAGCCTGCAACATCGGGACAAACATCTCTTTCCTTTTCATCACGAATCTCCTCTCTCATTTGGTTTATGGCGGCGCAAAAGTCATAAAACCCTTTTTTCGGCGGGCTCGGGGAGTGAACGGGGCAACTTAGACTTTAACAGGGTTGCCTCAGCCGCCATCCCTGTTAAAGTTCTATCACGGCCTGATCTTGAAAACAACATTGCAAAGAGCTTCTGGAGCCGGGAAGGAAAAGCGGAGGGTTTTTCATGGGCGGCGGGTGAATCTTC
>JARGFN010000064.1:6453-13206 GCA_029210665.1 Desulfobulbales bacterium
ATAAAGCCGAGGGGGATTCAATGACCTACCAACCGATACTGGGCACCCTGGGATTCATTCTCTCGCCGGACAGGCGAATGACCCTGCTGGTGCATCGCAACGCCCGTCCCGACGACGATCATTACAACAAGTATAACGGCCTGGGCGGCAAGATGCTGCCCGGCGAAGACGTGGTTTCATGCATGAAAAGAGAGATCATGGAGGAAGCCGGAATAACCTGCGAGGAAATCAGGCTGCGCGGCACCGTCAACTGGACCGGCTTCGGCCCGAACGGCCAGGACTGGCTGGGCTTCATTTTCCGGATCGATCGCTTTGGCGGAGTGCCGTTTACGGAAAACGAGGAAGGTCTCTTGACCTGGGTCGATCTGGACCGGCTCGGCGAGCTGCCGATGTGGGAGGGAGACCGTTTTTTCCTGCCCATGGTCTTCGACGACGACCCCCGGCAGTTTCACGGCCACATGCCCTACAGGAACGGCAGACCCGTGTCCTGGAGTTTCAAGAGAATTTAACTGCCTCCCGACCGGGAGGCGCAAGGCTTATCAGCCGCAGTCGTCGGCGTCGTTGGGATTGTAGGTATTGGCCGCATTGCGGAACAGATAATCGTTCAGCTTCCGGAGATCTTCAGCGGAAAGCCTGTCCCACTGCCCGCTCTTGGCGCATTGGGGATATTTTTCATAAAAGACCCGGTTCCAGGCCGCCATGGTCTTCGACTCGGAATGAAGGAAAGTGGCGCCCCGGTCGTTGTCGCGGGTATGGCAGCTCTTGCAGGACTCGGTGAATATCCTGCTGCCCTCACTGGCCCAACCGCTGTTCTGGAAGGTGAGAATCCGGCAGACCTGGGTAGCTTCATCGAGACGCTTCTTGGGAGTAGCCTCCCCGTCCACCGCCGAACCCAAAATAACCAGACTGAAAATCGCACTTAACAATATCGCCCTTCTCATCGAAATCCTCCTAAATCGCTATTTCCATCGGATAAGCACTTAACAATAAAACTAGATGCTTAACTATATACCACTCCGTGGTGTTAGTAAAGGGGGCAGCCGGAATGCATCAATTCATTTTCCCCGGTGAAAAACACTAAATTCCCCGATGATAACGACCGCATGTCAATTAGATCGCGGTGTATAGCCGCTGAGCCAAGTTATTGAAGTTTGCTGTTTACCAATTGTCCTAATCCATATATATATGGTCCCTGTTTATATTTTTGACTTCTTGCGCGTTCATCTCCTTTAAGGAATGAGAAATGACGGAATCCGTCGATAACGATATAACCCATGACGACCACAGCGATATCCACCGCCTGAAGGTCGGCGACAAGGAACTCGTCCTGATCGGCACCGCCCATATTTCGAAGGAATCGGCGCAGTTGGTCCACCGGGTAATCGAGGAAGAGCAACCCGACTGCGTCTGCATCGAGCTGGATGACAAACGTTACGAATCGCTGGCCCAACGCAAGAGCTGGGTGAATCTGAATCTGAAGGAGATTATCTACCGCAAGCAACTGAGCACCCTCCTGGCCAGCTTGATCCTCGCCTCTTACCAGAAGAAGCTCGGCGCCCAGCTCGGCATCCAGCCCGGCGCCGAGCTCCTCGAAGCGGCCAGAACCGCCGCGGCGCTGAACGTTCCCGTCGCCCTCTGCGATCGGGATGTCCGGATCACCATGCGGCGCGCCTGGAAATCGACCTCCCTCTGGAAAAAGGGGTACCTGCTGGCGAGCCTTATAGCCAGCCTGTTCGACAAAACCGAGATCAGCGAGGAAAAGCTCCGGGATCTCCGAAAATCGGACGTTATTTCCGAACTGATGGATGAACTGGGCGCCGCCCTGCCCGAGTTGAAAATGGTCCTGATCGACGAACGGGATACCTTTCTTTCCGAAAAAATCAAGGAAACGGCCGGCAACAGGATAGTCGCCGTGGTCGGCGCCGGGCATGTGGCCGGCATCAAGCGGGCCTTGGCGGAGGACCGCTCCGCGCGGCTGGCGGAGATTAACTCCATCCCGCCGGTTTCGAGGATCTGGAAATTCCTGGCCTGGGCGATCCCAACCGTGATTGTCGCCTCGATCGTCGCCATCGGCTTTCGCAAGGGCGGGAATGTAGCCGGCGATAACATCATCTACTGGATTCTGGCCAACGGCATCCCCTCATCCATCGGGGCCATGCTGGCCCTCGCCGCCCCGTTTACGATTGTCGGCGCCTTCATCGCCGCCCCGATAACCAGTCTGACCCCGGTTATCGGGGCCGGTTACGTCACCGCCTTCCTCCAGGTGGTTTTCCGGCCGCCGATGGTTGGCGAGTTCGAATCGGCCCTGGAAGACATGGCGACCGTCACCGGCTGGTGGCGCAATAAACTGCTCAGGGTTTTCCTGGCCTTCGTCCTCCCCGGCTTCGGCAGCATGATCGGCACCTATATCGGCGGCTATAAGATAATATCCACTCTTTTCTAGACGCAATTTCAGCTATAATATTCTCGGGAGTAGACTCATGGCAGGCAAAAGCAAAAAGAAAACGACCCTTAACTCCAGGCAGCAGCGCCACCTGCGCGGCCTGGCCCACCACCTGCCGGTCAAGGCGACGGTGGGCAAGGAAGGAATTACCGGACAGGTATTGCAATCCCTAAACGAGGTTATCGACGCCAACGAGCTGGTCAAGATCAAGCTCCAGGAGAACTTCCCCCACGACCGAAAAGAGGGAGGAGCCCTGCTGGCGGCGGAAACCGGAACCGCCCTGGTCCAGGTGATCGGCCGGATGGTCGTTCTTTACCGGGGCAATCCCGACCTGCCCGCTGATAAACGGGTCGAACTGCCCCGATAACCGATACCGATTCAGTCTGTTTTCACGAAAGATGGCCAGAGACGAAATCTTTAAAAAAGAGGATGCGAGCCGGGAGTTCCAGTTCGACGGCAAGGTCGCCGATGTCTTCGACGACATGTTGAACCGGTCGGTGCCCTGCTATCGAATGGTGATCGAAATGCTCACCGCCCTCCTCGAAAAATTTCTCCGGAACGGCGACCTGGTCTATGACCTGGGCTGTTCGACCGGCGAAACCGTTATCGAGCTGGCCCGACATCTTGACCGGCTCGATCTTAAGTTCACCGGGATCGACAACTCCCCGGCCATGCTCAACAAGGCCCGCCACAAGGCGGAGATGTACTCCCTGGCCGATCGGATCGATTTTCGGCAAGCGGATATCATCGACCTGGACTTTAGCGGGGCCGGAGCGGTTATCATGAATTACACCCTCCAGTTCATCCGCCCCCCGCGGCGTCGGGAATTCCTGGCCGACCTCCACGGGAAGATCCGGCCCGGCGGCCTCCTCATCCTAAGCGAAAAGGTTCTCTGCCACGACCCGGAGCTGAACCGGGCCTACATCGACTTCTATCTCGATTTCAAACGGCGCAACGGCTACAGCGAAACGGAGATTTCCCGCAAGCGGGAGGCCCTTGAAAACGTCCTGATCCCCTTTTCGATCAAGGAGAACCTCGATCTTCTGACCGAAGCCGGTTTCACATCCTGCAAGACTTTTTTCCAGTGGTTTAATTTTGCCTCGCTAGTGGCCGTCAAGCGGCAAGGAACCGACGATCATGCGTGATTATCTCGCCGAACTGCCGACTCCGCATCGGGCCGAAATCGAGAGCCTGCTGAGCCGCTGCGACAAACTAGAGGAATCGCAAAAGAAGGGCGTAACCCGCTATCGCCGCCCTTTTGAGGCGATCCGTCATCTCAGGGCCGAACATCTGGACTTCGGCGGCGATACCGTTGTGATCGGCCGCCGGGATGAGTTGGGCGAACCGGACCGGAGATTGCTCCATGACGTGCTGCGGGGGTTCATGCCCTGGCGTAAAGGGCCGTATGAGGTGTTCGGCATCGAGATCGACGCCGAGTGGCGCAGCGAACGGAAATGGCAACGGCTGCGGGACAATCTGCCCGATCTCACCGGCAAAACCATAGCCGATATCGGCAGCAACAACGGCTACTACCTGTTCCGGATGGCGGCTCACCGCCCTAGGCTGGCCCTGGGTTTCGAACCGCATCTTCATCACCACTTCACCTTTAAGACCTTGAACAGCCTAGCCGGCCGGAAAGATCTTGCGAGCGAAATGCTCGGGGTCGAACAACTCGGTCTGTTCGAAAACTGCTTCGACGTGATCTTCATGATGGGCATCCTCTATCACCGAATCTCGCCGATCGAGGTCCTGAGGGAGACCCTGAAAGCGCTGCGGCCGGGGGGCACCCTGCTTGTCGAGTCCCAGGCCATTCCCGGCGAGGAGCCGATCGCCCTGTTTCCCGAGAAGACCTATGCCAAGGCGCCGGGCACCTATTTCGTCCCCACCGCGGTCTGCCTGGTCAACTGGCTGACCCGGACCGGCTTTCTCGATGTGGAACTTTTCCACAGCCATCCCATGAGCAGCGCGGAACAGCGGCGCACCGCCTGGATGGAGTTCGAATCCTATGAAAACTTCATCGACCCCGCCAACCCGCAACTGACCGTGGAAGGCTACCCCGCCCCGCACCGGGTCTTCATCAAGGCCCGCAAGAAAGACTAACCTGCATCCGGAAAAGCCTATCCCGCTGAAAAAGAAAAGGCCGATATCCGCAAGGGATACCGGCCCCACTTCTAACGCGGGACGCCTGATCTGAAAAAACGAAGTTTTATGATTTTTTCATCCCCGGCGCTTCGGGCACATCGTCGCCATGACACTCCATGCAGTTGAATTGACCGGTAATGCCGAACTCCTTGGCACAGGAAAAGTCACCGGTTGACTCATAACTGCCGTCATGCCAGGCGTTAAGCAATTCCACCAGCCGATAGGCGGTGCTTGCCGCCACCCTGGCGCAACGGTCCTTTCTTTCCGGGCTCTTCAGGGCCTTGTCCGCGGCCTTCATCCACTTGCCCACCGAGATATGACAGAGCGGCGAATCGCTGGTTGTGGTCGGAATCGCCACGGTCAGCCTCGGTTTCTGGGGTTTGTAAGTCGGCAGTTTCGCTTCGGAATACCACTGCATGATATCGGCGGAAATGGAATGACCTTCATCGGCGCCGGCGGTTCGCGGGCCGATGATCAGATTGGCGACAATATTGGCCCCGGCCGGCGAGCCGCAGATCGTCCCCCAGCCGACCTGACCTCCTTCCAGAAAGACAAAGGCGTCGGAAGGGAAAGAGATATAGGGTTCCCCGACTTTTTCCCGTAACTGCGTGAAAACACTGTTGATGACCGCCGCCCCGCAAAAGACTCGATACCATTCGTTATAGGCGATTTCCGCGGTTTTCGCCGGATCGAGTTTCTTATAAGGCCACGGCCACTTTTCGGTTTTTCCACCGGTTGCGGCAGCCGGTTTCAACAGGCCGCTGAACTGGGCCAGGGTAGCGCCGGCCGCGAGAACCCCGGTACCCACCAGGATCTTGCGCCTTGCCAGTCCCTTTTCATCCAGAATTTCTTTATCTTTCATGTTCTACCTCCGTTGGTTCATACGTTTTTAGATCAATTCCTGATTCCTCTTTAATAAGCAGGTTTATCCGATAATTGATAAAACTAACACAAGTCCCGCTCCCGGAAAATATGGCAAATTGTCGCATACCCTGTAAGGCAGGCGGTAATCTTTGCCAAAGGGCCGGATTTAGAGTTCAGGTTTTGGGGGTTATGGGGTCGGGGGTTATGGGGTCAGGCCTGCAATATTGCAAAGTCAATTGTCATTTCTCTTATCTTCTCCATTCTGGTCGCCAAGGCCTGATCGCGACTCGCCCTCTGTCGCAGTCTCCTGATTGCCGAGCTCAACGAGGTTACGTCGCGCCCTATTCTCCTGCTCAGTTCTGTAAGGCTTGAGTCGCTCAGCTCCTGAACCGCCCAGGCTGCCATTGCCCTGGCTTCCGAAATAACTTCGCCCTGCCCCCGTGTCGCCAAATCATCCTTGCGCAAACCATAGAGCTTCTTTACAGCTTTTTCCACCGCATCGAGCCCGGGCCTGGCCACCGGCCTCTTTTCGACTTGACGCAGAACGGTTTCGATAAATGTATCTTCCCCCAGGAAACGGCTGTCGCCTTTCGCCCCGTCATGAAATTCATCCCGGTGCCCCTCATCTCTATTCCCTGTCACAAATGAGCCGAATAAGCGACGGGCCTGGTCGGATTCCTTTGAAAAATGGCCAAGGACCGAATCGGTTGTCAACCAGGAAACCGTTTCAAGGCCGAGATAGGCTCGATGACTGCTCCACGGATAATCAACCGGGTTATCAACCATTCCGGCCCGCACCGGATTTAGATGGAGATAAGAAACGAGTTGGACCAAGTAGGCATCGGCATCTACCACAACCGATTTGTAACGGCCCTGAAAAAGGTGGCCGCTGCGGTCCCGCTTCCAATTAATCCAACGCGTATAGCGGAAGGAAAGGTTCTGCATGATCCGGGAAAGGGGAACCTCCCCCACTTGGATTGCGAGATGTACATGGTTCGTCATCAGACAATAGGCGTGAACCCGACCGCCGAATCGGCTGAGCACTTCTTGAAGAAGAAGAAAAAAACGGCTCCGGTCCGTTTCTTCGAAAAAAATATCCTGCCGGGCATTACCACGTTGGATCACATGATAAAAAGCGCCGGGATAATGAAGTCGAGGTTTGCGAGCCATAATGAAAAATATTTACCCTAAGTTTTACAACTTTGCAAGCCTGACCCCATGGTCTCCCCATGGTCTCCCACATGGTCTCCAAAGGCGGCAATGAAGCAATTGCATGGATTACATTCCTGCCTCATATGGCTTCC
>JARGFN010000065.1 GCA_029210665.1 Desulfobulbales bacterium
AAGTTACGTAAACCACATAGGTTGCCCCGAACAGGAAGTAGATCGCACTTAGATGAAGGACGGATTTACGGTCGATCGCGGTCTCCACTTCCGGCAGTGGCTCGTTTTCAAGCGCCGCGGAACTGCCGTAGGGCTGCAGGCCCATTTCCCCTGGCGAGTTGCGCTGGACCAGAAAAGAGATCAGCCCGGCGATCAGGACGATTGTGCCCAGAGTCATCCAGCCCAGGCGCCAGCCCTCCTCGCCGCCCCTGGCGTTCAGAAAGGGGATGAGCTTGCCGGCCAGGAGGATGGCAAAGCCGCTGCCGATCACCACGAAACCTGTAGCCCTGCCCCGGCTTTTACTGGCGAACCAGGCGGAGATGAGGGCCATGGTCGGTACGTTGGCGCCGCCGCTGCCGACCCCGGTCAGAAAATAGAGAAGCATGATCACCGCGAAGAGCTCGGAACGGCCGATCAGAATCATCGACCCGCCGATCAGGAGCATGGCCAGGAAGATGACCAGCCGGTGGCCGAACCTGGCGGTGAGCAGGCTGCAGCCCAGGACCGCGAGCAGATAACCGCTGAAGTTGGCGGTGGAGATCAGTCCCATCTGGCTGTAGCTTAAGCCCAGGGAGGCGCCCATCGCCGGCAGCAGCATGCCGAGGGCGAAGCGGCCGAGCCCCAGGCAGGAAAAGATGCCGAGGGTGCTGCTCCAGACGATATGCCAGCCGTAATGGATCGCGGAAGGGTTGCCGGAAGTCGTGGACATCAGTGGATGGCCACGGCTTAGAGGGCCTTGGCGGCGGCCAGCGCCGTCCTGAAGCCCTCGGCCGAACCGGCAATCACCGCGTCATCGACACAGAAGGCGAGCCGGAAGTAACCGGGCATCCCGAAGCCGCGGCCGGGCACGGCCAGGATCTTCTCCTCCTGGAGCAGGGCGACGAATTTGACATCGTCTTCGATCGGCGCCTTGGGAAAGAGGTAGAAGGCCCCCTTCGGCGGGACGAATTCGTAGCCGGCCTCCTTTAAGATCCTGCAAAACAGCTCCCGGCGCCGGGCGTAGATCCCGTTGTCGACCGTGGCTCCTTGCAGTTTGGCGACCACCCGCTGCATCAGGGCCGGGGCGTTGACGAAGCCGAGGATCCGGTTGGCCAGGGCCATCGACCCCAGAAGCGGCGCCTTGTCGGTGATCTCCGGGTGGACCACGATATAGCCGATCCTTTCACCGGGCAGGGAGAGGTCCTTGGAATAGGAGGAAACCAGGATGGTGTCTTTGCCCGCCTTGAAGATCGACGGCACCTCCAGATTGTCGAAGACGATTTTCCGGTAGGGTTCGTCTCCGATCAGGTAGATCGTGCTGCCGAATTTCTTGCCGGCCCTGGCGAGGATTTCCCCCAGCGCGGCAAGTTCTTCGGCCGAATAGACCTGGCCGGTCGGGTTGTTCGGGCTGTTGATGATGATCGCCTTGGTCTTTGCGGTCAGGGCTTCTTCGATGGCCGCAAGATCGAGGCTGAAATCCTCGGCGGTCCTGACGATTCTGGTCACGCCGCCATGGTTGTCGACATAGAAGTTGTACTCCACGAAGAAAGGCGCCAGGATGACCACCTCGTCGCCGGGATCGAGCAGGGCCTTCAATACCACGTTGAGCCCGCCGGCCGCGCCGCAGGTCATCAGCATTTCGGCGCCGTGGACGGTAAAGTTATGTTCTTTTGAGATCTGGGCGGCGATGGCGTCGCGCACCGCCGGATAGCCGGGATTCGGCATATAGCCGTGGATGCCGGGCGCCTCTTCCTCGATGATTTCCCGCAGGGCCGGAATAAATCGGGGCGGCGGCGGCAGGTCGGGGTTGCCGAGACTGAAATCGAAGACGTTCTCCGCCCCGAACTGCGCCTTCAACTTGGCGCCCTCCTCGAACATCTTCCGGATCCACGACGAGCGTTCGGCGAAATCCAGCATTTTTTTGGATAAGGCCATATGTGGTGCCTCCTGGTTATAAAGTTGGAAGTTGGAAGTTGAAAGTTTTGGGTTTTGGTAATTGCGCTTATCTTATTGCTTCTGCTTGGCTATGGCAGTGAAAATGGCCAGCAGCTCCGTGCATTCGCGATGACAAATATTAACATCATGTTCCGTCAGAATGGCTGCCTCTCTGATCACTTCCAGCCAGTATTGGGTTTCACTGGCTTCGCTTTCGCAGATTTTTATCCGGCTATTAAATTCAGCCCGACTGCGGGCTCGATTAACTTCACGATAATTGGCGCCGATTGACGTTCCCGACTTGGTGATCTGATTGCGGAGCATTTTACCTTCGGGGCTCATTGGCAACATACCGGAAAGACTAATAATCCTTACCGCGAACAGGCGTGTGCGGCGCTCAAGCTCCCGGGCAAATTCCTCGTTACTCCGCTTCATGATCTATTCCATTTCCATGAAATGCAAAGGTCAAGCATCTATGCCGTTACCCGAAAACCGCCACCCAGAAACCATTTAATCCTAATCTTCACCCCAACTTAAAACTTATAACTTCCAACTTATAACTCTCTTTTATCAATAATCCTCTTCGCCTTGCCCTCGCTCCTCTCCAGACTCTTTTCCTCGACCAGCTTTACCTCGACCCCGATGCCCAGTTCGGTGGCCAGCCGTTTTTTAATCAGATCGATCAGTTCGTTCTGTTTGGCGATCCGGTCGAAAAAGAGCGATTCGACGACCTCGACCAGAACGGTGGCCTTGTCGAGGCGCCCTTCCCGTTCGACCACGATCTGGTAGTGGGGCTTGGTGCCCTCGACCTCAAATAAGATCTCCTCGATCTGGGAGGGATAGACGTTGACCCCCTTGATGATCAGCATGTCGTCGGTCCGGCCGAGGACCCGTTCCATCCGGGTCAGGGTGCGCCCACAGGGACAGGGTTCGGCGATCAGCCGGGTCAGGTCCCGGGTCCGGTAACGGATCACCGGGAAGGCCTCCTTGGTGAGGGTGGTAACCACCAGTTCGCCGATCTCGCCGGGGGCGACCGGCTCCAGGGTGTCGGGATTTATCACCTCGACCAGAAAGTGATCCTCGTTAAGATGGAGCCCTTTTCTCTCCTGGCATTCGCCGGCGACTCCCGGACCCATCACCTCGCTCAGACCGTAGTTGTCGGTGGCGATAATGGACAGTTTGTTCTGGATCTCGCTGCGCATCGCCTCCGACCAGGGCTCGCCGCCGAACAGGCCGTACTTCAGGGACATGGAGGCGAGGTTGATCCCCTGTTCCTCGATGACGTCGGCCAGGAGCAGGGCGTAGCTCGGGGTGCAGACTAAAGCGGTGGTGCGGAAATCCTGCATGATCTGGATCTGCCGTTTGGTGTTGCCGCTGGAGATCGGGATCACCGAGGCGCCGATCCGCTCCGCCCCGTAATGGAGGCCGAAGCCGCCGGTGAACAGGCCGTAGCCGAAGGCGATCTGGACCACGTCGTCCTTGGTGACCCCGGCCGCAGTCAGGATCCTGGCGATCAGTTTCGACCAGTTTTTGATGTCGTTTTCGGTATAGCCGACTACGGTGGCCTGGCCGGTGGTGCCGGAAGAGGCATGGATCCGAACCACCTCCCGCAGCGGCACCGCGAAGAGATCGTAGGGGTAGTTGTCGCGCAGATCCTGCTTGGTGGTGAAAGGCAGCTGGGCCAGATCGTCCAGGGAGGAAAAGTTTTCGGGATCGATCCCCAGTTCCCTGAATTTTTTCCGGTAGAACGGCACATGGGTCGCCACCCGGTAAAGCGTGGCCTGGAGCCGTTCAAGCTGGAGCTGTTCGAGATCGGCGCGGCTGATGCACTCCTTGTCTTCTTCCCAGTACATGATCCCTCCTCATTTACGAAAAGATATCTAACAGCATAAAACCCGCCGGCCGATTTTGTCATCACAAACAGCCCGGCCGGACGAAATGAGACCGGGCGAAAGTGTAACCGATCATCAGGATTGACCGATCTTCCATCCGGTAAGCGATCACAGGGTGCCGGAGATGCAAGGCATCACCCTGCGATGTGTACTGATGTCCATGAGCCGGCCGATAACACAGCAGATTCGGTATCCTGTGATCGCTTATTCCACGTCCCGGCCCAGATAGGCGCGCTGCACGTCGTTATTGGAGAGCAGATCCTCGGCCGGTCCCTGGAGAATGATCTTGCCGGTTTCCAGGACGTAGCCGCGATCGGCGATGGAGAGGGCCGCCTTGGCGTTCTGCTCGATTAAAAGGACGGTGTTGCCCTCTTCCCTCAGTTTCTCGATGACCCGGAAAATCGCCCTGACCACCAGGGGGGCGAGACCGGTGGACGGCTCGTCCATCATGATCAGGGCCGGTTTGGCCATCAGAGCGCGGCCCATGGCCAGCATCTGCTGCTCGCCGCCGGACAGGGTCCCGGCCAGCTGGCCGCTGCGCTCTTTCAGGACCGGGAACAGCTCGTAGACATGGTCTAGGCTGTCCCGGAAATTCTTATTGCCCCTGCGGTGCTGGACGTAGCCGCCCAGGACCAGATTTTCCCGGACCGTCATGGTGGCAAAGACCTGACGGCCTTCCGGGACCAGCGAACAGCCCTGATAGACGATTTTATCGGCGGCGGTTTTTTCGATATTTTTGCCCTGCAAGACAATCTCGCCGCCGCCGACCCGGACCAGACCGGTTATGGTGCTGAGCAAGGTGGTCTTGCCGGCTCCGTTGGCGCCGATCAGGGTGACGATCTCGCCGGGGGCCACATGCATGGAGATCTTTTTTAGAACCCGCAGTTTGCCGTAGCCGGCCTCCAGGTTTTTTACCTTAAGCATTTTCATCCCCCAGATATATCCGGATAACTTCCCGATTCTGTTGAATGGCGGCGGGCAGATCCTCGGCGATCTTCTGGCCGAAACTCAAGACCACGATTTCATCGGAGATGTCCATGACCAGCGACATGTCGTGCTCGACCAGCAGGACGGTGATGCCGAGATCGCGAATCTTGCTGATCAGGCGGCCCACTTCGGCGGTTTCGTTCATGTTTAAGCCGGCGGCCGGTTCGTCGAGCAGCAGCATGGCCGGTTCGGCGGCCAGGGCCCGGGCGAACTCCACGGCCCGCTGCTGCCCGAAGGCCAGGCTCCCGGCCTCGATATCGGCGAGGTGCCCGATCTCGAGAAGTTCCAGAAACTCCAGGGACTTTTCCCTAATCCGCTTTTCTTCCCCCCTGGTTCCGGGCAGATTGAGCATCCCGGCCACAAAGCCCGCCCGGCTTCGGGTGTGGCGGCCGACCATGACGTTTTCCAGGGCGGTCATCCCGGGAAACAGTTTGATATTCTGGTAGGTCCGGGCCAGACCGCGCCCGGCGATCCGGTATGGCTCCATGCCCTGGATCTCTTCACCCCTGAAAACGACGCTGCCCGAATCAAGCGGCAGGGTGCCGGAGATCAGGTTGAACAGGGTGGTCTTGCCGGCTCCGTTGGGGCCGATCACCGCCTTGATCCGGTGCTCCTCGACCCCGAAGCCGACATCCTGGACCGCCTGCAGGCCGCCGAAACTTTTGTTCAGACCGGTGATTTCCAGGATGGTCATTTGCGGCTGCCTCCCGAAAACATTTTTTTAAATTTCGCGACCAGGTTCAGCCGGAGCAGCCCTTCCGGGGCGAAGAGCATGATGACGATCAGGATTGCCCCGAAGACCGCGTCGTCGTATGAGCCGAAAAATCCGCGCAGGGACAGAAAGTTGAGGATCACCCCCATGCTCAGGGCGCCCCAGATGTTGGCCATGCCGCCGACGGCGACCAGGGCGACATAGCGGACCGACTTCATCACCCCGGCCTCGGAGGGGCCGATGCCGCCGTTGTAGTGGGTCAGAAAGACCCCGGCGACGGCGGCCATGACGGCGCTCAGCACGAAGGTCTTCAGCTTGTAGCCCGCCGTGTCGATGCCGGTGGCGTTGGCGGCTTCCTCGGCGCCGTGGATCGCCCGCAGGGCCCGGCCGACCCGGGAATTGATCAGATTGATCAGCATAACCATGGCGACGACGACCAGGGTCCAGGCGATGTAGTAGTTGCTGACCCTGGCCCCGAAGCTGCCGGTGACGGTTACCCCCGGCAGCAGGGTGAAGCCGGGAACTTCGGAGATGCCGTCGGCCTCGCCGAAAATTTCCGAAGCGAGGAAGACCCGGAAGACGATAATCCCGAAACCCAGGGTGGCCATGGCCAGGTAGTGGCCCTTCAATTTCAGGACCGGAATGCCGATGATAAAGGCAATGACCCCGGCCAGGCCAACGGCGATAATCGCGGCGGCCCAGGGCTGGAAAGAGAGGATCGCCTCCCCGTAGAGGTCTTGCCGGGCGGCCAGGAAACCGATTTTATCGAGCAGCACCATCCAGTCCTGATCCTGGAAGGTGATCAGGTTCCGGGTGGTGAGCATCGCCGACATATAACCGCCGATGGCGAAAAAACCGGCGTGGCCCAGGGAAATCTGCCCGGCATAGCCCATCAGCAGGCAGAGGCCGATGATCACCACCGAATAATAGGCGCTCATGGTCAACTGGGTCAGGTAGTAGGTGGTCCCGGTCCACTGGGTGAGAAGCTGGACGCAGACGAGCAGGACCGCCAGCCCGGCCAGGGGCAGAAACTGTTTCATCTTTTTAAAACTCCCTGAGGCCGGCCGTTTCGCTGCGGCCGAAGAGACCCTGGGGCCGGACGAAAAGAATGATCAGGAGAATGGCAATCGAAATGGCATCCTGGAAGGCCAGGGGCACCACACTGACGCTGAAGGCTTCAAGGAGGCCGAGCAGCAGTCCGGCCGCCACTGCACCCATGCTGTTGCCGAGCCCGCCCATGATCGCCACCGTGAAGCCCTTGATGGCCAGACCGGTGCCGCCGCCGTACTCGGTATAGGTAATCGGCGACATTACGCAGCCGGCCAGGGCGCCGATTCCGGCCGAAAGCATGAAGGAGAGGGTCACCATGTTCCGGGTGTTGATCCCGCAGAGGGTGGCGGCGGTCCGGTTGGCGGCGCAGGCCTGCATCTTCTGGCCCATCAGGGTATAGCGGAAAAAAAGGCTGAGCAGGATGACCATAATCGTGCAGACCCCCATGACCCAGAGGACCTGGGGCGAGATCCGGGTGCCGAATATCGATACCGAGCTCACCTCGTTGCCGATAAAATAAGGCAGGGAGCGGACCCCTTCGCCCCAGATATGCAGGGCCGCTTCGCGGATCAGGATCGAAATGCCGATGGTGATGATGATCAACCGCAGGACCGAGGGCTTGTCCAGCCAGCGGATAAAGACGATTTCGATCAGGGCTCCCACCACCATGGTGATCAGCACCGCCAGCACGATCGCCAGGGGCAGCGGCATCAGCGGGTTCAGGGAGATGGCGATCATCCCCCCGAGCATGACGAATTCGCCCTGGGCGAAATTGATGATCCCGGTGGTGTTGTAGATGATATTGAAGCCGATGGCGACGATGGCATAGATGATCCCATAGGTCAGCCCGGCAAAGATGTATTGGAGAAATAGCTCGCTGGTCATCGGCGGTCGCCAAATTGACTTTTTACGAATTCATCAAATATCAATGGCGTCGCAAAAAGGCGCCATTGATACTGGAGCGCCGCCATTTCCGTAAGGTCGAAATGGCGGCGCGGTATTTATTAAATGGAAAAAACTTTCGCCCGGTTTACTGCTTGTAGGGTACGAATTGACCGTCCTTGACCGTCCACATGGCGAAGGCATCGATATCGAGACCGTTGTGGTCGGCCGGGGAGAAGTTGAATACTCCGCCGGTGCCGGGAAAGTTCTTGAGATTTTCGATGGCGGTCCGGGCCTTTTCCGCATCGGGGCCGACCTTGGAGATTGCCGCGCTCAGGATCTTGAAGGCGTCGTAGGCATGGCCGCCGAAGGTGGAAACCGGCTCATTGTATTTACCTTCGTAGGCCTCGGTATATTCGAGCAGCAGCGCTTTCTGGGGGTGGCCATCCTCAAGCAGCTCCGGAGCGAGGAGACGGCCGGCCGGAAAGATAATCCCTTCGGCGGCGGCGCCGCCCGCCTTAACGTATTTGATATTGCCGAAGCCATGGCTCTGGTAAAGGGGAACCTCCCAGCCGGCCTGGCGCATGTTCTTGGCCAGGATGCCCTGGGCGGGAACGATCGACCAGTTGACCACGGCCTCGATCTCCTTGTTGGCCATCAGCTTGGCGACCACGGCGCTCAGATCGGTGGCCTTCTTGTCGTAGACCTCCGCCTCGACTATTTCAATACCGTACTCGGGGGCGATCTCGGCGAGCTGGCCCTTGCCCGCCTTGCCGAAGCCGGTGTTGCCGGCCAGGACGGCGATCTTGCTGATCCCCTTGTCCTTCATGGCGCCGTAAATCTTCCTGACCGCGTCGCTGTCCTTCTGGGGGGTCTTGAAGACGTATTTGGCTACCGGATTAACGATAACCTGGGCCGCCGCGCAGGAGAGGAGGATGGTCTTGCCCTCTTCGGCGATATTCTTGATTTTCATGGTCTCGCCGCTGGTCGAGGGACCGATGATCGCGAAAACCTTCTCCTCCTCGATCAGCTGCTTGGCGAAGGAAATCGCCTTTTCGGGGCTGGCGCCGGAATCCTTGATAATCAGCTCGACCTTGTTGCCGTCGATGCCGCCCTTGGCATTGACCTCCTCGACCAGCATTTCCAGGGTGCGGGCCTCGGGGCCGCCCAGGAAGGAAGCGGGGCCGGTGACGGCCAGGATGGCGCCGACCTTGATGGTCTCGGCCTGGGCGGCTGCCGGCGGCAGAAAGGAAACAGCGGCCAGCAATACCGCTACAATCGTCAGTGATGTACTCAGTAGTTTTTTCACTTTTCCTCCTTTTCCTTCAATCTTTGATATTTTAACTTTCACCAATTACTCGCTCCGGAGTATTCGGCCGACAGGCGTCAGCGGGGCTGACGGAGTTCCATAATTACATGGAGTGAACTTCTTCGCCACTTAAAATCTTGATGCCCGCCTCTTTGAAAGCGGCAAGGGCCCGGGCGGGCTCGTCGAACTTGAAGAGCAGGATACCTGATTCGCCGCTTTTCTTGGTGAAGGCGTACATGTACTCGACGTTCAGGTCGGCACGGCTGACCACCTGGAGGATCTTGTCCATCCCGCCGGGCCGGTCCTCGGCCCCGACCGCAATCACCTCGGTTACTCCCACCGTGAAGCCGTGTTCCTTAAGGACTTTTCTGGCCTTGTCTGTGTCGTCGGCAACCAGGCGCAGGATGCCGAAATCGGTGGTGTCGGCCAGGGAGAGGGCCCGGATGTTGATATTGCTTTCCGCCAGACAGTGGCTGATCTCGGCCAGGCGGCCCGGCTTGTGTTCCAGAAATACGGCGACCTGTTGAACATTCATTTGCTCACCTCCTATCATATATTACGTTTGTCGATAACCCGCTGCGCCTTGCCTTCGCTGCGCTGGATGGTCTTCGGTTCCACCAGTTTGATCTTGCAGGAGATGCCGAGCAGATCCTTGATGTTGCCCTGCAGTTTCCGGGTCAGCCCTTCGAGGACCCTGACCTCGTCGGAGAAGAACTCCTCGCTGACCTCGACCTGGGCCTCGATGGTATCGAGGGAACCTTCCCGGGAGACGATCAGCTGGTAGTGGGGCTCGACCCCTTCGGTGCCGACCAGGACTTCCTCGATCTGGGAGGGGAAGACGTTGACCCCGCGGATGATCAGCATATCGTCGGTCCGGCCGGTCACCTTGGGCATCCGATGAAAGGTCCGGCCGCAGGTGCAGACCTTGGTGATCAGCTGGCAGACGTCCTTGGTCCGGTAGCGGATCACCGGGAAGGCCTCCTTGGTCAGGGTGGTGAAGACCAGTTCGCCTTTTTCGCCGGGGGCCAGGGGCTCGAAGGTGTCGCGGTCGACGATCTCGGGCAGGAAGTGGTCCTCCATGATGTGGAGACCCCGCTGCTCCTCGATGCACTCGACGGCGACGCCGGGGCCGAGGACCTCGCTCAGGCCGTAGATATCGACGGCCTTGATCCTGAGGCGGCTCTCCAGTTCGGTCCGCATCTGTTCGCTCCATGGTTCGGCCCCGAAGATGCCGACCCGCAGTTTCAGCTCGCTTGGATCGACGCCCATCTCGGCCATGGTGTCGGCCAGATTCAGGGTATAGGAGGGGGTGGCCAGCAGGACGGTCGAGCCGAAATCCCGCATGAGGGTGATCTGGCGCTTGGAGTTGCCGCCGGAGATCGGGATCACCGCGCAGCCCATCTCCTCCGCCCCGTAATGGGCGCCGAGGCCGCCGGTGAACAGCCCGTAGCCGTAAGCGTTATGGACCACGTCTTTTTGGGTGACCCCGGCCGCGGCCAGGCTGCGGGCCATCATCTCGGCCCACATCTTGATGTCGCGCCTGGTGTAGCCGACCACGGTGGGCTGGCCGGTGGTGCCGGACGAGGCGTGGATCCGGACGATCCGGTCGAGGGGCACGGTGAACAGCCCGAAGGGGTAGTTCCTGCGCAGATCATCCTTGGTGGTGAAGGGCAGATGTTTGATATCGGCAAGACTCCTGATATCGCCCGGCGCCACCCCGGCCTCATCCATCTTTTGACGATAATAGGGGACGGTGGCGTAAACCCGCTCAACCTGGGCCTGAAGCCTTCCGAGCTGGACAACTTCCAGTTCTTCCCTCGGCATGGTCTCGTTTTTCTCGTTCCAGATCATATCATGGCTCCCTTAGATAAATATCAGCTTAGACCGGCCTTTCTGCCTTCCTGGAAAACGGTGAGATTGACCTCCAGGAAACGGGCCGGAATTCGCTCTTTGATCACTTTGATGAAGGTCTCTTGCGGAATCGGCAAGAGACTCGACAGGGCTCCGACCAGGGCCACATTGGCAGCCTTGACGTTGCCGGCCTTTTTGGCGATTTCGAAAGCATCGATCGGCATAACTTCCAAGCCGCGCCCGCTCAGCTCTTCCAAAATATTTTCCGGATAGGCGGCCTTGCCGGTCGCCACCGCCGGCGGCAGGATCCGCTGAATGTTGACGATCACCTTGCTGCCCTTGTGCAGATAAGGCAGGTAGCGCATGGCCTCCATGATCTCGAAGGCGAGAAGCAGGTCGGCGCTGCCCGGTTCGATCAGGGGGGAATAGACCTTCCGGCCGTAGCGGAGATGGGCCTCCACCGAGCCGCCCCGCTGGGCCATGCCGTGCACTTCGCTTTTTTTGGCGTCCATCCCGGCGGCCAGCAGGGCGTAGGCGGTCAATTCGCTGGCCAGGAGGATGCCCTGGCCGCCGACGCCGCAGAAAAGGATATTACCGCTGCTCTCCATTATTTCTCCTCCCCTTTCTTGATCGCCTCGAATTTGCAGAGCGGCAGGCACTGGCCGCAGCCGACACAGGTCACTTCATCGATTCGCGCCACGCCCTTCTGGGATTTTTTCCTCCCCTGGGCCTCGGCCTCCTCCGGAGTCAGCGGCTCCCACTGGATGGCCGGGCAGCCCAACTTGAGACAGGCGGTACAGCCGGTACACTCATCGGTGTCGGTAAAGAAGGGATATTTGACCCTTTTCTTCTCCTCGGGAATCAGGATGCAGGGGAAGCGGGTGATCACCACCGAAACCTCGTCCCGGTCGATCTCTTCCTTCAGGACCGTGTAGGTCTCCTCGATCTCGTGGGGATTGACGGTGCGGACGTGTTTCACGCCCACGGCCCGGCAGAGCGCCTCGAAGTCGATCGAGTTGGCCGGCTCCCCCATCAGGGTCGAGCCGGAGGCGGGGTTCGGCTGATGGCCGGTCATCGCGGTGATCCGGTTGTCGAGGATGATCACCGTCGCGTTATCCTTGTTGTAGACCGTGTTGATCAGGCTGTTCAGGCCGGAATGGATGAAGGTCGAATCGCCGATCACCGCCACCACCTTGCCCTTGCCCGCCTCGCCGAGGGCCTTGCTCATCCCATGGGCGATGCCGATGCTCGCCCCCATGCAGACGCAGGAGTCCATGGCGGAAAGGGGCGGCAGAAAGCCCAGGGTATAGCAGCCGATATCGCCGGAGACGAAGACCTTGAGGCGGTTCAGGTTGTAGAACAGCCCCCGGTGCGGGCAGCCGGCGCACATATTGGGCGGCCGGGGGATCAGCTCGACCGGGGCGAATTCGGCCGGGCCCGCCTCGCCGCTCACCGCTTTCCGGACCACGGCGGTACTCAGCTCGCCGATGGCCGGAATCAGCTCCTTGCCGCGGCAAGCGATGCCCATCGCCTTGATCCGGGTTTCGAGATAGGGATCGAGCTCCTCGACGACAATCAATTCCTCGACGCCCTCGGCCAGCTTCCGGATCATCTTTTCCGGCAGGGGATTGACCAGGCCCAGTTTCAGGACCGTGGCCTCGGGAAAGGCCTCCTTGACGTACAGATAGGAGACACCGGCGGTGATGAAGCCGCGTTTTTTGTCGCCCCACTCGATTTTGTTTTCGGCAAAGGTCTCGGCGAACTCGCCCAGCCTGTCCTGGCGTGCGGCCACGGCCAGCCGCCGCTGTCTGGCGTTGCCCGGCAGCATGACGAACTTGGCCGGTGATTTTTCGATCCCGACTTTTACTTTGGATACCGCGGTTTTTCCCGGCGCGACGACCCCCTTGACGTGGGCCACCCGGGTGCAGCTTTTCAGGAGGACCGGGGTATCGAATTCCTCGCTCAAGTCGTAGGCGATCTTCAGAAATTCCTTGGCCTCGCCCGGATCAGAGGGTTCGAGCATTGGCAGTTTGGCGGCATCGGCATAGTTGCGGCTGTCCTGCTCGTTCTGGGAGCTATGCATGCTCGGGTCGTCGGCGACGACGATGACCAGCCCGCCCCGCACCCCGGTATAGGAAGCGGTAAAGAGCGGATCGGCCGCCACGTTCAGGCCGACATGCTTCATGGTGGCCAGGGCCCTGGCCCCGGCGAAGGAGGCGCCGATCGCCACTTCCAGGCCGACTTTCTCGTTGGGGGCCCACTCTGTATAGACCCCTTCATATCGGCTCAGGTTTTCCAGAATTTCAGTGGAGGGGGTGCCGGGATAGCCCGAGGCGACGGTGACCGCCGCCTCCTTGGCGCCCATGGCCAGGGCCTCGTTGCCGGAAAGCCAGAGATTTTCAAGTGATGTGGCAGGTTTCGTCACTTTTCACTCCTGTGTGGTAATAAGGATGGGTTTTCGGGCGGTGGCCGGGGAAAGGCAGCCGTTCCCAAGTAGACAATTGAACGGCTTTATTACCACTTATTCTCGATTACTTCAACAAGTTACGCCGTTCCCC
>JARGFN010000259.1 GCA_029210665.1 Desulfobulbales bacterium
ATGCCGGGGCCGACGGCGAGGCGGAGCTTGTACCCCGGTCCCGCCTGCCGCAAGCGCGGCTTTGGGCGCCGGTGGCGCTCCTGGATTTTACGGGCCTCTACCTGCTGCTCTTCGAAAATATTTCCCCCGGCCGAATCCTGCACGGTTATGGCGGTAGGGGTTTTACCCTGGCGGAACGATTGCTTACCGAATCCCGGGTGGTGGTCCATTATTTGAGTTTGCTCCTTTATCCCGAACTCTCCCGTTTCAGACTGGAATAAGAGTTCCCGCTTTCCACGTCGCTGCTCAGCCCTTTGTCGACCTTGGCCGCCGTGCTGTTTATTTTTCTGAGCATCGTCATCGCGGCGCAGGTTAAGGGAAACCATAAAATATTATTTATGGCGATCGCCTGGTTTTTTGTCGGCCTGTTGATCGAATCGACGGTGATTCCCCTGGAAATCATCTTTGAGCATCGCACCTATCTGCCCTCCGCTCTGATTTTTGTGCCGATAGTTTTAATGTTGTTCAGGCATGTGGCGCGAAACGCCATAAGGTTGTTGCTGCTGATTCCATTACTAATCGGACTCTCCTCGGCGACCCATGCCCGAAACGGCCAATGGAGCGATCCCCTGGTTTTTTGGCGGGAGACGGTGGCCTCCGCCCCCGGCAGCAGCCGGGTCCATAATTTTTACGGCATGGCCCTTCAGGAAAACCACCAAACCGACCTCGCCATCAGCCATTATCGTCAAGCGCTGGCCTTGAAACCGTCAAGTGTCCGGGCCCTGATGAATCTGGGCACGGCCTTGTATCAACAAGGCGCGGTCGCCGAGGCCAAAAGCCATCTTTTGCGGGCCATGTCCTTTGGGATAATCAACGATAAGGTCTATGGCAATCTGGCCATGATTTACGCGCGGGAGCGGGATTTTCCAAATGCCCGCCAATACCTTTTAAAGGCGATCGAGCTGTCCGGCGGCAATGCGATCCTTTACGGCAATCTCGGCGGGGCTTATGCCGAAACCGGCGAATACGAGAAGGCCCTGTATTGTCTGGAGGCAGCTCTCCGGCTCGACAACCACAACCTCTCTGCCCACACTAACATCGGCAACCTCTACGTCTTGTTGGATAGAAGCCGGGAGGCGATCCCCCATTACCGGGAGGTGCTGCGGGTCAGGCCCAATGACGCCACCGCCGCAAACAACCTGCAAATCGCCTATCGGCGTCTGGCGGCAAAGAACGCCGGCCCATAGTTTTAGCAGGGTGCGGGCTTGAGGGCGGTAAGGGTCACCAACCAGCTTTTTAACATCGTCGCCATTCCGACCGCAGGGAGAAATCTTTTGTTTCAGTTGCGATAAGATTTCTCACACGCGTTCGAAATGACAGCTTTTTTCGACTTTTTGCGAATTCATCATCTTTTGCTTGCCCCTTGCATCTTGAACCTCAAACCGGCACCTTCACCCTTGACAATTTAAGGACCGGCAAGTAGATTTAAGAAGTTTAAGGGGAAAACGGCAGCGGATCTCCGGAGAGATTTCGCGAATTTTCATCCACGCGGGGGGAGCGATGAAAAATCGGCAGGCGACATGCAGGTATGGAACCACGATTATTCTGGGGTTATTTATCGTCCTTTCGACCTTTGCCGCGGTCGAGGCAACGGAGCGGGCTATTACGGTGGTCTCCCCGCCGGACCGGGTCTGGGTCGACCAGGCCGAGCTTGAACTGGTCGGGCTGATCGGGGGTCCGGCCGAGACCGTCAAGATAAGCGGGGCCGGCAAGGTCAAGGTCGCCCCGGGCGGGGTCTTCGGCGCGGTAGTCTCCATCGACCGCGGCATGAACCGCCTCAAGGTGCAGGCGGATGGCGACACCGTTGAGATCGCGGTTTTTTACAGCGA
>JARGFN010000260.1 GCA_029210665.1 Desulfobulbales bacterium
TTATGAACGAATCTTTCGATATATGGCGGCTTCTGGCGGGGCTCGGCATTTTCCTGTTCGGGGTGCACTTGCTGGAAGATTCCGTAAAAGCTTTGTCAGGTCGGACTTTCCGACGGATGATCTCCCCGTACACCAGGGGCAGGCTGCGGGCGATCGGCAGCGGCGTGTTTGTGACCGGGGTGGTCCAGTCCAGTTCGGCGGTCTCCCTGATGGTCCTGGCCTTTGTCGGGGCCGGGGTGTTGAGCATGGAGAACGCCATCGCGGTGATGCTGGGTTCCAATATCGGCACCACCTTTGCCGCCTGGGTGGTCGCTTTTTTCGGTTTCAAGATGTCGATCGCCAGCTTCGCCTTCCCCTTTCTCGCTGGGGCCGGCATCGCCCTGGCCTTTGCCAGACCAGGCTCCAGACCCTTTAACCTGTGCCGGTTCCTGATCGGTTTCGGCTTCCTCTTCCTCGGCCTGGATTATATGAAGGTCAGCGTCGAGGGCTTTTCCCGGGGCTTCGATCCGGCCGCGATCGGGGATTACGGTCTCTGGTTTTACCTGCTGGCCGGGGTGGTCCTTACCGCCTTGATGCAGGCGAGTTCGGCGACCATTGCTGTCGCTCTGACCGCCTTGAACAGCCAGCTGATCACCTTCGAGATGGGGGCGGCGATGGTGATCGGCGCCAACGTCGGCACCACGATCACCGTCCTGCTCGGTTCCATCGGCCGGGGGGTACGGGCCAAAAAGATTGTCGGCATCAGCCATCTGATCTTTAATCTGGTTACCGGGGTGATCGCCTTTGCCGGGATCGGCCTGCTGATCCGGCTGGTCGGGGTCCTTATAGACACGACCACGAACAGCGTGATGGGGCTCGCCCTTTTTCACTCCTTGTTCAATATCCTCGGGGTGTTGATTTTCTTCCCGTTTATCGGCCTCCTGGGCCGGAGCTTGTTGCGGATTTATCCGCACCGCAAGACGATTCTGACCGTCTATCTCGATCGGACCCCGGTCGAGGTAACCGATGCGGCCAAGGCCGCGTTGACCAAGGAGATCGACCATCTCTTTGAGGAGTGCCGTCTCTATAACCTGCGGGTGCTGGAGATCGGCGCCCGGCAGGTCTTCGATGGGGACCTGCCCTTCGAGAAATACGGCGGGCGCAAATTAAGCCTCGACGATCTCTATACCGCGATCAAGCTGCTTCATGCCGAAATCTTCGCCTATTACGCCAGGCTCCAGGCCCAGAAACTGGAGGCAGGCGAGGTCAATCACCTGGAAAGGCTGGTCTTCGCCTCTCGAAACATCATGAATTCGGTCAAGAATTTCAAGGGAATCCGGGCCGATTTCGAGGAGTTCGACGGGGCGGCCAACAGCTATCTGAACAAGCAGTACAGCCGGTTCCGCGAGAGACTGCTGGAACTGTACCGCGATATAAATTCCCTCCGCGCCCTGGACAGTGAGGCGGAACGCTACCGGAGGCTCCTGAAGCTCTTTATCCATATCGAAAAGGAGGACAAAAAGTTTATCGCCGAGACCATGACCGCGGTGGCCGGGAACCGGATCCGTGAAATGGAGATTGCCTCGCTGCTTCTGGTCAACCGGCTCTTTACCCAGAGCTGCCGGCTCCAGGTTTTCGGCCTGAAGGACCTGCTGCTCTCCCCGGAGCAGATCGACGATTTCGACCGGGCCCTGGACCTGAAGGAGATGATCGACGAGGAGCAGGACCGGGAGGGTGGGGGAGGGGGCGACGGCGAAACGGCAGGCGGATGATTTTTCCGGCGCCGGTTGCGGGATGGATCGGCCTGTGTTATAGGTTCGGGCGGCATGCGGGCTTTATACCCACAGGGCATAAGTTTCGTACGAGCAGGCAAGCTGCTCAACTCAG
>JARGFN010000261.1 GCA_029210665.1 Desulfobulbales bacterium
CTGGCTCCTGTCTTCTATCTTCTGGCTCCTGTCTCCTGGCTTCTGGCTCCTGTCTCCTGGCTTCTGGCTCCTGTCCTGGATTAGCCCTTATGAGCATGGAAAGCGAAAAACTCGTCATCGAGCTGAATTTCCGCAACGATATCATCGACGAGCGCAACGAGGACCAGCCCTTCGACAGCCGAGCGATGCTTGCCCTCCTGACCGAGACGGTGGTCGATAAGCGGACCCTGGAGCTGGTCGAGATCCACGAGCTTTTCGAGGCCATGGACCATACCATCACCCGGGTCGGCTCGGCCCGCTTCTTCCACTCCCTGGCCAATCCCTCCGAATCGATCGAGCTGATCCATGCCAAGCAGGACTCCTACTGCGAACTGGCCGGCAACGTCAAGCTGCAAAGCGCCATTATCGACTTTCTGGAGGTGTTCAGCCGGGGCGAGGCCAGGCTGTTCAAATTTCTCAACGCCCACATGCAGGCCCTGCTGCCTTACCACGATTTCAAGGAGGCCGCCGAGACCATTAAATACATGATGGCGGCCGCCGAAGGACCGCGGCCGGAGACGGCCTATCTCGACTCCCTGTTCAAAAGCATCCTGAGTTTCAAGGGCTCCCCCGCCGCCGGGCTGGTCACCGGCCCCCGCTACCGGACCCCGGAAGGGATCAGGGCGGCGGTTGAAAAGAAATCCCTGCTCCGCCTGCCCTTTCGCCCTTCCCGGTTTAGCCTGGGCTCCCTGCTGCCTTTTCTGCCCGGCCTGATTTTCGGGGCCGGCTGGCTGTTCGGTTTTATGAATGATGCGGCGGCCTTCACCCTTTTCATGCTGACCGCCTGGCTCAGCCTGTTCGGGATCCTTTACGGCGCGGTGATCAAGCCGATTTTCGATTACGAAACCGCGATCCTGCCGATCCGGAACCGCCTGATCGAATCGAACCGCTTCGGCTCGGCCATCGAGGCGGTCGCCGCCATTGACGAGCTGATGTCGTTTGTCAACTTCAGCCAGGCGCCGCCGCACCACCCGACCTGCATGCCGGAATTTTCCAACAACCGCGACCACCACTTCATCGCCAGGGATCTGCGCAACCCGACCAGGGCGATGAGCGACCCGAATTACGTCCCCAACGACATCACCCTGGACGGCTGCCGGGCCACCTTCATCACCGGTCCGAACAGCGGCGGCAAGACCACGATCTGCAAGTCCATCGTCCAGAACCAGATCCTCGCCCAGATCGGGGCGCCGGTCATGGCCAGTTCGGCCCGAATCAACATGGCCGACCGGATCACCTATCAGGCCCCGGCCTTCGACACCCTGATCGACGAGGAGGGCCGCTTCGGCACCGAACTGAAGGTGACCCGGGACATCTTCTTTGCAACTACCCCGAAGAGCCTGGTCATTCTGGACGAGATCGCCGAGGGCACCACCACCCACGAGAAGATGAGCCTCTCGGTCGAGATCATGGACGGCTTTTACGCGATCGGCAACAACACCGTGCTGGTCACCCACAGTTTCGAACTGGTCGAAGAGTTCCGCCGGCAGGACAAGGGCCAGTACCTCCAGGTCGAATTCGCCGACGACAATCCCACCCACCGGCTGATCCCCGGGGTCTCCACCGAAAGCCACGCCCTGCGGGTCGCCACCAAGATCGGCTTTGCGCCGGACGATATCAGGAAGCACCTGAGCGACAAGGGCTATATCGCGGGGTAGACGATCTCCTGAATCCGTGACGGCTTCTAGGGGGATTTTACTTTATCCGTTTGTTGTTACGTAAAATAATTGTTTTTCACTGATTCATTTCGATTACCCCGCCGCCCTTCGGGGCGCCCGATAACGGCGCATCTGCCGCGTTGGCAACTCGTTGATATACCATT
>JARGFN010000262.1 GCA_029210665.1 Desulfobulbales bacterium
CGTCCCCGGAAGCGGGGCTTGATTTCCTCGATTGACTCCGTAGTCCAGATTGATTCAGCGCGAACTTTAAATTTCCAGATGCCGGATATCGAACTAAATAAGCAAACCGATTTTAGCGCCCCCGATTTCCGGGAGATCTCCGTGCTCGTTTACGGCTGCGAGGCCGTCCAGGTCGAAAATGTCTTGCGGAAAGAGCGTTTGTCGATCCGCGATCTGGGGGCGCTGCTCTCGCCGGCCGCGGCCGAACGTTTACCGGCGCTGGCGGCCCGGGCTGCCGAGCTTACCAGCCTGCGTTTCGGGCGAACCATCCAGCTCTACACGCCGCTCTATCTTTCAAGCTTCTGCACCAACAATTGTCGGTACTGCGGTTTTTCTATCGAGAATAATATCGAACGGCGGCTTTTAAGCCTCGATGAGGCCGAGCGTGAGGCCCTGCTGCTGGCCGGGCGGGGGTTCAGCCATCTTCTGCTGGTTGCCGGCGAAGCGCCCGCCAAGATGGGGGTTGACTACCTTGAGACGCTCGCCGCTCGGCTGCGGGGCCGGTTCGCGTCGATCTCCATCGAGGTTCAACCGCTGAGCGAGGCGGATTATCGCCGCCTTTTCAAGGCCGGCATCACCTCGGTGGCGGTCTATCAGGAAACCTACGACCGGGATGTTTATCGAAAAGTTCACCTGGCCGGTCCCAAGGCCGATATGGCTTATCGCCTGGATACCCCGGCCCGGGCCGCGGTGGCTGGGATGCGCGAGGTGGGGCTCGGCGCTCTTCTGGGTCTCTCCGACTGGCGCCTTGAGGGAATCGCCCTAGGGATGCATCTTGCCTGGTTACGCAGCAACTATTGGCAAACGGCCCTGACCGTCTCCTTTCCTCGACTGCGGCCGGCCGCCGGTGACTTC
Organism: Desulfobulbales bacterium; assembly: GCA_029210665.1. Classification (GTDB taxonomy): domain Bacteria; phylum Desulfobacterota; class Desulfobulbia; order Desulfobulbales; family JAGXFP01; genus JAGXFP01. The sequence goes on from JARGFN010000262.1 coordinate 895, forward strand.
GAACCGATGGTCAGGGTCGACGAGAGCGATCTGGCCCAGTTGCTTTTCGCCCTGCGGATCTTCGATCCTGACGTCGGCCTGCTCCTTTCGACCCGTGAGGAGGCTCGTTTTAGAAACGGGATGATCGGTCTGGCCCCCACTCGATATTCGGCGGGCTCCTGCACCGCTCCGGGCGGTTATTCGAATCCCGACCAGCAGGGCGAGCAGTTTGCGATCGATGACCGGCGCACCCTGGAAGAGGTATGCCGGGATATCAGGGCCAGGGGCTTCGATCCGGTTCGCAAGGACTGGGATGCGGTTTTCCAGGAAACCGCTTGAAGCTTGATATCGATTCCGCACCACTTGAAAATCACAAAAAGATCAAGATTGATCACCATAATAACATAGAACGGAGGCTTTTTGATGAGCGATATAAAAAAGATGTACTCGACCATTCTCGGTGATCACTTTCCGATGGACATGAAGATATCCTTCGGCGATCAGACCCTGGTCTACCGAAAAAGGACCTGGGCCATTCCCCAGGCGGACGGCGGCGTCGATGAACGGGGCATCCGCTACGGCGAGAATCCCGACCAGGAAGCGGCCCTTTACGAGCTGGTCAACGGCAATCTGGTCCTGGGCGACTGCAAGTTCATCGAGCCCGGCCACGGCCTGGTCAGCGGCATCGCGGTCGAGGACATGCTCCAGTTCGGCAAGCATCCCGGCAAGATTAATCTGACCGATATCGATAACGGTCTGAACATCATCAAGTACATGGTCGAGCGCCCGGCCGCGGTGATTCTCAAGCACAACAACCCCTGCGGCGCCGCGGTGGCCGGGACCCTGGCCGAGGCCTACGACCGGGCCAACCGGGCCGACCGCATCGCCGCCTTCGGCGGGGCGGTTATCCTGAGCAAGCCGGTCGACAAGGCTACCGCCGAACTGATGAGCCGGAACTACCTCGAAGTAGTCTGCGC
>JARGFN010000066.1 GCA_029210665.1 Desulfobulbales bacterium
CAATAAAAACAGGATAATCAACATGAAAATTACAGGCGCTCAGGCTTTAATGAAATGTCTGAAGGAACAGGGCGTTGACGTCGTTTTCGGTTTCCCCGGAGGGGCCGTTATCGACATCTTTGACGAGATAATGCGGAATAAGGACCTTACCCACGTTCTGGTCCGGCATGAGCAGGCCGCCGTTCACGCCGCCGATGCCTATGCCAGGGTAGTGGGTGATGTGGGTGTGGCGCTGGTTACCTCCGGACCGGGGGCGACCAATACCGTCACCGGCATCGCCTCGGCCTACATGGATTCAATTCCCATAGTCGTTTTCACCGGCCAGGTGCCGACCGCCCTGATCGGCAACGACGCCTTCCAGGAGGTCGATATTGTCGGGATTACCAGGCCGTGCACCAAGCATAATTACCTGGTCACCGATCCCAAGGAACTGATTTCGACGATCCGAGAGGCTTTCCACATCGCCCGGACCGGACGTCCCGGCCCGGTTCTGATCGACCTGCCCAAGGACGTGATGGCCGCCATGGTTAATTTCACCGAGCCGAAACCGATCAAGATGAGAACCTATCGGCCCACCTACGAACCGCATCCGGGACAGATCGAGAAGGCCTGCAAGGCGATTTTGAAGGCCAATAAGCCCGTCCTCTACATCGGCGGCGGGGTGATCGCTTCCAACGCCCATGAGGAAGTAACGGAATTAGCCAGGAAGATGTCGGTGCCGGTAGCCATGACCCTGATGGGTCTCGGCGGATTTCCGGGCACCGATCCCCTCTCCATGGGCATGCTTGGCATGCACGGCACCTATTACGCCAACATGGCGGTCAGTGATTGCGATATATTGATCGCCGTCGGGGCGCGTTTCGACGACCGGGTCACCGGCAGGCTTGACGCCTTCGCGCCGAATGCGAAAATTATCCACATCGATATAGATCCCACTTCGATCAGCAAGAATATCGGCGTCGATATTCCCATTGTCGCCGATTGCAAACATGCGGTCGCGGCCATGAACAGCTGGTTGAATCGCGCCAAGGACTATAATCGTGATGAGATCGCCGGGAAACACGAACCATGGCTGGACAAGATTCGGGACTGGAAGAGCAGGCACCCGCTCGGCTATGTCGAGGAAGGGGATATCATCAAGCCGCAGTTCGTCGTCCAGAAACTGCATGAACTGACCGGCGGCGATGCGATAATCACCACCGAGGTCGGCCAGAACCAGATGTGGGCCGCCCAGTTTTATCATTTCAATCACCCGCGTGCCTTTATGACCTCGGGCGGGCTCGGGGTTATGGGCTATGGATTTCCCGCCGCCATCGGCGCCAAAATGGCGGCGCCGGACCGCACCGTTATCGATATCGCCGGCGACGGCAGCATCCAGATGAATATCCAGGAGCTTGCCACGGCCCGGCAGTACAACTGTCCGGTCAAAATCGCCATCCTGAACAACAATTACCTGGGGATGGTTCGTCAGTGGCAGGAGCTTTTCTACGATAAGCGCTACTCCAACACCGGTCTGGAAACCGCCCCGGACTTCGTCAAGCTGGCGGAGGCGTATGGCGCGGTGGGCTTGAGGGCCACCAAGCCCAGCGAGGTCGAGCCGGTAATCAAGGAAGCCCTTGCCACCGATAACACCGTGATCATGGATTTCGTGATTTCCAGGGAAGAGGGAGTTTACCCCATGGTGCCGGCCGGCAAGGCGACCACCGAGATGCTTCTGGTTTAAGACCGTCTTTCCCCCTTCGGGCATAAGTTTCGGACGAGCAGACAAGCTGCTCAACTCGGCTTTAATTTAGATAAAATTTTAGGGTAAATCGATGAAACATACAATTTCAGTTCTGCTTCAGAACAAACCCGGGGTGCTTTCCAGGGTTACGGGACTTTTCAGCGGTCGTGGGTACAATATTGAAAGCCTCTGCGTCAACAAGACCCTCGATCCCAATGTCTCCTGCCTGACCCTGGTTTCCTACGGGGCCGATCAGATAATCGAGCAGATCACCAAGCAGCTTCATAAGCTGATCGATGTCATCAAGGTTACCGACATGGCCGAGACCGAATATGTCGAGCGGGAGATGGCCTTGATTCGAATCAAGGCCGAGGCCGGCACCAGAGCGGAAGTCCTCCGGGTAATCGATATCTTCCGCGGCAAGGTGGTCGATGTCAGCCCCAGGAGTTACGCGGTGGAGATCACCGGCGACGAGGAAAAGATTCAGGCGGTGATCGATATCTTAAAACCGATTGGCATTCAGGAGATAGTCAAGACCGGCACCATTGCCATGACCAGGGCGAAAAAGAGCATATAATGAAAGAGCCATCCGTGCCGGTTGCCAAGGAGGGGGTGCCATTTATCCTGTTCGCGGCCCTGCTTGCCCTGATTTTCGCCGTTCTCCAGTTTGCAATGCTGGCCCTTGGCTCATTGTTTCTCACCGCCTTCGTGCTCTATTTTTTCCGCGATCCGGAAAGAATCGCCAGCGATGAAGAAGATGCCCTGGTTTCGCCTGCCGACGGCAAGGTGATCCTGATCGAGAAATTTTTTGACGAACGATATGTCAAGGAACATGTTTACAAGGTCAGCATCTTCATGAATATCTTCAATGTTCATGTCAACCGCGTTCCCTTTTCCGGGACGGTCCGCAAAGTTATTTATACTCCCGGCACCTTTTATTCGGCCAATACCGAGAAAGGCGATCTCGGCAACGAATCATGCGCGATTATCCTTGAAACCGCCGTCGGCAAGAAAATCGCCTTTGTCCAGGTTGCCGGACTGATCGCCAGGCGCATCGTCTGCTGGGCGGTTCGCGGCGACGCGCTCAAGAAGGGCGAGCGTTTCGGCCTGATCAGATTCGGCTCAAGAGTTGATCTTTACCTGCCCCTCCAAACCCAGCTTGAAATCACCAAGGGTCAGAAGGTCAGGGCCGGCGAGACCGTTCTCGGCTATTTTTCCTGAATTTGACTTGAACCCGGAGAGAGGGAGGAGGGCAGAGCCATGACCGATGCACTTAAATCTACCCGGAGCGACGGCCCCAAGGGGACGATTTGCCTGGTGCCCAGCATGTTGACCACCATAAGCCTCTTCAGCGGTTTTTATGCGATTATCTCGGCGATCAACGGGTTCTTTTTCCATGCCGCGGTGGCGTTGATCATTTCCGCGGTTTTCGATGGCCTTGACGGCCGTGTGGCCCGGATGACCGGCACCACCAGTCTGTTCGGCAAGGAATACGACTCGCTTTGCGACCTTGTCGCCTTCGGGGTGGCGCCGGCGATTATCACCTATCTGTGGACCCTGGTAAATTACGGGCGTTACGGCGGGCTGGCCGCCTTCCTCTTTGTCGCGACCACCGCCTTAAGGCTGGCCCGTTTCAACATTCAGGACAGCGGCAGCAACAAGAATTTTACCGGCCTGCCATGTCCGGCCGCCGCCGGCTTTATCGCCACCACCATCCTTTTTTGCAATTTCATGGGGATAAGCGCTTCGTCGATGGGACTTGTCATGCTGGCCGTGGTATACGCTCTGTCATATCTGATGGTCAGTTCCGTTCCATACCTGAGTTTTAAGAAGCCGGAAATATCCCGGACCCGGAAATTCCAGGGTCTGGTCGGCATGGTCCTCCTGATCATGGTTATCGCATCGCAGCCGGAGGTGACCCTTTTCGTAATGGCCGTTTTATACATTTTCTCCGGTCCCTATATTGCCCTCTATCGCCTTTTGGCGAAATGCCGCAAGAAAGAGGGGCTCGCGGAACGGAAAAGCTCTCTTTTTCGACCTTGATCCCGGCAATTATTATATTTTGAATTTATACTCACAGGGCACAAGTTTCGTACGAGCAGGCAAGCTGCTCAACTCAGCTTTATTACGGATTTTCCGATCAGGAGAGATGAGATGTCTGCGAAAGACAGGATAATCATATTCGATACAACCCTGCGCGACGGTGAACAGTCTCCAGGCGCCAGCATGAATATGCAGGAGAAGTTCCGGCTGGCCAAAAAACTGGTCAAATTGAATGTCGATGTCATCGAGGCGGGTTTTCCGGTCGCCTCCACCGGCGATTTCGAGTGCGTCAAAAATATTGCCGACAACATCATGGGCGTACAGATTGCCGCTCTGGCCCGCTGCAACAGGAAAGATATCGATGTCGCCTGGGAAGCGGTCAAGGGCGGCGAGAACCCTCGCCTCCATCTTTTTCTGGCCACCTCCGACATTCATCTGAAGCACAAACTCAAGATGAGCCGGGAACAGGTTCTGGCCCTGGCGGCGGAATCGGTTAAATACGCCGCTAACTATACATCCAACATCGAGTTTTCGGCCGAGGACGCCTCCCGCAGCGACCTTGATTTTGTCTGCCGGGTCTTTGACGCGGTTATCGGAGCTGGGGCCACCACCCTTAATTTCCCCGACACGACCGGTTATATCCTCCCCGAGGAACACGGCGCCCAGATTCGTTACCTGAGGGAAAATATTGCCGACATTGCCAGGGCGGTCCTCAGTGTTCACTGTCATAACGATCTCGGCCTGGCGGTCGCCAATTCGCTGGCCGCCATCAATAACGGCGCCAGGCAGGTTGAATGCACCATTAACGGCCTGGGTGAGCGGGCCGGCAATACGGCCATGGAAGAGTTGGTCATGGCGATCCGCACCCGCGGTGACCGGATGGCGGTGGAGACCGGAATCGTAACCGAGCATATCTATCCGGCCAGCCGTCTGGTCAGCACCATCACCGGAATCCCCGTGCAGCCCAACAAGGCCATCGTCGGCGCCAACGCCTTTGCCCATGAGTCGGGGATTCACCAGGACGGCGTCCTCAAGGAACGGACCACCTACGAAATCATGAATCCGGTCGATATCGGCCTGTCGAAGGGCAATCTGGTTCTCGGCAAGCATTCCGGCCGCCACGCCTTGAAGGATCGAATTGAGGCCATGGGTTACAGCGTATCCGATGAGGAGCTTAACCGGGTATTCGCACGGTTCAAGGAGCTGGCCGATGTCAAGAAGGAGATGGTCGATGAGGATCTTGAAGCGATCCTGATGGACGAGGTACTCCGGATTCCCGAGGCTTATTCCCTCAAAACCCTCGGGGTGATGAGCGGCAGCCGGGTGATGCCCACCGCCGGGGTGAGGCTCGAAATCGACGGCAAGGAGGTTGAAAAAGCCGCGATCGGCATCGGCCCGATCGATGCCACCTTCAAATCAATTGCCGAATTGACCGGAACCAGGAGCAAACTGCTGTTCTTTTCGGTTAACTCCATAACCGGCGGCACCGATGCCCAGGGTGAGGTGATGGTGAGAATTGAAGACGAAGGCCGGGTCGTTATCGGTCAGGGCGCCGATCCGGACATCATTACCGCCGCCGCCAGGGCCTATCTGAATGCCTTGAATAGGCTGGTCTATCTGAAGAAGGGCGGTTGATCGCTTACAAGATGGGAGAAGGGCCGCACCCGGGTGCTTTATCCCGTGATTGGTTGTTTTATCAATGAAAGCAGGGGCGGGTCTCTGCTCCAAAGAGGTTAGAAATGAGTGAATCCGATCGAAAATTCAATGTAGCCATCGCCGGAGCCACCGGCGCGGTTGGCGGCGCCATGCTTGATGTTCTTGCCAGACGAAATTTTCCGGTGAAAGAACTTCGATTGCTGGCCTCCGAACGCTCGGTGGGCAAAAAGATCGTTTATAAGGGCGAAGAAATTGCCGTCCGACTTCTCGATAAGGATGCCTTTTCCGGGATCGATATCGCCCTTTTTTCCGCCGGCGCCTCCCGCTCTCTGGAATTTGCGCCGGCCGCGGCCGCGGCCGGCGCCGTGGTTGTCGATAACTCCAGCGCCTTCAGGATGGATCCCGAGATTCCCCTGGTGGTTCCCGAGGTCAATTGTCATGCCATCGCCCGCTACAGGAAACGCGGCATTATTGCCAATCCGAACTGCTCGACCATCCAGATGCTGGTGGCCTTGAAACCGATTCACGACGCCGTCCGGATTAAAAGGATAGTGGTATCGACCTATCAGGCCGTTTCCGGTTCCGGGGCCAAGGCCATTGAGGAGCTTAAGGAACAGGTTGCCGCTTATGTTCGCGGCGATCAGCCGGTCAATAAAGTATATCCCCATCGGATCGCTTTCAACTGCCTGCCCCAGATCGATTCTTTCCTTGAAAACGGTTACACCAAGGAAGAGATGAAGATGGTCAACGAGACCCGGAAGATTTTCGAGGACGATTTAATCGGAGTAACGGCCACGACCGTGCGGGTTCCGGTGATCTACGGCCATTCCGAGTCAATCAATATCGAGACCGAGAAAAAAATCACCGTTGCCGAGGTCAGAAATCTCATGGCGGCGGCCCCGGGCGTGAAACTGGTAGATGATCCGGCCAATCTCTCTTACCCGATGGCCCTCGATTGTGCCGGTAAATTCGAAACCCTGGTCGGCCGGATCAGGGAGGACGAATCGATCGCAAACGGCCTGAACCTCTGGGTGGTTTCCGACAATATCCTGAAAGGCGCCGCCCTCAATACGGTCCAGATCGCCGAAGAACTGATTAAATCCCACCTTTGATTCTTGCCGGTCACCGGATCTTTTGCGAATAATCTCAGGAACAGCCAGGGGGCGCCGCCTTCTTACCCCGGGAAAGACCGGCGGGGGCGCCGCGATCAGACCGACCTCCGACAGGGTCAGGGAGGCGGTGTTCAGTATTTTGGGGGATCGCGTCAGGGGGGCGGAGGTCCTCGATCTTTTTGCCGGCACCGGGGCGATGGGGTTGGAGGCGCTAAGCCGCGGCAGTGTCGGCGCGGTGTTTGTCGATGACACGGCCGCCGCGACCCGGTTGATTAAAAAAAACCTCGATTTATGCAACTTTTCGGACCGCGCCCGAGTGGTAAAACGCGACCTGCTGAAAAGCCTCGCTTTTCTCGGCAAATTAAGGCCCTTGGCCGGCTTTGACTTGATTTTCGTCGATCCGCCGTACCGGCGGGAAATTTCCATAAAGATCATGAATAATCTTGGCAAATCGACTTTATTGGCCAAAGATGGTTTATTGATAGTAGAAGAGGCCGGCGAAATCGAGCTGCCCGACGATCTCGGCAACTTGACGATGATCGATCGCCGTCTGTACGGTGATACCGCCATCCATCTATACGAAAACCTGCCTGACCGGGAAAGCCCATGAGTGATTACGAACCTTTTATCGCCGAGCAAACCGAACAATCAATTGCCGTTTATCCCGGCACTTTCGACCCCATCACCATGGGTCATATCGACATCATCAAGCGCGGACTAACCCTGTTCGACAAGGTGATTATCGCCATTGCCCGGAACAGCGCCAAGGTGCCTCTTTTCAATATTGATGAACGGCTGGAGATGATCAGGGAGAGTTTTCCCGACAGCGGGGACCGGATAGCAGTCGATACCGTCGGTGGCCTCCTGGTCGATTACGCCTATACCAGGGGCGCCAAGGCGATTATCAGAGGCTTGCGGGCGGTGTCCGATTTCGATTACGAGTTCCAGCTCGCCTTGATGAACCGGCGAATCGAGCGCGAGGTCGAAACCGTCTTCCTGATGACCGGATTTCGCTGGATCTTTATCAGTTCCAGTATTATCAAGGATGCGGCCAGACATGGCGGTGATGTCAGCGGTCTGGTCCCCGACCATGTCTGCGAAAGACTGCGGGAGAAATATTTCGGCGGCGGTCAGGGTGGGATCTGAGGGGTGTGAGGAGTTAGAAGTGGGGAGTTATAGGTACAAGGCTCAAGGGGAACGGGATAAGAACAGGGCCGGCCCGATCGTTCTTGACCGGCGCGCCTTTCTGGCCTGGGTTCGCGCCGCCGGTAAATTCGCGATTTTTTCAGTGCTGCTTTTGCCCTTTGCCGGCTTTATAAACTTCACGCCTGCCAAGAAACCGAAGTTTGTTAAGGTGAACAGGCCGCTAAAAAAAGGCGGTTTCATTATCGAAGCCGAGTTTATCCTGTTCGACACCGATACCGGGCCGGTTGCCGTATCCAGAACCTGCACCCATCTGGGCTGTCTCCTTAATTATCATGAACTGGACAAGATGCTAATCTGTCCCTGTCATGCCAGTCGATTCAGCAAACAGGGGAAAAGGCTGGCCGGGCCGGCCCAGCTCGATCTGCCGACTTTTCCGGTGGAAAAGACCGGCGCCGATGAAGTTGCAGGGTATGTCGTCGCCGTTACTTAGGACCCCGTAACTTCCAACCTGAATCCGTGACGGCTTCGTGGTGAATTTCACTTATCAGTTTGTAATTTCATTAGATAATCGTTTTTCCCTGGATTGCCAGGGTTCACCCCGCCGCCCTGCGGGGCGCCCGATAACGGCGCATCTGCCGCGTTGGCAACTTGTTGATATACCATCAGTATTATCAACATCGTTGCCGCCTTGCATCTGCGCCGTTCTCGAACGCTCACGAATTCAGGTCCAAACCATTAATTTCTTTCTTGTCGGATAGTAAAGTTAACCCGGGAAAATGGTGCCGATGCGATGGCTTGTTGAGGGAAAATGGGGGGCGAAAAGCCTGATCGCCCTTTATCTGTCCGTTTTATCCGGGCTTGTTCTGGCCTTGCAGTACGATATGGCCGAACCTTTTTACTCGACCGGCACTCTGGAAATGGTCATTCCCTTCGGTTCATTCTGGCGTTCCCTCCATTTCTACTCAAGCCAGCTGTTTTTCCTTTTTCTTGTGGTCCACACCGTCGCGGTGGTGGTTGAACGGGGTCTCTCCCAATCGGCCGGCGGGGCGGATTCAGCCGAAAAGGGGCGGAATGGCGGCGAGGATTGGCTTAAACTTACCCTGTCGTTACCGGTGGTCGTCCTCCTCCTTTTTACCGGCTATATCCTGCGGGGTGACGCCACCGGCAGATTTGCCGGAATTATCGCCGAGAACATCGTGGTCTCGATCCCGGTCCTCGGCGGTTGGCTTAATGCCGCCCTGTTTAATATTTCCGCGGCCGCCATGAAGGTTGTCTACGCAAATCATCTGATAGGACTGGGGGTGCTCTGGGGATATCTGGTCTGGCAGCATTTGCGAAAATACCGGGTCTCCTGGCAGAATCACGGCCTGGTCACCGCCACCGTGCTCGTTGCCGGTCTGATCCTGGCTGCGCCGATAGACCCCATTTTACCGGGGGGATTTCATGTAAGCGGTCCGTGGTTTTTCGTGGGTCAGCAAGAGATGCTCCGGATTTTTCATCCTCTCTGGGCCGGCGTGGTTTTTCCGGTTTTCGGGATGCTGCTGCTCTATCATATAGTGAAGGGCGGCCCGAAATTCCGGCTTGCCATGGTCGGGGGAGCACTGTGGGCGTCGATCTACGCGATCTTCACCCTGATCGGTTTTTTACGGTAGCGGGAAAGTGATGCTGAACTCGGTTTTTTCTCCCGCAACGGTTTCCACCGTTGTCCGGCCGGCGTGACTTTCCACAAGTTGGCTGACGATGGCCAGTCCCAGTCCCGTTCCACTCTCCCTGGTTGTATAGAATGGTTCGAATATGTTGGGCAGGACCCGCTCGTCAATGCCGGGGCCGTTATCGGAAATCATCACGATGACCTCATCCTTTCCGGTCGTTTTATTCTGTTGCTCCGCCGCTTTGATGACAATAACTCCGCCTTTGCCGCCGAAGGCCTGGCATGAATTGGTGATCAGGTTCATGATGATTCGTTTAAATTGGTGGGGGTCGGCCCATATTCCCAGATCCGCCGCGATCCTGTTGTCAATCCGGCAGATTTCGGTATCGATCTGGCGGCCCTGGTCAAGGATCAGAATGGTCTCGTCGATCGCCGCTTTGCCCGAAAACCATTCCTTGACGGGCGCGGTCGGTTTGGAGAAGAGCAGAAACTCGCTGACCGTGTGGTCGAGCCGGTCGCTTTCCCTGCTGACGATATCGATCAACCGGCGGCTTGCCGGGTCGCCGGTCTGTTCGGCCTGGAGGATCTGGGCCGCCCCGGAGATCGCCGCCAGGGGATTTCTAAACTCATGGGCAATGCCGGCCGCCATTTCGCCGATGGTCGCCATTTTCTCGGCCTGTTTGACCTGGTTCTCCATCTCCTTGATTTTGCTCAAATCCTGCATGGTGTAAACCCGGCAGTCGCCATATTCGCCGGGCATGTTGAGTTTCGCCCAGGAGAATCCGATCGGGATGGTCGTCCCGTCATTTCTCATCAATTCGGTCGTTTGGCGAAACATATAATGGTCGGCATTTCTGAAGCCGGGAAAAAGTTCGTAGAACATCTTGCCGATTACTTCGTAGTCTTTATAGCCGCTGATCCTGCCGGCGGCATGGTTGAAAGAGGTGATGTTGCCGGCGTCGTCAACGGTGATGATCCCGGTTGTGATGTCTTCGAAGATCCGCTGGTAGAGAATTTGCAGCCGATCGTAGTTGAGGGTGGTCCGGGAGAGGGCCGATTCCGTGGAGCGCATCCGTTCGAACATGATAAAACTCAAAATCCCCAGGATGAAAAAGATCAAACCGTGGATGGCAAAGTAGTGCATGGCCACGACGACTCCATCCAGGCTGCTTTTCATGTTGATGAACGGCAGGGGATTGTAAAGCAGTTCCACCATGAGAATAAAGCCGTAACTCATGGTGGCGACCGAGGCGATCAGCAGGCCGCCCAAGCGGAGGAGCAGAAAGGAGCCGGCCAGGATCGGCAGAAAGAAAAGAGTGGTGAAGATCGATTGGCTGCAGCCGGTTGCATAAACAATGACCCCGACCAGCAGGGCGTCGACGACGGTTTGCAGCAGGGCGAATCCTTTATGGTTTTTGACAACCCGCAGGAGCAGGGCCGAAATGATGGTGAAAAGGTAGATCCCGGCGATAAAATAAACGGTATAGGAGATGGATGGAATCGACAGATCGTGGGCCTGGGTTTGGAGGATCACGCCGATACCCAGCAGGACCGTCAGAATGAGGACGCGGAGAAACAGATACCACTGCAGCTGGTTTTTCAGGGTTGGCGTCGGGATCTCCGGAATATCGCCGAAGAAGGCGCTTTGGAAAGGGGATGACATTATTGATCAGCATCCTTTAAGGAACGGGTTAAAGTCCGTATTTTTTTACCTTGTAACGCAGGGAGCGGAAGCTGATTTTGAGCAGTTCGGCCGCCCTTATCTTCGAGTTCCCGGCTTTTTCCAGGGCGTTTTTTATCAGGATCATTTCCTGATCGGCGATGAATTTATCGAGACCGATCCGGTAAACGTCTTCGGCGGGATCGGCCGCGGCTTCATTCCGCACGTCGCGTTCGGCCCGGCGGTGGATCGAAAGGGTCAGGCTTTCCGGGAGGATGATGTTCGAGCTTTCCAGGGCCACGCCGCGTTCGATGATGTTCTCCAGTTCCCGGACATTGCCGGGAAAGTCGTAGTTCATCAAAACTTCCATGGCATATGAAGAAAGCTCCCGGATTTCCTTGCCGAAGACCTGCGAGTATTTATTGAGAAAATGGTCGACCAGCAGGGGGATGTCTTCCTTGCGGTTGCGGAGAGGGGGCAGGCGCAGGGGCACCACCGCCATCCGGTAGAACAGATCCTCCCGAAAGCGGCCGTCGATCACCTCTTTTTCAAGGTCGCGGTTGGTGGCCGAGATTATCCGGACATTGACCTTGATGGTGTCGCCGCCGCCGACCCTTTTGAACTCCCTTTCCTGCAGGACCCGCAACAGCTTGGTCTGGATGACGGGGGTCAGTTCGCCGATCTCGTCCAGAAAGGCGCTGCCGTTATTGGCCTGCTCGAACAACCCCATTTTGTTGTTTATCGCCCCGGTGAAGGATCCTTTGACGTGCCCGAACAGCTCGCTTTCGATGATGCTTTCGGGAATGGCGCTGCAGGTTATCGGAACAAAAGGCTGGTCCGAAACATTGCTGCAGTTGTGGATGGCCCTGGCCACCAGTTCCTTGCCGGTGCCGGATTCTCCGTAGATCATCACGTTGGCGTGGGTTGGAGAAATCCGTTTGATAAGATCGAAAACCTTCAGCATTTCGGCACTTCGGCCGATGATGCCCTCAAAGCCGGCGGCGGCGTTCGTTGCCGGGGGCGGATTGTGATCCCTGGCGGTGATTGCCGCGGCGATGACGTTTCGGATCTCGTCGACCTTGAAGGGCTTGGTTATGTAATCATAGGCGCCGTTCTTCATGGCGCTCACGGCATCTTCCGGAGACGCGTAGGCGGTCATCATGACTACCGGGATCGAAGCGTCGATGGTTTTGACCTGTTCGAGGAGCTTCAGGCCGCCGATGCCCGGCATGCGGATATCCGTGATCAGCAGATCTATCCGATTCGATTCGAGCCGCTTCAGGGCGGCTTCGCCGTTTTCAGCGGTGACGGTCTTGAACCCCTCTTTTTCAAGAAGGATGGACAAGAACTCCCGCATGCTGAATTCATCGTCAACTACTAGAATGGTCGCCATCCGCTTCCTTTCGGCCTTTTCCAGAGTGAGCAAAATCCGAGAAATATCCGTCATGAGTTATTGATTTATATCGGCCCGCATTGACCATGCCGCAAATTACCATGATAATCAACCGGATACCTGTTGTTTTTTTCGGGATCCCATACGCCTGGGAGCACATCAATATTGATGCACGGGACGGAAAGTGTCAAGATTTCAGATAAATATACCCGAAGGAGTGAAATGTCTGCCCCGTCGCCGGGAGAACGATTCGGTTTAATTCAAGTTGTAAAGGCAAGAATATCATGTTAAAAGATAGTCGATAATCGTTAGGTGTCGGGTCTCTTCGCGGCAAGCGCCTGATCTTTGGCCGGTCCCGTTTCCATGATCAAAACTGGTTTCATCCCCGTTCGACATATTGGTAGGAAACGCGCAACCGGGCGGTCTCGAAGCCAGGATGCCATCTTGAAACAATGGAGCAAGATGATCGATTCACTTTGGTTTTAATCGAAAGAGCCCTTGTATTCGAACCGCATTTGGGGTAAATCGGTCTCCGGTATTTATCTTCGCTCCCCGGGCAGGTAAAGCTGAGTTGAGCAGCTCGTCTGCTCAAACGAAACTTATGCCCTTGCGGTAT
>JARGFN010000067.1 GCA_029210665.1 Desulfobulbales bacterium
GCGTCGGCCCTTGCCGGCGAATACGACATGGCCCTGAAGAACGTCGACGGGGTCAAGGCGGTCTTCAACGTCAGCCTGGGCAGTCCCGCCGTCGCCAATGCGGTCTTCTGGGCGGTTGGCAACGCCTACCGGGATGAAGCGGTCAGGAAGCTGCCCGAAAAACCGGGGGTGGCGGTGGTTTTCCACGGAAAGGCCGTCAAGCTTTTGACCATCGACAAGGCCGGATTCGACAAGAAAGAGCACGGCGAGATCGACAAGTTCCAGGCCACCTTGAGGGAGATGAAGAAAGAAGGGGTCACCTTCGAGGTCTGCATGTACGCGGTCAAGGTGATAGGGCTCGATCCGACCACGGTGATGCCGGAGATCGACAAGGTGGGCAAGGCTTCATCTCGGTGATCGGCTACCAGGCCCAGGACTACGCGGTGGACACCATCCCGTAGAGATTTTTTCGATTCAACCGGAAGGGCGTGCCGACCAAGGTGAGTCCTTCCGGTTGTATGCCGGAAGTTCCTAGCGCCCGGAGCTTGTCGAAGGAACCCGTCGCGGTATCGCCAAATATCCGTTCACCCCGGCAAAATTCTTTTAAATACATTCCACAATCGGTTACGTTTATTGCCTGTCCAGATTAACCGGAGGCTGCCGATGAACTGCCATTTCTGCAAGACCGAAACCCCGGACGGAAAGATCATGTTCCGGGACGAATGCGAGCGCTGCGGAGCCGATCTGCATATCTGCCTGAACTGCTCCTTCCATGATCCCCATGCATCCAAACAGTGCCGCGAACCGGCGATCCAGGAAGAGGTCAGGGACAAGGAACGGAAAAACCTCTGCGAGTATTTTCATCCGAGGGAGGACGGCCAGGGTCAGGGTGATCAGTCGGCCGGTGATGATGTCCGGCGGAAGCTTGAGGAGTTGTTTAAATAATAGATGTCAGCGACTTAGAAATGTTGTTGCCACAGTTAAAAATTTGCCCCCTGTCCACAATGACTCTACCACTCACCCTGCGCGCAACAGGAAGACGGCCTGGCGGGGTTTTTTGAGAAAGGGGCGGCAGGTTGGCAATGGGCTGGGCGGAAACAAGGCAGACGTGGCAATCGTTCATGGGCTTTGCACCTTTTCGGATATTGAATTATTTTTATAATAAATTGCATCGACGAATTATTTATGGAGGGCGGATCGAAAAGTTCCATGCCGGGATCCGCCGGCAACTGATCAAACACGACGCCGGACAGGGAGAGATGCTTTCCTTTTCCGGAAGAATCGAATTGGGAGAATTTTAATGTCGCTTAGCAGAACCGCCGTCCTCTTTTTACTCATGCTGCTGCCGGTCCAATCACTCTATGCCGAAGATCTCTGCCGGAATCTGCAGGGCTTGATCGAGCCCAGCGAAAGGGTCGAATTAAGCAGCCAGGTGCCGGGCGTTCTGGCCGAAGTCCTGGTCGACCGGGGTGATCCGGTCCGTGCCGGGCAGGTCGTGGCGAAGCTGAACTCCAAAGTGGAGGAGGCGATGATCGATCTCAGCAAGGCAAAACTTGAGTTCGGTCGGCGCAAGGCGGTACGCAACGAGGAACTGTTCAAGGAAAAGCTCATCTCCGAACACGAGAAGGATGAAATGGAAACCGAAATCCGCCTGGCCGCCCTGGAACTGCGCGATGCCGAGGAAAGGCGCAACCTGCGCGACGTGGTCAGCCCCATCGACGGCATCGTTATGGAGCGTCTGTTGTCGCCGGGAGAATACACCAGCCAGGAAGCGGTTATGCAGATTGTCGCCATCGATCCGCTGTATGTCGAGGTGGTCGCGCCGGTGGAGTGTTACGGCAAAATAAGGCAAGGCGGCAAAGCCCGGGTCCTGCCGGGCGAACCGGTCGGCGGCAGTTATTTAAGCACGGTCGCGATCGCCGATAAGGTCATCGACGCGGCCAGCGGCACCTTCGGCGTGCGGTTGGTGCTGCCGAACAGCGAGGGGAAACTGCCGGCCGGCCTCGGATGCCGGGTGAAGTTTCTTGATTGACAAGGATAATCGGTTCTCTGTTTTTAAAAATCCGGGCTGAAAATAAATTTATCTGGCAATGATTGCTCCGGTGCGGTTTGGGGGGATTTTACGACCCTGAAGCCGGTATCGGCATATTGTCCGGTCGGTTTGTTTTTGTAGCGGGTAGCCGAGCGGATATGGCCGGAATAACGGAACCACGAGCCGCCCCTGAGTACCCGCATGTCTCCCTCTTCCGGGCCGGGCGGGTTTTTCAAGGGGCTTACTTCATAATATTTTTCTCCATACCAATCCTGACACCATTCCCAGACGTTACCGTGCATGTCGTGAAGGCCATAGGCATTCGGGGGGAAGCTGCCCGTTTTTACCGGGCTTTTGCGGTATTCATCACGCAAGTTGAGCCCGAATGCGATACTGCCGTTGAAATTGGCTTGTTTCGAAGTAATGCTGTTGCCGGTGTGATACATGACATCCTCGCTATTGCCGCGGGCGGCAAACTCCCATTGCGCTTCAGTCGGCAGTCTGAATTCATCGGTCTTGTTTTCCTTGTTGAGTTTCTCAAGGAAATTATTGGCGTCTTGCCAGGAGACCGAATCGACCGGAAAATTTTCATCGGTGTTGAAATGGGAGGGGTTGAACCCCATGACCTTCACCCACTCTTTCTGGGTTACTTCGGAGGCGCCCATCCAGAAGCCGTCCAGACAGACCTTGTGCCGGGGAAGTTCATCGGCGTAGTATTTCTTATATTCGTAATCGCCCACTTCTCTTTTGAGCAGCCGGGTTTCAAGAGGGAGTTGGCCCATTCGGAAACAGCCGCCTTCAACCCGGACAAATTTCATCTCGGTTGACGGTTCCGTCCAGGTTCCGGATTTTTCTCCTTTTTTTGTTTCCGCCGGAAGATCTTCGGCGAAAACCGGACCGGCACCGAGCCCTATCGCCATCGTGATCAAAAATGTTAAATAATATGCCTGTTTCATGATATCCGGACCTTTCGATAAAGGTTTCAGGAACTTATACCCACAGGGCATAAGTTTCGTACGAGCAGGCAAGCTGCTCAACTCAGCTTTATCAATTAACACATTGTCAGTCTGCTCGCAATCAAGCTATGCCGAACAGGGCATTCCGGCGCGAAGCGAGAACTGGTAATTTAATCATCAAAAGCCTTGACAGCTAATCTTTAAGTTAATATCGTGTCTTCGAAGAATTTATTTATCCGACGTCCAGACAATCCCAATATAAAATATCGCAGTAAAAAGACTTAGGGATAGCTGTTATTCAGGTAGCACCCCGCTGATTCGAAATCCCATCACAAACCAAGGTTCCCCTTTTTTCCATAATTTCCGACTGCTCTTTATGTAAAACCTTTGTTGCAGGGCGACAAAATTCAGAAGTGAACGCTTATTTTACCTGACTTGTTTAAAGAGTCTAAATTCAATCCGCCACTATACTAACCGCAGGAGATATCTTTTAATGAATCTGTCCGAATTGAAGTTGCTTAAAATCAACGAACTCACCGAAATGGCGAAAAAATACCAGATTGAAGGTTACAGCGCCATGCGTAAGCAGGAGCTGATCTTTGCCATTGTCAAAGCCCAGGCGGCCGTTGAAGAAAAAAACGGGACGAACCGGGGCAACGGGGTTCTTGAGGTCCTGCCGGACGGTTTCGGTTTTCTTCGCTCGCCCGCCTATAATTATCTTCCCGGTCCCGACGACATCTATGTTTCCCCTTCGCAGATCAGACGTCTCAATTTGATGACCGGCGATACCATCGAGGGACAAATTCGCTCCCCTAAAGAAGGTGAAAGATACTTTGCCCTCCTGAAGGTGGAATCGATTAACTTTGAACCGCCCGACAAGGCCAAGGAAAAGACGCTTTTCACGAACCTCACGCCCTTGCATCCCGATGAGCCGATAAGGCTTGAGAGAAAGGCCGATAACTTGTCCATGCGGATTATGGATGTGGTCTCGCCGATCGGCAAAGGTCAGCGCGGTTTGATCGTCGCCCCGCCGCGAACCGGCAAGACGGTTCTTATCAAGGATATCGCCAACAGCATAGTCGAGAATCACAGCGAGATTATCCTGATCGTTCTTCTGATCGATGAACGACCGGAAGAGGTTACCGACATGGCGCGCGGGGTCAACGCCGAAGTGGTAAGCTCAACCTTCGACGAGCCCCCCCAGCGTCATATTCAGGTGGCGGAAATGGTTATGGATAAGGCCCGACGGCTGGTCGAGCACAAGAAGGACGTGGTCATTCTCCTGGACAGCATTACCCGGTTGGCCAGGGCATACAACACGGTGGTTCCGCCCAGCGGCAAGATTCTGTCCGGCGGGGTTGATTCCAATGCGTTACACCGGCCCAAGCGGTTTTTCGGCGCCGCTCGAAATATCGAGGAAGGCGGCAGCTTGACCATTATCGCTTCCGCCCTGGTCGAGACCGGCAGCCGGATGGACGAGGTTATTTTCGAGGAGTTCAAGGGGACCGGTAATATGGAAATCGTTCTGGATCGTAAGCTGTCCGACAAGAGACTATTTCCGGCAATCGATCTCAATAAATCCGGGACCCGGAAAGAAGAGTTGCTGCTGGCCCCTGATGTTTTGAATCGCATGTGGATCCTGCGGAAATTGCTGGCCAGCATGAATCCTCTCGACTCGATGGAGTTTTTAAAGGATAAGATGAAGCGCACCAAAAGCAACCGGGAGTTTTTCGAGTCGATGAACGGTTAGTTTCCGGGCCCGGCATCGTAAACTTCCCTTGCCAAACCGTGAAATCAAGGTATAATTCTCGGTTTCTCTCTTGCTGATCTGGATTTTTTCGGCAATGATTCCGGCTCGGGTCATGAGACCCGGCTCCTGATTTTGCAACCTGAATAACTTGAATAATTGGAGATCGTCGACAATGAAAGAAGGTATACATCCCGAATACCATAAGGTTAAGGCGCAATGCGGCTGCGGTAATGTGATCGAGATCGGTTCGGTGGAACCGGAGATAAAGACCGAAATCTGCTCCGCCTGCCATCCTTTTTTTACCGGTAAGCAGAAGCTTATCGATACCGCCGGTCGGATTGATAAGTTCAATAAAAAATACGCCAAACATTTCCAGAAAAAGGAAGAGAAATAGGGAAACCCCGCCAGGGCGCCGAATCCGTTTGATTTGCGGCCCGTTGCGGCGCCGAAGTACGTCGTGCCGGCCGATGCCCGGCATCTCTCGCATCTTTGCTGGCCCGGGTTTCGGCGCCGAACCCGGTCGCCCAGGCCGGTGGGCAGTTGCGAAATAGGCCGACTTCGCTATCCTGATTTTTTTTCGGATAAGCGGTTGGAAGAGGGGGCAGTTGCGAGCATGACACGGTTCGCCTGGCCCCTTTATTCGTTTAACCGTTTCATTGCCGGTCAAATCAACTTGATTATCTGATTATTATGTTTTCACGTTTTGAAAATCTTGGCGAAAAGCTTCTCGAATTGGAGCAAAAACTTGCCGATCCCGCCAAATTGACCAACCAGGGGGATTTCAGGTTATTGGCCAAGGAGCATGCCCAGGTTTCCAGACTGCATGAACTTTACGGTTCGTATAAGCGGTTACAGGATGAACTGAAGGAAAACCGGGCGCTGCTCAAGGCGGAAGAGGATGAGGAGATGCAGGAGCTGGTCAAGGCCGAGATCTCCGAACTCAATGCCCGGCTGGCCGCTCTCGAACAGGATCTGCGGATTATGCTGTTGCCCAGGGATCCCAAGGACGACAAGAATATTCTTCTCGAGATCCGGGCCGGTACCGGCGGCGATGAGGCCGCCCTTTTCGTCGGCGATCTCTACAAGATGTACTGTCGTTATGCCGAAGCGCAGTCCTGGAAGGTCGAAGTCATAAGCAGCAACCCCATCGGCATCGGCGGCTTCAAGGAGATCATCGCCCTGATCAAGGGAGACCAGGTTTACAGCCGGCTGAAATACGAATCGGGGGCGCACCGGGTGCAGAGAGTGCCGGCCACCGAGGCCCAGGGGCGGATCCACACCTCGGCGGTTACGGTCGCGGTTATTCCGGAGGCCGAGGATGTCGAGTTGAATATCGCCCCCAATGAATTGCGGTTCGATGTTTTTCGTTCTTCGGGGCCGGGCGGGCAGAGCGTCAACACTACTGATTCCGGGGTAAGGGCCACCCACTTGCCGACCGGGATTATTGCGACCTGTCAGGATGAAAAATCCCAGCACAAGAACAAGGCGGCCGCCCTGAAAGTATTGCGGGCCCGTCTTCTTGACGCGATGGAACGCGAACAGCACGACAAGATGTCCGCCGATCGGAAGAGCCAGATCGGTTCGGGCGATCGCAGCGAACGGATTCGCACCTATAATTTTCCCCAGGGCAGGATGACCGATCATCGGATCAACCTGACCCTCTATAAACTCGACGATATAATGCTCGGCAAGCTGGATGATGTTATCATGCCGTTGATTGCCCATTATCAGGCTGAAGCCTTTAAGACCCTCCAGTAACAGGTCCGGGGGCGGTTCGCGGTGGCGCCGTGCGATGAAGACCAGAGAACTCTATAACCGAACGGTCGGCCGTTTTCACCGAGAGGGGATTGTCGAAGCCGCTACCGAGGCCGAACTTCTTCTCCGGTATTTTCTTGATCTCGACCGGGTCGGCCTTTTTCTCGACCAACAACAGCTGACCGATGCCGAACTTGAGAAATTCGAGAAACTGGTGCGCCGCCGCCTGGCTCGCGAACCTCTTTCCTATATTGTCGGCGAGCAGGAGTTCTGGTCTCTTTCTTTTGAAGTTGCCGCCGATGTTCTGATTCCCCGCCCCGAAACCGAACTGCTGATCGAAAATGTTCTTGAACTGATCGAGGCCCCCCATGATTTTACCGGAAGAATTCTGGATCTCGGCACCGGCAGCGGCATCATCGCGGTTGTCCTGGCCCTCGAATTACCCCTGGCGGAAGTAGTGGCGGTTGACCGATCAGAGCAGGCGTTGGCGGTGGCGGCCCGGAATCTGAAACGATACGGGGTGACCGACCGGGTTGCCCTGGTAAAAGGCGACTGGTTTTCTCCCTTGCGGCCGGCCCTGAAGTTTGATTTTATCGTCTCCAATCCTCCCTATGTATCGGATCGGCTGCGCTCAAGTTTGCAGCCGGAGTTGAAATTCGAACCGGAGTCCGCCCTCTATGCGGGCGTTGACGGCATGGCGGCCTATCGGCGAATTATTCCCTCATCCAGGCCCTATCTCAAGAGCAACGGGTATCTTCTTCTGGAGATCGGCTATGATCAGGAAACAAAGATTCAAGATTTATTTACGGATATTGCCGGGCTGCAATTGGTCGGAATCCGCAAGGATTATAACGACCTTCCCAGGGTTGCATCGGCCAAGGTGATTGACGCGATGCCCGACGGCCGGTAAGCTTCAGGCGATCATGTATTCGCCCCATTCATAAAAAAAACGGTTCTGCCAGGCTATTCATCTTTAATTTTGACAGGTTTCTCCGATGGACAAATTAATTATAGAAGGCGGCAATCCCCTTAACGGCTCGATCAAAATCAGCGGCGCCAAGAACGCCGCCTTGCCGTTGATGGCCGCGACAATTCTGGCGCCCGGCCGCCATGTCCTGCATAACGTTCCCGATCTGCGTGACACCAGAACGATGCTCAGCCTTCTGGAGTCGTTCGGGGTTACCTGGCAGCGGCGCAAGCAGGATAACGCCCTGTTGATCGACGCCACCAACCTGGATAACTTTGAGGCGTCCTATGAGCTGGTCAAAACCATGCGCGCCTCGGTGCTGGTTCTCGGACCGCTGTTGGCCAGGATGGGGGCGGCCAGGGTCTCCTTGCCCGGCGGCTGCGCCATCGGCGCCAGACCCATCGATTTTCACATGCAGGGGCTTGGTCGGCTCGGTGTCGAATTGACCCTTGATCAGGGTTATGTCGAGGGCAGGGTCGATGGCAGACTGCGCGGCGGCGATGTGGTTTTCGATATTCCCTCGGTTACCGGCACCGAAAATATTTTGATGGCGGCGACCCTGGCCAAGGGCGTTACCGTCATCAAGAATGCGGCCCGGGAGCCCGAGATCGGCAATCTGGTCGATATGTTAAATGAGATGGGCGCGAAAATCGAAGGCAAGGGGAGTGATCGTCTGGTGGTGCGGGGAGTTGATGGGTTGAGGGCGGCCGAGGCCCGGGTTATCCCGGATCGGATTGAAACCGGGACCTACCTGATCGCGGTCGCCGCGGTCGGCGGCGAGTTGACCCTTACCGACTGCAATCCCGATCATCTGGCCTCGCCCCTCGACAAGCTTCGGGCCATAGGTCTTGAAATTGAGAAAACCGAAGATCGGATCAGGGTAGCCCGTAACGGCGTCTTGAAAAGTGTCGATGTGAAAACCATGCCGTATCCCGGTTTTCCCACCGATCTTCAGGCCCAGATCATGGCCCTGATGTGCGTAAGCCGAGGGCTTAGCGTGATCACCGAGACGATTTTTGAAAATCGTTTCATGCATGTGGCCGAATTGAAACGGATGGGCGCCAAGATAAAGATAGACGGCAAGAGCGCCATCGTACAGGGCGAGGCCGGTTTGTCCGGAGCCCAGGTCATGGCCACCGATTTGCGGGCCAGCGCCTCTCTGGTTATTGCCGGGCTTGTCGCCAGCGGAGAAACCCAAATTTCAAGGGTTTATCACCTGGATCGGGGGTATGACGACCTGGCCGGTAAACTCAACAGGGTGGGGGCGGTTATTCGTCGGACCAAGGAGTAGGTGCGGGTTGGTAATCATGGGGCTTGGCGCTTTATTCGTGATTGGTTAAACGAGCAGGGGGCGCCGCCAACCATTGTGCCTTTGGGCAAGAAGGTCAGTTGCAGAGATCCTTGCCCGGCCAGCGTCTTTCCTGCTCATCCAGGGCGCCGCTCAAGTCACTCAGCATAAGGTCACGAACCTCCAGCACCTTTTCGTAAGAAACGTCCAGCATCAGGGCGATATCGTCAATGCCGAAGCCGCCGGCGAAATGTTGCTCGGCGATGATAATTCTCAAGAAATCCTCGCCGATCTCCTTCTGCAGATATCTCTCGTCGCTGGACAGGGACCGGCAGGCCTGTTCGAAGGTCTTGCCCCGGTTTATCTCGGAGCGCATTCTCTGAATGGACTGTTCGTAGAACACCTGTTCATCCATGATGGTGGCAGAATATATGTCGTTATCTTTCCCGTCGGTTCTTGATGCCATTCTTCCCTCGGATAATTGCGTAATAATTATTGGTAAGTCCGCAAAAAATCTCGGGATGGCTAAGCAAAAAGTTCGATATACGCCCCGCGGGAAGTTCCCCGCAAGGGGGGATTGAACAGAACCCTTGGGGGGGCAGGGAGTACCTCGAAGTTTTTGCGACGCCATCGTTGATTTATCGAGAATGCATTACATAGCAATTGCAGCCAATTTTGTAAATGTTTTCTTGAATATTAATGAAGTCGCCCGGATGCCGGTTCGCGGTTCCGCCGTTTATCGGCATTTGTCGAGAATAGTCGAAACTACCTGGATATCGTACCCCTTCAAGCGCCATATCGCGGCCAGGTCCATGCTGTTGGCGGCGATGGCCGGGATTGCCGATTCGGGAATGTCGAGATCGCGTAAGGATACCGGGCTGCCCACCTCCCTGAACCAGTTCTTTAAGGATTCGATTCCCCCCAGCGCCGCCCGGTATTGATCCTTTTCCTTTATAGCGAAAACCCGTCGGGCCAGTTGGGCGAATTTGGCGGGGGAATCAGCGGCCCGCCAGCTCATCCAGGCGGGCATCACAACCGAGAGTCCGGCGCCGTGGGGGACGTCGTACAGCGCGCTGAGGGAATGTTCAATCATGTGCATCGGGAAGCCGACCATGCCCAGACCCGCCGCGGTCAGCCCGTTCAGGGCCAGAGTGGCGCACCACATCAGGTCGGCCCTGGCCTGGTAATCATCGGGACGGGCCAGGGTTTTTCGACAACTTTCCATGATATTTATGGCCAATCCTTCCATAAAGCGGTCTTGAACCGGCGTGGCGGCATCGGTGGTGGTAAAGTAGAATTCCAGGAGGTGGGCGATTGCGTCGACCGCCCCGTAAGCGGTGTAGGAAGGCGGCACCGTAAAGGTTGCGGTCGGATCGAGGATCGAAACTTCCGGTTTCAACAGCTGATTGCCGGTGCCGAATTTCTGTCTGGTTTCCTCGTTGGTTATTACCATGCCACCGTTCATTTCAGAACCGGCGGCGGCCAGGGTCAGCACGCAGGTCAGGGGGAGTTTTGATTTCACCCCCTTTTTCCCTTTGAAGAACAACCAGACATCGTGATTGACTTTAGCGCCGGCGCAGATCGCCTTGGCGCTGTCGATCACGCTGCCGCCGCCGACGGCGACCACCGCCTCGACCTGGTGAGCCTTGGCCAGTTCGATCCCTTCCCGGACATGGCTCAGGACCGGGTTTGATTTTACGCCGGGGTGTTCGATCGCGGTCAGGCCCGCTTCGGCAAGCGACGCGGTAACCTGATCGTAAATATCGTTTTGTTTAATGCTGCCCGAACCGTAAACCAGCAGGATCTTTTTGCCGAAGAGGACGGTTTCAGGACCTATATTCCTAATGGTATCCCGGCCGAAGATTATTTTGGTGGGAAGATGGAGGACGAAGTTTTGCATGGTTTATCGTCTTTTATTGGAGAGCGGTCAACAGCTGTCTGACCCGATCCGCGACCTCGTCCAGATGTTCGGTTACCGGCCGGCCTTTTCTCTCGGCCCGGCTGATCTCGAGGCTGTCGGGAAAGAAGGCGATGGGTTTTAGGCCGAGACCTTCGGTCAGAAAATCCTCATCTTCTTTATCGGCTACCTTGTTGCCGACAAAATGGATCGATTTGATCCCGACTTCCTCGGCCAGCCTCTTCACCTTAAGCGCTGTTCTGATGCTCGATTTGGACGGGATGACCACGGTCAGGAGATGGTCGACACCGGCAATGGTGCCGCGGCCCAGATGTTCCACCCCGGCCTCCATGTCCAGCAGGGCGTACTGAGATGGGGCGAGGAGTAGTTTGGTCAGCATTCTTTTCAGAACCGTGCTTTCGGCGCAGGCGCAGCCCTGGTTGCCGCTTTCAATGGCGCCGAGGACCATGAGCTTGAGGCCGTTGTCTTCGATCATGTAGCGGCTGAGCAGATCATCGACCTGGGGATTGATGTTATAGAAAGGCGAACCCTCGGTTTTGCCGGATCGCTCCTGCAAGAGGGTTTTCATCTCGGCGATCGGTACGATGGCGCCCGGATCCTTGACGCCGATGGTCTGGGCCATGTGGGGGCTCGGATCGGCGTCGATGATCAGCACCTCATTTCCGTCTCGTTTCAGCTGTTCGGCGACCAGGGCCATTATGGTGGTCTTGCCGACCCCGCCTTTACCGCTTATCGCAATTTTCATGATAATTCCTTTATAATCGTCGGTTTCGCCGAAAGCCGCAAAAGCGATTTATACAATAATAACGAAGTTGCAGGCTACATTCATTAAAAAAGCTCGGGTTTACTTTTTTACCGTTAAGATGTTTAATTGTCCGTTCAGGTTACTATCGATCAGACCAAAGCTCCGTTCGGATAATCTTGGCAATATGCTCAAAACCGGCATCGAACAACTAGTCGCCGCTCCTCCCGCCTGGCTAAAGGGCAAGAGGCTCGGGCTGCTCTGCAATCAGGCTTCGACCGATCGGGAATTCCGGCACAGCCGGGATCTGGTCGCCGCGGTCCTGCCGGGGCATCTCACCTGTCTGTTCTCGCCCCAGCACGGGTTTTTTGCCGACAAACAGGACAACATGATCGAGTCCGCTCATATGCATGACCGGGCGACCGGTCTGCCCATTTTCAGCCTTTACGGCGAAAGCCGGCAGCCGGATGAATTCATGATGGACCATCTTGACGTGCTGCTCGTCGATCTGCAGGATGTCGGCACCAGAGTCTATACCTTTATCCATACCATGGCCTATTGCCTGAAGGCGGCCGCCGCATGCGGCAAGAAAGTCGTGATTCTCGACCGGCCCAACCCGCTCGGCGGTGCACTGATTGAAGGCAATCTGGTCGAGGAAGGTTGCCGCTCCTTTGTCGGGCTTTACCCGATTCCCATGCGGCACGGTCTGACCATGGGGGAGCTGGCCCAGCTCTTTAACGAGCATTTCGGGATCAATGCCGATCTCGAAATCATCACCATGAGCAGTTGGCACCGGGCAATGACCTTCGACGATACCGGCCTGCCGTGGGTTTTTCCTTCCCCGAACATGCCTGCTCCGGCTACCGCTCTGGTCTATCCGGGCCAGGTGATCTGGGAGGGGACCAACGTCTCGGAGGGACGCGGCACCTGTTTGCCATTCGAACTGTTCGGAGCCCCCTGGCTGGACCATCAGGACTTTGTAAACGGAGTTGACCGTTCCGATCTGGCCGGCGCGGTCTTGCGGCCGGTCGCCTTTGAGCCGACCTCCAACAAGCATTGCGGCCGGTTATGCAACGGTTTCCAGCTGCAGGTCACCGAGCGCCGGGCTTTCCGGCCCTATCGCGCCTCCCTCTCCCTGCTTCGGACCTTTCTGGCTCTTTACCCGGAACATTTCGCCTATAAAGAGCCGCCCTACGAGTATGAATACGAGAAGCTGCCCCTTGATATGATTCTTGGCAGCCGGTTGTTGCGTGAGGCTCTTGAGGCGGGTGAGAAGGTTGGCGAACTCGAAAAAGGCTGGCGGGAGGAATTGGCCGGATTCGATCGGCTCAGGCGCAAGTTTTTCCTCTATTCCTGAATCCGTGCGCGTCCGGTAACGGGCCGATCAACATCGTCGCCTTCTTGCATCCGACCTTCCCTCTAGCGCGCACCGATTTAGTACCCCGTAACCCCTAAACCATCGCATCTTGCTCGTTATTTTACGTGCCGACTGCGTTGCGCCTTCCATTACATAGCGCTGCTATGCGTCGGAAGTTGCGCCTTGCCGGCCCGCAAAATCCCTTCGCAATCTTGCGAAACTTTATGGTTTACGGGGTACTAGTGTCGTGTCAAC
>JARGFN010000068.1 GCA_029210665.1 Desulfobulbales bacterium
TATTATCAACATCGTTGCCGCCTTGCATCCGCACCGTTCTCGAACGCTCACGGATCCAGGGAAATGTGAACGCCATTACTGACGGTTTCCAATCTTGAGGAGTAACACGGATGAGCATTTTCAACGACAGGAAAGCAGATTCCCCGCCATCGCAAAGCAGCCCGATCAGCAGCATAATCGGGCAGGATATGATTCTGACCGGCGATCTTGAATTCAACAGCAAGATTCAAGTTGACGGCACCATCAACGGCAACCTCAAAGGCAACACCCTGGTCTTGAGTTCCGCCGGCAGGATAAACGGCGATATTGAAGCGGAATCGGTTACCTGCTACGGGAAGGTGGATGGCAACATCAAGGCCGGATCTCTCTTTCTGAAAAAATCGGGGGTCATTAATGGCCGGGTCGAAACCACCGATCTTTCCGTGGAGTCCGGCGGCGTTTTGAACGGCGAGATAAAATCGAGTCAGCAGACCCCCGACTTGAAAGCAGTGAAGAATGCCCCGGCCGCCGCGCCCTCGAAGGTTCCCGAGTTTCAAGAGGCCTGATGATTTATCGTGGGCCGTAGATTCACCGGGCAAGGATGATAACCCCGCGAAAATTCTTGATAATTCTCTGCTCTTACTACCCTCGTTGAAGGCGAGCCGACAACGCAACCACCATAAATTACAGCCGGGCCGTGTCAAATTCTTCCGAGAAAAACGCTCCACTTGCCGAAAGAATGCGGCCCCGGCGCCTGGCCGATTTTGTCGGCCAGGCACAGCTCCTCGGCGAAAACAAACTTCTCTGGCGGCTGACCAGGCAAGAGCGGATGCCTTCCCTGCTCCTCTGGGGACCGCCGGGAGTCGGCAAAACCACCCTCGCCCATATCCTGGCCAATCAGACCAACGCCGAATTCGTTTTTTTCTCGGCGGTACTCTCCGGCATAAAAGAAGTCAGGGAAATTGTCGCCCAGGCCGAGAAACTCCTGACCGCAAGGCAGCGGAGTACCATTCTCTTTGTCGATGAAATTCACCGATTCAATAAAAGTCAGCAGGATGCATTTCTTCCCCACGTCGAAAACGGCCTTCTGACCCTGATCGGCGCAACCACCGAAAACCCCTCCTTCCAGGTAATCGCCCCCCTTCTTTCCCGTTGCCGGGTCCTGGTCTTGGAACCCTTGTCGAACAGTGACCTGGCCATGATCATCAACCGGGCCGTCAAGGATCCCGAAAACGGCCTGGGTAAACATCGGATCCGGATTGAACCGGATGCCTTGCGGCATCTCGCTGCAGCCGCCGACGGAGACGCCCGGCGCGCCCTGAACAACCTTGAGCTGGCCTTTTCGATCACCAGGCCGGATGGCGACCAATACACAATCGACCCGGCCACGGTAGAAGAGGCCATCCAACATCGCAGCCTCCGCTACGACACCGACGGCGAGGAGCACTACAACCTGATCTCCGCCCTCCATAAAAGCATGCGGGACAGCGATCCGGACGGCGCCCTGTACTGGCTGGCCAGGATGATGCTGGCCGGGGAAGAGCCATTATATATCGCCCGAAGACTGATTCGCTTCGCTTCCGAGGATATCGGCAACGCCGACCCCCAGGCCCTTGCCCTGGCCCTGAACGCCCGCGAGAGCTATCATATCCTCGGTTCACCGGAAGGCGAACTGGCCCTTGCCCAGGCAACCATCTATCTGGCCACCGCGCCCAAAAGCAATGCCGCCTACAGTGCCTTGAATGAGGTCTATCGGGAAATTAAGAATTCCGGCAGCCTGCCGGTTCCCAAACAGATTCGCAATGCCCCGACCACTTTGATGAAAGAGCTGGGTTACGGCAAGGGCTATAAATACGCCCATGATCACCCGGAGGGAATTGTCCTTCAGGACCACCTGCCCGATGGCCTGACAGGCCGAAAATTCTACCGGCCGACCAATCGGGGCCACGAAGCGATCATTGGCGACCGCTTACGGAAATGGCATAAAATACTTAATCAACGCAAATGAACCGGCCAGGGCCGTCAACAAGCATCAGGGTCGGCGCCCATGCCGGCAGGCGCCCCCAGGGACCGCTGCCGCTTGAATACATGAAGAAAGGAAAAACCATGAAGCTATTCTCAGCCCGACCAGGCATATTGATCCTGTTTTTCGTCCTGCAACTTCCGATGCCGGTTATCGCCGCTTCCCCGGCAACCGGGGATTTCCTGCTGTTATATTCCAACAATGTAAACGGCGAGACTGAGCCGTGCGGTTGAAAAAGCCGGCAACTGGGCGGTCTGTCCAAAAAAGCTTACCAATTCACCAGGCTTAAAAACGAAAGGGGACTGCCGACCCTGATCGTCGACGGCGGCTCGCTGCTGTTCAAGAATGCCCGTCTTGCCGAGGGCCGGGCCGAGCAGGACAAAATAACCGCCGCGACTATCGTTAAGGCCTACAACTTGACCGGCTACGACGCGGTCGGGGTCGGCGGGCGGGATCTGGCCGCCGGTCTAGATTTCCTCCTTGAGATCCGGGACGAATCACGATTTGACTGGCTGAGCGCCAACATCATCGACCCGAAAACCGGCACGCCGCTCTTCAAACCATTCATTACCCGGCAACTGGGAGAACTCGAAGCAGCGGTCATTGGCCTGACCGGGCCAACAGGTCCGGCCGCTAAGCCGGCCGATGGAAAGGTTGTTATCCAGCCATGGCAAGACCATCTGCCGTCGATAATCGAAAAACTGGCCGACAGCCATGCCTTTATCGTTCTGTTGACCGATCTCGGCATCGGGGCTTGTCGGGAAATAGCCGACGCATTCCCGGCCGTCAACCTCATTGTCCGGGCCGGCAATATCGACAGCGGCGCCCCTCCCCTCTTTCTTACGGACAACACCATCCTGATCGGAACCGGGCGCAAGGGGAAATATATCGGCGTACTGGAAGTGGCGTGGCGGACCGGCGCCGGATGGCGGACCGGCGACCATCAGGCCCTGACCGCCGGCAAAAAGGAAAGAAGCCGTTTGCTGGGGCAAATAAACCGGCTAGAGGGACGGCCCGAACTCAAGGATCACTACGAGGAGATCCGGACGCGTTTGGCGAGCCTGGAAATCACGATCGAACAGCTTGAAAAGAAGGAACGGTCGGCGGCCGGAACCGTTTCCTCCTTTGACAACAGATTTGTGGCGATGGATGTATCCCTCCCGGATCATCCTGCCGTACTGGACCTTGTCGATGAAAACAAGAGATCGGTCAGCAAAATGAACCGGCGGTCCCTCTCGGCCGCCGGTGCCAAGGATGGCGTGGCGGCACGGGGATTTTCCGGCTGGTCGGCCTGCGCAAAATGCCACCGCCAGCAGGTGAAAACCTGGCGGGCCAGCCGTCACGCCTCGTCATATCTGACCCTGGTCGAAAAGGGCCAGCAGTTCAACCTGGAATGTTTGCCATGCCATCTAACCGGGGTCGATCCTGAAGATCCGGCCACGGCGATGGGTATTACCGCGGACTTGCAGGCGGTCGGCTGCGAAAGCTGCCACGGTCCCGGCTCGATGCACCGCGCCAATCCCGCCGGACACCGGACCGCACCGGTAAAGAGAGAGATCTGCCTTGGCTGCCATACCCCGGAACAAGATAATTCCTTCGATTTCACCGAGGACCTGCAAAGGCTGAAATGCAGATCCTGAATCCGTGACGGCTTCGTGGGGAATTTCACTTATCAGTTTGTAATTTCATTAGATAATCGTTTTTCCCTGGATTGCCAGGTTCACCCCGCCGCCCTGCGGGGCGCCCGATAACGGCGCATCTGCCGCGTTGGCAACTCGTTGATATACCATCAGTATTATCAACATCGTTGCCGCCTTGCATCCGCACCGTTCTCGAACGCTCACGGATTCAGGCAGATGATAATGGCCCGCACCCAAAAAAATAGCCTGCCGGAACAAACCGGCAGGCTATAAAATCGATAAAACCGACAGTTCAGGAAAATATCTTGTCGAAATCCTCCTCGACATTCTCCTCCTTGATCTTGTTGGCAAGGGCGATCTCTTTCACCAATAAACTTTTCGCGGTATCCATCATCTTTTTCTCGCCGAACGACAGGGACTTGTCGGAACTCAGGACGTTAAGATCGCGCAGAACGGAGGCAATTTCATATACAGAACCGGACTTTATCTTCTGCATGTAATCACGATATCTCTGGTTCCATGGTTGCGGAGATATTTCCACATTTTTCTCCCTCAGGATGGCATATACTTTCTTAACATCCTTGGAAGGGATAATGTTTCGGAGGCCGGTCTCTTTGGCCGTGGTTGGAATCATCACAACCATTCCGGACTCGATAATCTTCATCACATAGAAAGATTGATTGGTTCCGCCAATCTCCTTCTTCTCTATGGATTCAATTTTGCCGACCCCGTGCGCAGGGTATACAGCCATATCGCCGCTTTTAAACACTTTGTTACCTCATTATTCATTAGGGACTACTAAACACTAGGAATATGACTATAACATATTTTCGAGCATTTTAGTTCAAATCTTTCAAAAAATTAGGGTATTAGACGAATAACCGGCTGATTTTAGAATATTCTTAATGGTTGGGAAAAATGAAGTTACTCCCCCAAAATACTTACCCGCCCTGGCGATTGACAAAATTCATGGCCGCGGCAACACTGTCAACCTCAATAAGCCGTATACCCTCCTCGATAAAATCAAATACCTGACTTACCTCGGCAAGCTCCTGATCGCTGAACTTTGAAAGGACAAAGGAGGCCGGCGGTATATTCTCGGGAGGCCTGCCGATTCCGACCCTGATTCGAATGAAATCCCGAGTGCCGAGATGCTCGATTATGGATTTGATCCCGTTGTGGCCACCCGCGCCTCGGCCGCATACGATTTTGACCCGGCCTACTTCCAAGTCGAGATCATCATGAATTACCACGATTTTCTCTGGCCCTATCTTATAGTAGGCAGCAACCATGCCGACGGGCCGGCCGCTGAGATTCATGTAGGAAGTGGGTTTGGCAAGGATCAGCGATTGCGCCCAGAGGGTTGTCTTGACTAATTCGACATCCCATCTTGACGCCGTAAAAACGGCCCCGGCCCTGGCGGCAAGATGATCCACCGCCATAAAACCGATGTTATGCCTGGTAAGCAGATATTTGCGGCCAGGATTGCCAAGCCCGACAATCAACAGCATTATTTTCTCCGGTAAATAAAAAGCCGGAAAATGTTATCCATCTTCCGGCTTTAACGATTTTTTTTGGGATCGGTATATTATCTGATCACTTGGTCGCCTCGGTTCCGGTTTCGGCCTCCGGTTCGCCGGTCTCGGCCGCGGCGACTTCCGCCTCCTCGGCCTCCTCTTCGCCGACTGCTTTTACCTTGGTCGGATCGGCAATGAAGACGACCATGCTGTTTTCGTCGCCCAGAACTTCCAGATTGGCCGGTATATCGATGTCATTAAGGGATATCCCGTCCTCGATGGCCAGGCCCGAGATGTCAACCGGCAGGGAATCCGGAAAATCGAGAATCTTCCCTCTCATCCTGACCCGGTCCATACCCAGCTGAAGGATACCGCCCAGATCGACGCCCTTTGCCTTACCGCGCAGTTCGATATGGACGCTGAGGACCATGGGCTCTTCGAGGGACACTTCGCAAAAATCGGCATGAAGCAGGCCATCCTTGAGCGGATCGGTCTGCAACTCCTTGATGATGACATGCCGGGTGCTTTTCTTTTCCCCTTCGCCAATGCCGAGATTGATCAAGGCATTGCGACGATTGATTCCCAAAAGGGTTTTGGAAAAGGTCTTGGTTTCCAACTCCAGGGAAACCGGTGCCGATTTGGCTCCGTAAAGGACCGCCGGGGTCAAACCTTTGCTTCTTAAAACACGGGCCGCACCTTTTCCGTGGGTAGTTCTGATATCGGCATTTATTTCTAACTGTAACATTGCTTACTGCCTCCGGGATTTATAATAAATTCGTGGTTTACATCGTTTTTCCGGCTTCAAACTGGATAATCGCATAACATCGATATGTTGAAGCCAGGCAAGACATCCATGACCGATTATACGGCGTTTCCGGTCACGGGGTGGACCGCAAAAGCGCGCGGATCAACGAAATAAGCGGACATGGTTAGACAAACAAGGAACTGACGGAGTCCTCGGAATGGATCCGCCTGATCGCCTCGGCCAGCAAACCGCCCACCGACAGCACCTCGATCTTTCCGCAATCAAGAGCAGCGCCGCGCAGGGGGATGCTGTTGGTTATGACCAGTTTCTTGATCTGCGATTCATTGATTCTTTCAATAGCCGGGCCTGATAAAACGCCATGGGAACAGCAGGCGTAAACCTCCTTGGCCTCGGCTTCCATTAGAATATCGGCGGCCGCGCAGAGGGTTCCGGCCGTATCGACCATATCATCGAGCAGGATGGCCCGCTTGCCGCGGACATCACCGATCACGTTCAGGGCCTGGGCCACGTTGGCGCGTTCCCGACGCTTATCGATGATCGCCAGATCGACATCAAGCCGCTTGGCGTAGGCCCTGGTGCGCTCCACTCCGCCGGCGTCGGGGGAGACCATGATAATATCATCCCTGATCTCTTCCTGGAGATATTTCATCAGAACCGGGGCGGCGTAAAGGTGGTCAACCGGAATATTGAAAAACCCCTGGATCTGGCCGGCATGCAGATCCATGGTCAGCACCCGCCGCACTCCGACCACCATCATCATTTCGGCAACAACCTTGGCGGTAATCGGCACCCGGGGAGCCACCTTCCTGTCCTGCCGCGCGTAACCGTAGTAAGGGACCACCGCCGTTATCCGCCGGGCGGAGGCGCGGCGCAGGGCATCGACCATGATAATCAGTTCCATCAAATGGTCGTTGACCGGCGAGCAGGTGGGTTGAATTACAAAGACATCGGCGCCGCGGACATTTTCGCCGATCTCGACAAAGATCTCGCCATCGCTGAAAGTGCGAACCTCAGCCTGGGAAAGGGGCAGCTCCAGGTAAGCGCAAATCTCTTCGGCCAATGGTCGGTTGGCATTGCCGGCGAACAACTTTATTTTATTTACCATGGCTATCTGTTTTCCCGAAAGGTATGGGTTTCTGGCTGGGGCACCAGGGCTCGAACCTGGAAAACGAGCGTCAAAGGCTCGTGTGTTACCATTACACCATGCCCCAGTAAAACAGCCAGACAATCATTAAACTGTTATTTTAAACGCAATACGGATCAGAAATGCCGGGGCCTGGTCAAGAATACATTTTTGCCGTAACTGCTCCTGAACTTTTCGAAACAGGAAATAGCGATGCGGTGATCCGTGAATATGCCGAAAACGGTCGGGCCACTCCCCGACATCAGGGCTACCATGGCGCCCTCGGCCAGCATTGAGTTTTTGATCGACTCGATTTCCGGATAACGATCGATGGTAACCGCTTCGAGATCATTAAAAAAACCTTCCGGGCCGACCCGTTTAAGAAAATCGGCTTCATCCGGACCGGAATATATAC
The DNA here is from genome assembly GCA_029210665.1 of Desulfobulbales bacterium. Taxonomy (GTDB): domain Bacteria; phylum Desulfobacterota; class Desulfobulbia; order Desulfobulbales; family JAGXFP01; genus JAGXFP01. Next base: position 7,464 of record JARGFN010000068.1, read on the forward strand.
CTGACTGAGAGTCCTTTCCGGGCGCTAAGATATAAGGATTGCGGTTAGTTGTCAACGCAAAATTAGCAAATACCCACCGGGTGGAAACCGGAAATCCCGGATTAACCAGAACAACATCGCAGTTTTGAATTCCGGCAACCGGCGACAAACGTTCGCCGATCCCTTCGGCCAGGGCGGCGGGGCAGTGGTCTTTAATGAAAAAAGGCACATCGGCCCCCAATCGCACCGCCATCTTGAGCAGGGCTTCCTCGTCCAGGCCGCTACGGAGCAGCTCGTTAAGGACCAGCAATACCGCGGCGGCATCGCTGCTGCCGCCGCCGAGCCCGGCGGCCACCGGGATCTTTTTATCGAGGGTTATCGCCACCCGGCGTTCAAGCCCGGTTTCGTCCAGAAACAGCCGGGCGGCGCGCCAGGCCAGATTGGTATCATCCTCCGGCAAACCGGCGGCCGGACAGGACAGGGCGATGCCGCTCCCCTCGTCAACGGCTACCCGGACGAAATCGGCCAGCACCAGTTTCTGCATGACCGATTCAAGTTCATGATAACCGTCCGGCCGCCTCCCCTTCACCCGCAGATACAGGTTGATTTTGGCCGGGGCCGGAACGGTTGCAAGCAATGATGTCATTCAGCCTTGTCCATCAGGAATTTCCGGCGGATCAACAGAAAGGCCCGATCCTCGCAAGAGAATCAGGCCCTGTGTATAATCCGAAAAACCGGCTATCTAACCGGCCAGCTTGACATAGCGGAGCTTGAGATCATAAAGCACCGTCTCCAGCAGGTTTTCCTCGTCCCTGGTGAGATTGCCCGCGGTTTTCTTCTTCAAAAGATCCAGGGTGTCGATGGCATGTTTAGCCAGCACCAGTTCCTTGTGGGTTTCGCCGGTCTCCGGGTCGGCCAGTTCACCGCAGTGATAAAGGGCCGCTGTATTGAGAGACATCACAAAAGCGTTAAAGGATACCTCCGGCATCACGCATTTGCCATCCTTCAGCACCTGCCCTTCCGGACACTTCCTGCCCTCTTCCGCCTTATCCATGCTACCCCCATAAATTAAATCGTTTCAAGGCCGGTACCTACCCGGCCCGGGTCCGACAATCAAAGATTTCCCCGACTGGTCAGTTATCGGCCGGCAGATCAAGGGCCATGGCATCATTGATATGGGGAAGCTCCATGACTTTCCGCAACTGATCCCTGGTCAGCAGGGTATTGGTGTTCAACAGGATTATATTGCGTCCTTTTGCCTCTTCCATGCCGACGGTCATCCTGGAGATATTCACCCCGAAACTGCCGAGAGTCGTACCAAGGTCGCCGATCACGCCGGGGACGTCGTCGTTGACGACAAAGAGCATGGGCCCGGACGGCAATGCTTCAAGGCGAAAGGTGTTGAACCGGACCAGTCGCGGTTCGCTCCGGCCGAATACCGTACCGGCCAGGACATTTTCGCCCGAAACGGTTTTGACGCTGACTTTAAGGAGATTGGTAAAATCCTCATGCTGGGATGAACGCGATTCGACAATCCGGATCCCTCTCTCCTTGGCGATCATCGGCGCGTTGACGTAATTGACCGCCTCTTTAAGGATCGGGGTAAACAGCCCTTTCAAGAAAGAAACGGTGATCGGACCGGTTTCCATCTCGGCCAGATCGCCGGCATATTCCAGATTGACCTCTTCGACCCCGTCCTTGGCGATCTGCATGTGCAGGGCGCCGATCATCTCGGCCAGCCTGGTAAAAGGTCCGATCTTGGCCAAAACCTCGGCGCTCACCGACGGAACGTTGACGGCGTTCATTACCGTGCCGTTGAGAAGATAGTCGGACATCTGCTCGGCAATCGCCACCGCCACATTTTCCTGGGCCTCGGCGGTGGAGGCGCCAAGGTGGGGCGTACAGATGAAATTATCAAGGGACAGCAGCGGGCAATTTTCCAGGTTAGTCGGTTCCACGGCAAAGACGTCAAGGGCCGCCCCGGCGATTTCGCCGTTCCGCAGGGCCTCAAGCAGCGCCGCCTCATCGACGACCCCGCCCCGGGCGCAATCGACAAGCATCGCCTCTTTCTTCATAAGTTTGAACTGCTCGGCGGAGAGAACGTTTTTGGTTTCCTTGGTGAATGGCACATGGATGGAGACGAAGTCCGCCCGGCGGCACATCTCTTCGAGACTGACCAACTCCACGCCGAGCTTATCGACGAGATCCTTGGACATGTGCGGATCATAGGCGATAACCTTCATCCGCAAGCCCTGGGCCCGATCCGCGACAATGGCGCCGATCCGGCCGATACCGAGAATGCCCAGGGTCTTGCCGGTCACTTCGCGGCCGGAAAATTTCTTCTTCTCCCACTTGCCCGCCTTCATCGAGGCGGTAGCCTGGGGGATCTTGCGGCTCATGGACATCATCATGGCAATGGCATGTTCGGCCGCGGTGGTGGAATTGCCGTCGGGGGCGTTCATCACGACAATTCCCCGCTTGCTGGCGGCGGGAATGTCGACATTATCGAGACCGATGCCGGCCCGGCCGACGACCTTGAGGTTTATGGCCGCCTCGATGATCTCCTCGGTGACCTTGGTGGCACTCCGAATGACCAGGCCATCATACTGGGAAATTATCTTTTTCAGTTCTTCGGGGGCCAAACCGGTGTTGATGTCGACCTCAAGGCCGGCATCCTTGAGGATTTTGGCGCCGATCGGGGCCAGATTATCGCTTATGAGGATCTTCATCTTATCTCCTTAGTCGGCAGCCAACCAAAATGGGGCGCCACGTATTTTCTGTAAAAAGGGGGCAATATAAAGCGGTGGAAGGCCATTCCACCCATTTCCGCGAAAAAAAACGGGAACGAATTCACGGTTAAAACGAAAGAAGGAACTATTATGCCAAGCGGGCTGTTTGTCAAGAACATTATGGATTTGAAGGATGTTGCCTAATCGCGAAAACAGGCGGAAAAATCGGCCGGACCGTCATCCTCAACCTCATTAGATTGATCGCGCGGCGGGGCCGTCTCCATCCGGCGCAATTTTTCCGCCTGCCGATAGCGAATGGCGAAAAAACGGGCCGGGAAAGAGTCGGAGGCCAGGTAATCGGAAATATTTTCGCTTAGTCTGTTGACCAGGTCTTGCCTGACCTTATCCCTGGCCGCCTCATCGACAAAATTCCGCTCCTGAACAATCTCCATGACAATCGCATCACCAAGCAGCTGCCGAATAGCGGAAAGCCGCTCTGGATCGTCGTCGGCGGGACACATGGCAAAATGTCCATCGGTCAACAACAATTTCACCTCGCACACGACTTTGACATACCAGCGGTCAACGGCAACCCGCCGCGATTGATCGATAACCTTGACGAGCAGCGAATTATCGAGTTTTTGTTCCGAAATCAATTTCATTTTATTACCCTGGTTCAGCCATTCTCCCATTCTTTAAGCGATTACAGGGTGCCGCAGGTTGCGGCAAGCAGGACGGCGATGCGTACATTTTGTACGTGAGCCGGGCCGATCGCCGCAAGATGTGGTGGACTGTGATCGCTAACCTTGAACCTTATGACTGAAAGGGTTATATAACATTTTTTCATTTTTGCGAACCTCTCAATCGGTAATATTACAAGCGGGTTAATTCATGACCATTTCCATATATAATACCCTGGCCGGCAGGAAAGTCCCCCTGGAAACCATCGAGCCCGGCCTGGTTAAACTTTACGTTTGCGGAATCACCGCCTACGACTACTGCCATATCGGCCACGCCCGCTCGGTCCTGGTCTTCGATATGATTGTCCGCTACTTCCGCTACCGTGGTTACCGGGTCAATTTCGTTCGCAATTTTACCGATATCGATGACAAGATCATCAAAAGGGCCGCCGAACAGAACACCACCTGCGAAGAGCTGTCGGAAAGATTTATCGAAAAGTTCCGGGAGGACATGGCCTGGCTAAAAGTGGACGAACCGGATATCGAGCCCAAGGCCACCGAACATGTCCCCGAGATCATCGCGATGATCCGGGAGTTGATCGACAAGGGCATGGCCTATCCGGCCGACGGCGATGTCTATTACCGGGTTAACAAATTGGCCGATTACGGTAAGCTTTCCGGCCGGCAGCTTGACGAGATGCTGGCCGGAGCGCGGATCAGTGTCAATGAGATCAAGGAAAATCCCATGGATTTCGCCCTCTGGAAATCCAGCAAGCCCGGCGAGCCGACCTGGGAGAGCCCCTGGGGTCCCGGCCGGCCCGGCTGGCATATCGAGTGTTCGGCGATGAGCCGCAAATACCTGGGCGACACCTTCGACATCCACGGCGGCGGCAAGGATCTGATCTTCCCACATCACGAAAACGAGATCGCCCAGAGCGAGGGGGCCACCGGCGCCACCTTTGCCCGCAACTGGATCCACCACGGCTTCGTGACGATCAAGGACGAGAAGATGTCCAAGTCGCTGCACAATTTCCTGACCATCCGCGAGGTCCTGGCCGACCACCACCCCGAAGTCCTCAGGCTGTTCATGTTCTCCACCCATTACCGCAATCCCATCGATTATTCGGAACAGGCCCTGCACGACGCGGCCGTCGGCCTTGAACGGCTCTACAGCTGTATTGCCGCAATCGATAAACTCTCCGGCGCGGCCGGCGCCACTTCGGCAATCTCCCCGGCAGACCGCGAAAAAATCGGCGGCCTGGAAAACCGGTTCGGCCAGGCGATGGATAACGATTTCAACACCGCCCACGGTCTCGGAATGATCTTCGACACGGTCAAGGACCTGAACCGCATCAGGCAGCAGCTGCCGCCGGACCCCGCCCCCGAGGATGTGGAGTTTTTACAGGGTTGCGCCGGCAAAATCCGCGAACTGTGCCGCATAATGGGACTGCTCACCGAACCGGTCGCCGAATATCTGCAAGACCGGCGGCAGGGCGAACTCGCCGGCCTCGCAATTTCTTCCGAGGAGATCGAGGAGTTGATCGCCGAAAGGAGCCAGGCCCGACGGGGAAAAAACTGGGCGCGCGCGGACGAGATCCGCGACCTGCTTCTCGAAAAAGGCATCGAACTGAAAGACAACGCCGAGGACACGACCTGGCAGATCGCTAAAACAGGTTAGAATAATCCTGCTATACTGCGGGTAGAGGATATCATTAACAACCCACCCGAAAGGAGGTCCGCCATGCTAAGAGCCCCGGCGGTAGCAGGTCAGTTTTATCCGGCCGATCGAGACGCCCTGGCCGCGGCGGTTTCGGAATTAATCCCGGAGATTTCCCCAAGGGATAAAAAAGAAGCGCTGGCGGTGATCTCTCCACATGCCGGCTACATCTATTCCGGCGCCGTCGCCGGCCTGACCTTTGCCGGAATAAACATCCCCGAGAATGTGATCATCCTGGGCCCCAACCATCATGGCCTCGGCGCCACGCTTGCCCTGATGAGCGAGGGCGCCTGGGAGATGCCGATGGGGCAGGTGCCGATTAATTCCGACCTGGCCGCCCTTATCCTGAAACATTCCACCGCCATCGAATCCGACGAAACCGCCCACCGCTTCGAACACTCTCTGGAGGTCCAGGTCCCCTTCC
>JARGFN010000263.1 GCA_029210665.1 Desulfobulbales bacterium
CACCATTATACCTCCGGCAAAATTCCGAAGCAGTCGTTTCAAGAAGTAGGAGAGTTGCTTGCATGCTAACCGAGTTGGCTTGTCAACTCAAACAAAAACCTGAATCCGTGAGCGTTCGAGAACGGTGCGGATGCAAGGCGGCAACGATGTTGATAATACTGATGGTATATCGACAAGTTGCCAACGCGGCACCCCAAGGGCACTTCCTGCGGGCGCAGATGCGCCGTTCTCGGGCCCCCGCAGGGCGGCGGGGTGAACCCTGGCAATCCAGGGGAAAACGATTATCTAATGAAATTACAAACTTATAAGTAAAATTTACCACGAAGCCGTCACGGATTCAGGAAAATACCACGGCACGGCATGGTCCCCGTTGTTTCAAGTAAAGCAGCCAGGAGTCGTGGTTGCGTTATAATGATCCCCGGCTGAGCAACAGGAACCCTTCCCGGCAAAGAACCAGGCCGAGCAGGATCAGCAGCAGACCGAGCCCCTTGATGATCAGAAGATAGAGGCGGCCGGCGAGAAAGGAGCGTGATCTGCCGACCAGGACGGCCAGGATGAGCTTGGCGCCGACCAGCAGAACGTAGAACGAAAGGACGAAACCCGTGGCGGCGGCAAGACCATGTTCGCCGGCCTTGAGCGTAAGGGGGCCGCCGACGCTCAGCCAGAACAGGTATGGATGGGGGCTTAGGAAATTAACGGTAATGCCCTTGAGCAGCGCATTGCTTTTGGCCGGGGGAAGCTCGATCCCGCCCCCCCTGGCGCCGATGGCTTGGACGCCGAGGAACAGCACGACCAGGCCGCCCAACCCTGAGATTATCCCCATGATGATATTCAATTCGGATAATTCCCGGAGGAGGAGAAGGGTCAGGCCGATTATCGGCAGGTCGGTAATGACCGGCGCCAGTGCCACCTTAAGGCCGGATCTGGTGCCGTGTTGCAGGGTTTCGGTTACGACCAGGGCAAGAAGGGGGCCTGGGGCAAAGCCGGCCGACAGGCCCAGGAGCGTTCCGGCAAGCAGGAAATTAATCATTGCGGATTCCAGGTTTTCACATCATTACTACAAAAAAAGAGCGGCGCAGCGAACGCTCACGGATTCAGGAAAATCTTCGGTACGGGCAAGGAAAATCTTATGGAAAGAGACAGGATTCGCCGCGATATTATCGCCGCCCGGGACCGTTTGGGTCCGCGGGAACGGCAAGAAATGAGCCGGCGCATCATGGAAAACCTGTTCCAGCTTGCCGAATTTTCGCGGGCCCGGACCGTGTTGTTTTATGCCGCGTTCAAAAGTGAAGTGCAAACCATGCCGGCAATCAAACACTCCCTTGAAATGGGAAAACGGGTCGCCCTGCCGCTTACCCTGGTTGCGGGGAAAAGACTGCAACCGCGCCTTATCACGGATCCGGCCCGTGAGTTGCGGCCCGGCTACTGTTCGATCCCGGAGCCGGATCCCGAGGTTACCACGGTGCTCGATCCGCGGACGATCGACCTGGTCATTGTCCCGGGGAGTGTTTTCGACCGGCACGGCGGCCGGCTCGGTTATGGCGGCGGCTTTTACGACCGGTTTCTGGCCGAGCAGGCGGCAAGGGCTTTCCGGGTGGCGCCGGCCTTCGAATTACAGATCATGGAGCGGCAACTGATCCTGGAACCCCATGATCAGCCCCTTGATTGTCTGGTAACGGAAAAGACGGTCTACCGGTTTGCCGGAATCCGCTAGAAAGCTAGTACCCCTTAACCCCTAAACCATCGCATCTTGCTCGTTATTTTATGGGCCGTCTGCGTTGGGACTTCCGTTACATAGCGCTGCTATGCGCCGGAAGCCGCGCCTTGTCGGCCCGCA
>JARGFN010000069.1 GCA_029210665.1 Desulfobulbales bacterium
CCGATCTTCGTTGTCTATATCAAATATACCTGAACACTGCGGAAAATCATTAAAGGCATAGCAGTGGTCGTTCTGGCTGTTTAAAGCATCTTCATATCCTATCCGGTAATGGGTTGGCCAGAGATTCAGGGTAACAAGTTGATTAGCCATCGGACTGCCGTTCGAATCGGTAACCTGGGCGCTGATGTCGACGGTGTAATAGGTGTAATCATCACTACTGTAAATCTTATCGGAGAGCCCTAAGGCAATGGATCCCGCGGTCCCGCCGATTATTATGTCCACGGTGTCTTCAATCTTGTTGCCTAAGGCATCTGTTGTTTTAGCGGTGATCCCTATGCCCAATCCATCCGAACTCAGCTTGCCGGAATAAAAGTTGGTAGTCGCGACCCCGGAACTGTCGGTTTTAACGGAAGCTGGGGTGATCTGTTCGCCGCCGCCGACGGGATTAGTGCTGATTGTAAAATCTACAATAGCGTTGCCGACCACCTGATCATCTGAAGTGGTCACAGTTGCGGTTAGTGTTAAACCATTCTTTGTCTCTCCCGGACTTGGGGCTACCACGGTCTGGGAGGCTTGCAGGGTTATATTGTAAGCCTCTTCCGGCGGGGCAAAAAAATCAATTTGGAGATTATCGAAGGTATTAAAATCATTCGGGACGGAAACGATAATATTGGCGGTTCCGGCCTCACCAGAGCCAAGGGTGGCAGTAGCACTGGCACTGATGGCGGCACCGGTTACCGGATCGGTTTTTACTTCAACAACAACCGATTTAGTTGAAGTCCCGTCATCGCCGCAGCCAGCTGCGCCGTTACCGAAGCAACCGAGGGTGGTATGGAATTTCACCTGGGATATTGGATTGCCCTTGGCGTCCAGGGGGGGGACGTTGACGACAATAGCGACGGTTTTATCGGTTCCCAAACCCTCTCCGGCCTCGATAGAAGTGGGGGCGGTTATTTCAAACATATCCTCGGGAGGGGTGACCTCTATTTCCAATACTCCTCTTGCCCCCATCCCCTCAGCTATGATTTTGGCGGTTCCGAGGTTTTTCCCGGTTATGGTTATTTGCGCCGAGCCATTATAATCGGTGGTCAACTTTGTGGGGAAGGGGAAGTCTTTCAGTACCCCATCTGGGTCCAGTACCCCATTTCCATTCAGATCTTCGCCTGGGTCCAGTACCCCATTTCCATTCAGATCTTCGCCTGGGTCCAGCGGATTTTCCTCCAGGGTTATAGTGATCTCTTTGTTGGCTAAACCCAGGGGTATGGCATTTGTTAAGGAAATAGCTATGTTGGTATCTGTGTCCTTGCCTATATTCGATTTATCCGAGGTGAGGGTAAGTTTGTTCCCGGTGATCTGTACAGGTGTTGAGTCGGTAAGTCCTGAAACACTAGCGTTTATGCTTACAACCTCGTTCCGGGCATCAGGACCTGCGGTAAAACTTATCTCGGCTTTCCCTTGGGCATCGGTTATTACCGAACCATCACTCATCAGGCCCCCGGTAGAACTGAATTTAACCGGAACCTCTTCAAGCGGCACGTTGTCCTTTAAAACGGTTGCCGTGATGATTGCACTGTCGGTATTGTTTGATAACAACGTGGTCTTTGATGTTGTTAAAATCAGCAAATTCGGCAAAATGTTGGTTTCAATCGAAATAATTTCAAAATAGAGCGGATCGCCGGCTACATCATCGACGCTAACGATGATTTCTCCCACCCCTATTTCATTATTATCCGAAATGACGATTACCGCCTGTCCGGCGCTGTCGGTCAGGGCCATTCCGTCGGCGGGATACAGCATGCCTTTTGAGGTAGAGACGGTTACTATTTTGCGAATCTGTGGGGTGCCGTCGGTATTCTTGACATTTACTTTAATTTCTCCCGGAGTTTCACTGCTGATCGTAGTGGTACTTAAGTCGGTAACAGAATTTACCAGATCAAAGGTAACAACGGAAGTGATGTCCGATGAAGAGCCGGAGCTTGCGTCAGCCAATATTTCGAAATTCAGCGGCGCGCTTTTGTTTGTATCGACGGTTACGGTAATTTGCCCGACGCCGATCTGGCTGTTAGCCGTTAATCCAATCACCGCTTGCCCTGAGCTGTCGGTCAGGGCCAAGCCGTCGGCGGGATAGAGGGTTCCTTTCGTGGTGGTGACGGTTACGACCTCCCTGCCCAGGGGGTTGCCATCCGCATCGCTTACCTTAACCGCAACTTCACCCGGATTGTTTTTTGTGATGGTAGTGGTACTGATACCCGTGGCCGCATCGACTAAGTCAAAGGTGAATACAGTTCCGCCGGCCGTGCCTGATGGTCCCGTATCTGCCAAAATTTCAAAATTAAGATTAGCGCTGCCTACTTCATCGACTATGACGCTGATCTTGCCGACGCCAATATCATCGCCGGCGGTTATGTTGATAACAGCCTTTCCGGAGCTGTCGGTCAATGCCAAGCCGTCGGCGGGATAGAGGGTTCCTTTCGTGGTGGTAACGGTTACGACCTCCCTGACCAGGGGGTTGCCATCCGCATCGCTTACCTTAACCGCAACTTCACCCGGATTGTTTTTTGTGATGGTAGTGGTACTGATACCCGTGGCCGCATCGACTAAGTCAAAGGTGAATACAGTTCCGCCGGCCGTGCCTGATGGTCCCGTATCTGCCAAAATTTCAAAATTAAGATTAGCGCTGCCTACTTCATCGACTATGACGCTGATCTTGCCGACGCCAATATCATCGCCGGCGGTTATGTTGATAACAGCCTTTCCGGAGCTGTCGGTCAATGCCAAGCCGTCGGCGGGATAGAGGGTTCCTTTCGTGGTGGTAACGGTTACGACTTTATTGACCTGAGGTGTGCCATCATTATAATTAAGGTTTATAACTATTTTGCCCGGATTATTTTTGGTTATGGTTGTTGTCCGGATGTTGGTATTTGTATCAATCAAGTCATAGGAAAGAGTCGCAATACCGGGCGTATCCGATGGTAAATCACTCTTCGGCGGCACATCGCCACCAGAACAACCGGCGATATTTGATGCCAAAATTAAGATCAGCAAGGCTGTAAAAAAACACTTTATTCCACCAAGAATAATGCTGCTTTTTTGCTGCGACCCTTTTTGATTAAATTCCATAATCATCATTTTTAAACTCTTGAATAATTGTTATTGAATCTGAAATTGTCAGTAATCGATAGAAAACCAAGGAAATTTTCACCGAGCAGCTGCCTGTATATAAGTTTTTTATAAAGCAGCCTTGGATGAATTAACAAAATCATCGGTCAGGGCGGTGACTGCCTGGGAGACCGCGGTGTCGAACAGTTCGTCTTTGCGGTTTTCGGCGAAAACGGACTGGGGTTTGACCAGGACCTTGGCGCTGTTGGTCCAGACGACGTCGCCGGTCCGCGGGTCCTGGACCCATAGTCTTAACTGGACCGCGACCCGGTTGGCATGGCCGCCCTTGCTGGACATATAGCCGAGGGCGGCGCCGCCCAGGCCCCAGATCATGGAGTTATGCCGGCCGGGGTTGATTTTTTCGGTTGCGTCATAGGGGCTGGTGGCGCTGTCACCGATTGCGGCGCCCGCGGCGGCGCCGATCAGGACGGAACCGAGGGTGTCATAGGTTTCGGAGTTGGTGACCCCGAACAGGGCACGGTTGGTGCCGCTGAAAACTACCGGGAAAATCCCGCGCTTCAGGGGCGACCAGGTGTTTTCCTCGCCGAATTCATATTTGAGAAGCTGGCCCCTCATCACAAGATCGGCATCGAATTGCCCGGCCACCTTGGCCAGGGTTTCGGTATCAAGGGCGTAATTATTCAACCGGTTGTCACCGGAGCCGCCACTTTCCGCCGCGGCTATTTTCGCCAGTTCGGCCTTCATATCGGCGGACCAACCGGAATCGCTGGCAATCGCATGCCGGATATAACCGGGCATATTGGTGCCCTTTGTCGTATCCGAGCCCATGGTGACGATCTTGTTTTCCGCCAGGTACTTGAGCAGATCCTCCTGGACCGGCAGATTGAAACCCCGGCCGATCAGGTTGGCGGTGACGTTTTCCATGATGTTGACATGGCGCTGGAAGGCCCGTTCGACGTCCTCCGTGTAGGTGTAATCGGCGAACGGCAGGATAATCATCTTCTTGCTGGTGCATTTTTCCCGGGCCGAGCTGCCGGACATCGACAGTCTTTCAGAAACCAGTTGGCCGCAACCGGAGGTCAGCAGCAGTACCATTCCTATGGCGATCAATCGTAAAGCGGACATTATCTTGTCTCCTTTCGTTGCTTTGCTTGGCAATATCATTAAATAATCTCCGGTTTCAACAAGATGATCAGTTCCTTGCGCAGCTTGACTTTGCTTTCAAGGCTGAACAACTTGCCAAAGAGCGGCACTTTGCTGAGCATCGGGACATTGGCGTCCGAACCGTCGTCGGTGGAGTCGATCAAGCCGCCGACCACGAGCATTTCCCCCCTTTTGATCCGGACCAGGGTGGACATCTCCCGGACGTTTGTAACCGGCAGACCCACGGTCGAATCACCAAAATCCCGGTAGGCGATGGGTTCCTCAAGTTGCGAGGTGACCGGGGTGAGCTGGAGAATGATTTGATCGTTGTCCATGATGGTAGGGACGATCGACAAAACGATGCCGGAAGTTCTGTTGTCGGTGGTGACATCGGTCTTGACGACGCCTTCCTCGACCGTGGTGGTTACCTTGTCGATATAGGTCACGTTTTTACCGACATTGATCAGGGCGGGCTGGCCGTTCATCACGCTGATCCGCGGATTGGCCAGGACCCTGGTTTTGCCCTGTTTCTCTATGGCGCTGAGCAGGGTAGTGAAACTTTTGGCGTTCAAGGTGAAGGAACGGCTGCCGCTCGGCCCCAGGGGGTTGTTGAAGGTACTCGGACCGAACTGCATGTTAAAGGCGAAGGGGCTGCTGTTTAAAAGGGATTCCCAGTCGATGCCGACTTCCCGTTCGTTGTTGACCGATACCTCGAGGATCTTGGCCTCGATAGAAATTTGCTTGTAAAGGTCCTCTTTGAGGCTGGTCAGGTAGTCCTCGACCTTTTCGATTATCCGCCGCGGGGCGGTGACGGTGATCAGCCCCACCGGTTTGTCGATCGTATAATATCCCCTGGCGGATTGCGGTCTTGACTCCGGAGCCGGTTTGGCCGCTTCGCCCTCCTTGCCGGTTGTTGCCGCGGCGCCCGGCGGTGGGGCGGTGGAAGCGGACTCTTCCCAGATATTCATGACCTGGTCGAGATTTTTGCGGATATTATCCCAGATGTCGAATTGGTTGTCGGTGCTGTTGAGGCTTGATTGCGAGGTGTCGGAAACATTGGCGCCGACCGAGGCTGCGTAACTCGATTTGGTGAAGGGCATGGCCAGGCGAAATTTCCTGGTCTCCTTGTATTTTACAACAATGGTGTTGCCTTCGACCACATGGAAATAATCGCGCTGCCTGAGGAGATTGTCGATGGCCTTGAAAAAATCGTCGTTGGCCCTGATGTCGACATCGATGTAGGAGTATTGGTCGACATCGCTGGCCCAGCTGATGTTCATCTTCTTGAGGGCGGCAAGCTTTTTCAGAATCTCGCGAAGCATCACCGGACCCGTCGATGATATATCGGCTCCGACCTTGACGACGAAATCCTCATCGATGCCGAAAGAGTCGACGGTGTCCGCGCTATCCGCCAGGGTGTAAGAGGGCGACTGGAAGCGGATCGGCAGGGTGGTCGGCTGCGATCCCTCTGTCATCCGGAAGTCGTCAACGGCTTGCGGAGTCTCCTCGACCGCCGCCCTGAGCTGTTCTGTTTCTCCGGCGGGCGTTTCCCGTTCCGCCGAGCCGTCATGCTTGGCGGGAGCGCAGGCGAAAAGGATAGCCAGTATAAAAACTGTCATACCCAGTAGATATCCGGAACTCGTAGTTTTCATTTTAAATCTCTCTTTTGCTGAAAGTGATTCTGAAAAGCTCTTAAGCCGGTGTAAATTCAAGGGCCAAGGTGACTTGCGTCCCGCCTTTTTCGCCCCTTGCCTCATCCCTGCCGGCTCCTAACGGATCTCCGCCGGCTATTGACCGGCCAGAGACGCTCTCCCTTTGATATAACGGACCAGATCCGCGGGAATCTGGTAGCCGGACAGCAGAATGGTCTGGTATTCGGACGCCGCCAGTTCCCGGTGCCCCTGCTTGTCGTGAATTCTTGCCTTGCCGATCATTGTTTCCAGAGAGTCGCCATAAAGATCCTCGTGTCTCTTTAATAGAGCCAGGGCCGCGTCAAGCTGCTGGCGTTCCTCGTTGAAGGCCGCGTAGCTGGTCAGGGCGGCGGTCGACGGCTGCGGGCCGCTGGTCGCCTTTTCAAAATACTCCTTGGCCTCGTCGTTTTTCTTCATTCTGGCCAGGCCGATGGCGGCCTGCAGGGCGGAATCGTAATCGGTCGGATCCGATCGTAAAGCCATTTTAGCGTAGTGGACCGCCGTGGCGTTCCGTCCCAGACGGACAAGGCACAGGGCCGCTATCCTTTTGGCGATAATCGTATTTTCCGGCCATTTGGCGTAAGCTTCCTCGTAAAGCTCAAGGGCGCCGGCGTAATTGGACAGTTTTTCCAGGTTCTGGGCCTGATGGATAAGGTTCTTGGCCTCAACCACCGTTTCGGGGACATCCAGACGTTTACTGATCCTGATGCTGTCCTCTTCCTGCTGTTTAATGTCGAAGGTTTCGTCGGCCTTGAATTCAACGGCTTCGAGGGTCCTTTCGGGCCAGTCGAATTTCTTGCTTTTGGGGGATATGACGATGGTGTTGTAACGCTCTTCTTTCTGGAGATCCTTAAGGTTCAAAATGATGTCCAGGGCAAAATCCCAAGGCACATCATTGAGGGCAAGGGTTAAGGAGCCCCCCACCGCCTCGTCGACCACGATGTTGAGATTGCTGATTTCGCCGAAAAGCCGAAAGACGTTATGGAGATCTATTTTGTAAAAATCTACGGTAATCCGCTGCTTGTTGTAGCCGGCAAAGGCCAGGGCCGCGTCGGTGCTTTCCCGGCTTGCGGGTTTTTGCGTTTCGGGCGCCGGAGGAACTTCCCGGTCGCCCGATTCGGATATCGGCACGGTTTGGGCCGGGGCGGCTTCGGTTGCGTCATCTTCGGCAGTCGCCATCATTTCGGGTTCCGGAGCGGCGACAGGCTCGGAATCGAGGGAACCGCCTTCATCCATCAGGGTGGCAAGGACGGGGGCGGCCGCCGAAGGTTCGCTGATCGTGACCAGGAGCCCGTCCGGTTGTTCGCTTATCCGGTAGTCGAACAACTCATCGAGGCTGGAATCGAATACGACCCGGAAGCCGTCCGATCTCGGGCCTGTTCGGACCTGGGCCAGGACGGTGCCGACTTTTTTGGGCTGGATGGGCCCGGCCGGTTTTACATTTTTGACGTCGATGTACATCCGGTCGGGCCGGCCGGCCTTAATATTTTTAGCCAATTCGACCGCTTCATACTCCTTAATGACGCCATCCGATTTCAAAAGGACCCTGGTTTCCTCGGCGGAGTGCTCCACCTCGATATCAAAAAGAACCGAGGCCTCCTTTGCTTCGAGGTCTTCCCGGCCCGCGAAAGATTCGGGAGCCGGCGCGGCTTCGGCCGGCAGGGCTGTCTCTTCAATCACCTCGATGGCAGCGGCGGCGCTTGCCGATTCGCCGATCCCGCCAAGTTCTGCATCGGCCGCCGCCGGCGCGGTTTCGGGCTCGGCGGCGGGCTCTTCCCCGGTCGCCTTGGCGAATTGGACGATAATGTCATTGTGACTTCGGTCGACTGTATAACTGTTGTCTTCATCAAGAAACAATTCGATTCTGGCGATGAAAGGCTCCTTGTCTTCGAGAACCTGCCCCTTGACCTGGCTAACCGGCCCTCGGGGGGCGACCGCCCCCATATCAAACGCCGGATTAATGGTGGCGTCGGCGATGTCGATAATCAACCGGAAAGGGTTAAACAGCTCATACATGGTGTAGGTCGGCTGCGAGTCGCCCTTGATCAACAGTACATAATCATCCGCGTTTTCCGTCCAGTCCATCCCCTCTATCCGGTAAGAACCCTGGTTATCGTCATCCGCTTTACAGGGTACGGAGGTCAACAGGGCGGACATCAGCAAAATCGCCCAGAAAACAAGCGCCGGTTTTTTCGTAAGGGTAGTCACTACTTTTCCCCCTCTTTTCTTAAGGTCATTTCCACGGTATTGTATTTTCTTTCTCTGGTCATGGAGTACGATAACTGCTTAATGATAACCTGGTTCGGCTGGATTTCCGAGATTATCCCGGATCTGCCTATGCGGGTCCCTTTCCTGACGATGTAACCCTTGTGGGATGAATCCTCCACCATTGCCATCGGATTGTCTTCGGCAAAGATAATGGCGACCAGGGTCAATTGGCCCGGCTCGAATTGCCGCATGCCGGTCAACTCTTCCGGCGATATTTCCGCGGCTTCCTGGGCGGCCCTTTGCGATATAAAGGGCTTGAAAGGGTCGGGGCGGCCCTCGGTCTGGTAGGTAAACGGGGCTATGTTCATCGAGGCCAAGACCTCCTCCAGGGCCGCGGCCACTTCGGCATTTTCGGCCAGGGCCGCCGGCTCCGGAACTCTTTTTTCCGCCGTGACCTGACTTGCGCCGGAGGAGGGGAAAAGCGCGACAAGCAAGGGCAGGAGAGCCGAAACCAGAAGCAGGAGGGCCGGGTATTTTTTTGAAAAGTATCGTTTATCCATAATCATCGCTTATTGCGGGGCGTCAATAAAACGGTAAGTGACAAGCTCAAGAGTGGCGGTAAGCAGCATCTCGTTGCCGGACGGTCGCGCGCCGCCCAAGGAGATATTATCCACGGTTACTATGCGGTTCAGCTTGCTGATCCTATCCAGGAAGGTGCCGATTTGATGATACGAACCATTGACGTTTATCGCCACCGGGATGATCGCGTAAAACTGTTCCCGCCGTTCCGGCCTGGGCGTAAAGGAAATAAATTCAAGGCCGGAACCTGTTCCCTGTTCCGAGATATCGGTCAGCAGGTTGGGGATTTCCTTTTCCTTGGGTAGCAGCAGGGAGGCCGCCTTCAACCGCAGCTCAACCCGTTGTTTTTCGGCCCGGTGTTCTTCGATTTTATTGGTGATTTCTTCAACTTTCTGAATCTCGCCTTTCAGGTAGCGGATATCTTTTTCCAGTTTGTCGATTTCCTTACTCTTGGGAGAGTAGATCAGGAAGAAAAAAAGCAAAAGCGGCGCCATGAGACTGCCGGCCAGGATGCCGATTTTCTGCTTTTTGCTCAGGCGGGTCAGCTTATTGTCCAGAAAAGAGCCGTAGGCCTGTTTTATCTTAGTGATTTTTTCCTTCATCGTCCTTTTACCGTTTTCTCTTTGTCGGCCGGTTCAGTTTATACTGATCTTCAGAGAAAATGATTTAAGCTTCGCGCCGGACACGACGGTCTGGGAAGAACTCGCAAGTTCCGAGCCCGAGAAGTATTCGGAAGCCGAGATATTGTTCATGAATTGGGCGATAGTGGCGTTATCCAAGGCTATTCCGGAAACATCGAGACTTTTCCCCGATTGCCTAAGGCTGTTGAGCCAAACCCTTCCGGCGGGAACCAGGTTGACCATCTCGTCCAATACCCGGACTGAAACCTGGGAATTTTCCTTCAATGATTTTATGACATTGATCTTGGTCTGCTGGGTCTCTTTGTCTTTTTTGAGCTTGTTTATTTCATTGAGGATCGGCTGGTATGACGCCTTTTTCGCAGTCAAGGTTTTACTCTGGCCCTGTAGCTGATCAACCGTTGAAATCATGTTCAGGGCGGCCATGCTCACAAACACCAGGACCACGGCGACAAGGGCCAGGTATATGGCGACCTCGTTACGGGTTTGGAGGCGGGCGCGTATTTGCCTGACCGGTAGTAGATTGATGTGTATCATCGGTTAATCTGCCACGCCTAGATATTGGTTGACCTGGTCGCCAGGCCGGTTGACAGAGCCATTTCCGGACCGACGTTTTTCAGGTAACCCGGATCTATCTTGTCCGGGTCCCCCTCCGCTTTGGCAAAGGGGTTGAAGATTTCCGTCTTGATGCCCGTTTCTTCGGCAAAGAGTTTTGCCAGCCCCTTGATCTTCGCGCCGCCGCCGCTCAACACTATTTTGTCAATGGTCTCATCCGGATAATTGGAGTAGTAAAAATCCAAGGCCCGTTTCACCTCGGTTATCCACTGATTGCAGGTGTTGACGAAGATATCCTCGAGTTCCTGCATCTTGTCGCCCGGGTCGAGTCGGCCGGTTTTCAATTCCTCGGCCTCTTCGGGGCTGATGTTGAAATGGCTTTGAATCGTGTCGGTTAATATCCTGCCGCCCATCACCACATCCCGGACCAGAACCGAGGCGCCTTTAGCCACGACATTTATGTTCATTTTCGAGGCGCCGATATCGACCAGGCCGACATTTTCGGTCTCTCCCCCGAAATTCGCGCCGTAGGCGTTCTCCAGGGCAAAAGCGTCAACATCGACAATTACCGTCTCCAGACCGACGGCCGATAGCATCTCAAGGTAGCCGTTGACCACGTCTTTTTTGGCCGCTACCAGAATGACATCGGTCCTTTCGTCTTCCTCGGTATTGGTCTTCAGATCCTGGAAGTCGATGAAGACCTCGTCGATGTCGAAGGGGATGTATTGTTCGGCCTCGGCCTGGATATGACTGGCCAGCTCGCTTTCTTCCATGGCCATCAGGCTGATCTTTTTGACGATCACCGAATAACCCGAAATGGAAATGGCGACCTTGTTGCCCTTCAGTTTGAGGTTTTTCAACAGAGTGCTGATGATCTGGCCGACGGTCTCCGGTTCCTGCATTACGCCGTCTTCGACGCAATTCGGAGGCAGTCGGGCGCTTCCCAGACTGACCAGTTTGTATTGGTCTCCGACCGGGGTCAACTGACAGGCCTTAATGGCGTGGGAACCGATATCAAGGCCGATAGTCAACTTCTGACTGCCCAGGAAGGGAAGGTTGAATTTTGTGAATTTTGGGATCGTTAAACCACCCATGCCGCGATGACCTTGGTTAAGAGCTATTGATGAGTAAACCGCCGTAAGCAATCGCGGGAACAGATGCACTATTAAGGAGCGGGGCGCCCGCGCATACATGGTTGCCCGGTGATTGCTTACGGACTGTCGGCTGTCTTCTTCAAATTCAACCAATCCAGTCGGTTTGGCTGCACTTAATAAAACTAATAATTACAAGTGTTTAATCTCCACAACTGTTTTTAATGGGGAGCGCAAGCGGGGAAAAAAGCAAGTTAAATCAGTATGTTTTGCCCCCATATCTGCAATTATATTGCACTCTACTACTGCAATAAGAGACATAAAAGCAAGATCATGTCAAGAATAAATAGACGTTACTTTGCGAAATAGTTAAAAAAAAGCTGTTCCGCATCCCTTATTTATAAAAAAACCGTCGACCATAAAGTTCGCTAATGAAGAGCTGAACTTTACTGATACAACCGGCGACCGACCCGATTATACTAAAATATTCCGGATTGTCCTTTAAAAATATGCCATCGGCGGCGATCGTCGGGTTTTCAGCTTTCGGGGTTCCAATCATTCCGTGGCAGATCCTTGTCCGGCGGGGTTTCGGGCGGGAAAGGGCAGAATAACAAAAAACGTTCGCGCTTGCGCTGAATCTCGAAACGCAACAGGGTGACGGGCCGGATAATATTAATTTGTTGTCCGAAAAATTGACAGTTTTGCAGATTTGAAAAAAACTGCTGCTGAAACATTTTTAATCAATCTGATTTGACCCGGAGCCGTGAAGTGAATTTGGCTGGTGAATTTCAAGATCTGTTGAGCCGACATGTCAACGAGATGTTGATCCGGGGGGATAAACGATCTTGTAAATCGCTTTGTTATGGGGTAAGAGTATCGCGAATGTCCGCCATCTCGAGACATTTTGTGAGTTTATCAAGACTGAAGAGGACCCTTTTTTGCTAGATTTCAAGAAAATTTTCCGAAAGAAAAAGTCCCTGTTTCGGGAATATGCCGAAGCAATAATCATTGCGCTGCTGCTCGCATTGTTTATCCGCGCCTTTGTCGTGCAGGCCTTTAAAATTCCTTCCGGTTCGATGATTCCGACTCTGTTGATCGGCGATCATATCCTGGTCAGCAAATTTATTTACGGTTTGCGAAATCCGTTTACCGGTACGGTGTTAATTCCGGTCAGGGAGCCGGCGCGGCTCGATGTCGTCGTTTTCAAATTTCCGCTCAATCCCTCCCAGGATTTCATCAAAAGAGTAATCGCCCTGCCGGGAGATACCGTGGCGATCATTAATAAAGAGGTGTTTGTCAACGGGGCGCGGCTCGAGAACGACCCCGGTGTCCATGATAATGATCATGTCATCCCGGCCGAGAATAGCCCGCGCGACAATTTCGGGCCGGTAACCGTTCCGGCCGGTTCCCTGTTCGTAATGGGCGATAATCGCGACAACAGCCATGACAGCCGGTTCTGGGGCTTCGTCGACTTCAAGGATCTGAAGGGCAAGGCTTTCGTGTTGTACTGGTCCTGGGACAAGGAAGATTTTAACGTACGCTGGCAGCGATTCGGCAAGGTGATTCACTGATTGCTTTTCTTGCCGGTAAAGTTTTATGATATGATAATTTCCTGAATCCGTGACGGCTTCGTAGGGAAATTCACTTATCAGTTTGTAATTACATTAGATAATCGTTTTTCCCTGGATTGCCAGGGTACACCCCGCCGCCCTGCGGGGCCGCCCGAGAACGGTGCATCTGCGCCCCGCAGGAAGTGCCCTTGGGGTGCCGCGTTGGCAACTCGTTGATATACCATTAGTATTATCAACATCGTTGCCGCC
>JARGFN010000264.1 GCA_029210665.1 Desulfobulbales bacterium
AATTGATCGCTGCCGCCCGCAGCGAGGGGCCGGGGGAGAATTATCTGATCCAGCATTCGGCGGGCAGCGGCAAGACCAATTCCATCTCCTGGCTGTCGCACCGGCTGGCCAGCCTGCATAACGATGAGGAGCGCAAGGTATTTGACTGCGTGATCGTCATCACCGACCGGCAGGTCCTTGACCGGCAGTTGCAGGATGCCATTTACCAGATCGAACATGCCCAGGGTGTGGTCAAGGCCATTGACCAGGATTCGAAACAGTTGGCCGAGGCCTTGATCGACGGGACCAAGATCGTGGTCACCACCCTGCAGAAATTCCCCTTTGTCTTGCGCGGCCTGCTCCATGCCGCCGGGGCCGATAACCTGGCTGATCCCACCGAAGAAGAGAAAACCCGGGCCAAGACCTGGGAGGATGAGATCGGCAAGCGGCGGTATGCGGTGATCGTCGATGAGGCCCACTCCTCCCAGACCGGGGAGACGGCCCGGGAGTTGAAGGCAATTCTCGGGGCCGGCTCCGGACCGGAGAATGATGACGATGAACCGGATTGGGAAGACCGGCTCAATCAGGTGATGCAGTCGCGGGGGCGGCAGCCGAATTTAAGTTTCTTTGCCTATACCGCCACCCCCAAGGGCAAGACCCTGGAGCTGTTCGGGCGGGTGGGCGGCAGCGGCAAGCCGGAGCCGTTTCATCTCTACAGCATGCGCCAGGCCATCGAAGAGGGTTTTATCCTTGATGTGGTCAAGAACTACACTACCTACAACACTTATTTCAAATTGGTGAAGGCGGTGGAGGATGATCCGAATCTCCCCAAGAAAAAGGCGGCGCGGGCCCTGGCCAAGTTTCTGATCATGCACCCCACCAATATCGAGCAGAAGATCGAGGTGATTGTCGAGCATTTCCGCAGCCATGTCAGCCATCACCTGAATAAACGGGCCAAGGCCATGGTGGTGACTTCGTCGCGCTTGCATGCCGTGAAATATATGGAGGCCTTTACCCGTTACATCAAAGAGCATGGCTACGACGATGTGCGGCCGCTGGTGGCCTTCAGCGGCACGGTCAAGGACCCGGAAACCGGGCTGGAATACACCGAGCCGGGGATGAATCCCGATGTGGTGAGCGGCAAGCCGATCAGTGAGCGGCAGTTGCCGGAGCGCTTTGCTTCGCCGGACTATCAGGTGCTGCTGGTGGCAAATAAATATCAAACCGGTTTTGACCAGCCGCTGTTAATGGCCATGTATGTGGATAAGCGGCTCGACGGAGTGCAGGCGGTACAGACCTTGTCGCGCCTGAACCGGATGATACCCGGCAAGGAAACACCATTTGTGCTGGATTTTGTCAACGAGGCTGAAAATATCTACCTGGCCTTTAAACCCTATTACGATGCCACCAGTTTGCAGGAGGGTTCCGATCCGTTGCAGCTTAACAAGTTGAAGCATGAGCTTGATGGTATGCAGGTCTATCATTGGAACGAGGTGGAGGCCTTTGCCAATATTTTCTATCGATCTCCCGCCAAACAGAATCCGGCGGACCATGCCCATCTGCAAAGACACTTGCAGCCGGCGGTGGACCGTTTCAAGGCTCTGGAGGGTGAAGAGAAGAAGACGGAATTCAGAGAAAAACTGAGTGCATATGTAAAGGTGTACGCCTTTTTGAGCCAGATTATCCCATATGGTGACCCGGACCTGGAAATGCTTTACAGCTATGGGCGCTTTTTGTTGCCGCATTTGCCCTTTGAACGCGATACCTCAACGGTGAAGATCGGCGATGAGGTGGGGCTGCAGTATTACCGACTGCAACGGATTTTCTCCGGAGCCATCGATCT
>JARGFN010000265.1 GCA_029210665.1 Desulfobulbales bacterium
ACCGAACTGCTTAAAACTTTTCTCAACGGTTGTCCCCATCATGTCGACTCCGCCTGTATCGGGGTGCCCGGCCCGGTCCTGGACAACCAATCGACTACCACCAACCTGCCCTGGCTCATCAGCGGCGCAAGTCTGGCGAAAGAACTGTCCATCGGCAGAGTCCGCCTGGTCAACGATCTCGAAGCGGCCGCCGCTTCAGTACCCTTATTAAAAAAAGATGATTTATACGAATTGAATAAAGGTACCCGGCGCCAAGACGCCAACAAGGCGGTGATTTCGCCGGGCTCCGGGCTGGGCGAGGCATTCCTGACCCGGAACGAGAAGAAAACCGGCTACATCCCCTACCCCTCCGAAGGTGGCCATTGCGATTTCGCCCCGATGTCCCCCCTGGAAATCGAACTGCTCGCCCATCTCCATGAAAAACTCGGCCATGTCAGCTATGAACAGGTCTGTTCGGGACTGGGAATCGTCAACATCTACAATTTTCTTAAGGAATCCGGGAGCGAAGATGAACCGGTCTGGCTGCTGGAAATGTTCGACCGGGAAGACGATCCGAGCCGGGTGATAGTCAATGTCGCCATGGATAAAGAAAGATCCTATCCGCCCTGCCGGCGGACCATGGAGATCTTCGCCGCCATCCTGGGCGCCGAAGCGGGCAATCTCGCCTTGAAGGTCATGGCCTTCGGCGGAGTTTATATCGGCGGCGGCATCCCGCCCAGAATCATTGAGATTCTCGATTCAGACAAATTCCTGAAACCCTTTCTGAACAAGGGCAGGATGTCTCCCCTCCTGGCCGGCATCCCGGTCTATGTGATAACGAATGCCCAGGCGCCGATGCTCGGGGCCGCCCATCTAGCCGTTTCCTCGTAAGCAATCACGGGTAACCGAATCTGCTGGGTTATCGGTGGCGTTTCCTCGCTTTAATCTAGCGAAAGATCAAGAGATCCAACCAGGTCGCCGCGAAGAGGGTCAGGCTGATCAGGCCGTTCATCGCGAAAAACGACATATTGATCCGGCTCAGGTCTTTAGGATTGACGATCAGGTGTTGATAGAAAAGAGCGACCGCCGTAACCAGCAGCCCGAGATAGTAGATGGCGTGCAGACCCATCAGGTGGCCGGTTAAAGTGAAGAGGAGGAAAGCGCCGAAATGGAGCAGCACCGCCAGTTTGAAGGCCCCTTGCCGGCCGAACCTGGCCGGCAGCGAAAACAGCCCGGCCTTGCGGTCGAAATCGGCGTCGAGGCAGGCGTAGACCGCGTCGAAACCGGCCACCCAGAATAAAACCCCGAGAGAGAGCACATAGGGATACCCGCTCAACGAACCGTTGACCGCGACCCAGCCGCCCAGAGGCGAAAAGGCCAGGGCCGCCCCCAGAACCAGATGGCAGAGCCAGGTAAACCGTTTGGTCAGCGAATAGAAAAAAGTCAGGCCGAGGGCGAAAGGCGAGATCAGCAGGGTCAAATGGTTCAGATTGTAGCAGGCGAAAAAGAACAGCGCCGCCGCCGCAATCACCATGATCCAGGCCTCCCGGAGCTTCACGACTCCGGCCGGGATCGCCCGTCCGGCGGTGCGGGGGTTCTGCTCGTCGAACCGGCGGTCGACAATCCGGTTAAAGCCCATGGCACTGGTCCGGGCCCCGATCATGGCCAGGATGATCCAGGCGAAGACGGCCCTATCGGGAATCCCCCCCCCGGCCAGAAAGGCGCCGATCAGGGCGAACGGCAGGGCGAAAACGGTATGCTTGAACTTGATCATCTCAAGCAGGGTGGCGATTTTAGTGAGCATATTTATCCTGCTTTTTCAGTATCAGTAATGGTTT
>JARGFN010000266.1 GCA_029210665.1 Desulfobulbales bacterium
ACTCAAATATCTACAGGAAATATCCACTTTAATCTGTTCGCCCAGAATTACTGGACGCAACCCCCCGCCCTTGATAGAAACATCTTATAAATTATAAATTCCTGCGGCGCCCTTTCCAGCGGTTTGTGGGGGCACCACCAATACCAAGGACCGCCCTCTGGCGGCATAAGGCAACCCAATGACCGTGAACAGGGAGAAGCCCTATCGTCCCAACCTCAACGAGATCGCCTATCAGGAGATCAAGAACATGATCCTGACGGGGGAACTGGCGCAAGGAGAGCGAATCCTTCTGGACAAGATGGCTGAGAGGATGAATCTAAGCATCACTCCCGTTCGGGAAGCCCTGAACAAGCTGGCCCAGGAAGACCTGATCCTGATGAAGCCGCGGACCAGTTACGAGGTCGTGCAACTGGACGATGACGACATCAACGATATTCTGGATATCCGCGAACTGCTCGAAACCTTTGCCCTCCGCACCGCCGGCAGCGGCCTGAAGACCTTTCCTGTGACGGAGCTGCGCGAGTTGTTCCGCAGGCCCTATCCTCCCGACCAGTACCGGCAGTTCATCGAGGCGGATATCGGACTGCACGAGGCGATCATCGGTGCGGCCAAGAACCGTAAACTGAAAAAACTCTTCGACATGATCTACAACGGGATCCGGATCATCGCCATCCCGTCGGCCCGGGTGGAGGGGCGGATGGCAGAGAGCAACCGGGAGCACCTGGCCCTGCTCGATGCAATCGAGCGGGGCGACGTGGAGGAGGCGTTGCGGCAGTTGAGCCACCACATCCAGCAGGTCAAGCGTCTCATGCTTCCGAACCGGGGGCAAGCTCTTACCGGGGAAAAGAACTGAGCGAGGAATGACCATGATCCGACGGATTTGCATCATCAATCCCAACACCTCCGAATCGATGACCGAGGACATCCGGCGGTCCGCCGAGTCGGTCAAACTCCCGGAAACCGAGCTGACCTTCATCAACCCGCCCGAAGGGCCCGAGACGATCGAAACGCATCTTGACGAGGCCATCTCCGGCATCGGGGTTCTCAAGCTCATTGCCGTCCAGCGGCACGCCTTCGATGCCTTTGTCATCGCCTGCGGCGACGATCCCGGCCTGGCAGCCTCCCGCCAGATCACCGAGAAGCCCGTCATTCCCATCGGCCAGGCGCCGATGCTGATCGCCCCCCTGCTGGGGCGCCGGTTTTCGATTCTCGGCACCTGGCCCGGCGACAAAGCCCGGAGCGAGGACAAGGTGGCGCGATACGGCTCACCCCCCTCCTGGCATCGGTTCTTCCCAGCGGGGAGTCCGTTTTGGGGAGCCACAGAAACCATCAGGCCCTCCTGGCCAGCTATGAGGTCCTGGGCCGTCGGGCCGTGGAAGAGGACGGCGCCGAGGTCCTGATCATGACCTGCGCGGGACTCGCCAGCCTGCACCTCGCGCTTCAGGAAAAACTCGGCGTTCCTGTCCTGGAAGGCATCTCCTGCGCCGTGCGATTGGCGGAGATGCTGATCGATATGAACCTGAGGACCTCCCGGCGGCACCAGTACCAGCCCCTGACGGTCCCCAAGGCGCTCAAGGGCTTTCCCGAATTTCGGGACCTGGAATGCTTCAAATGACATGAAAGGATCGACATCGTTCCGGCGGACAACCTGCCGGACTGGATCAATCCCCTTATCCCAGAGCCCCCACTCCTTCGCCAGCGCTCAATTTAAATTTTAACATATTGTTTATGAAGAGATTTTTCTGAAGCGCTAAAGACCGAAATGTTTTTAGCGGAAAGCAAAAAAGTTCTTGACATTTTATATCTTATAAGT
>JARGFN010000267.1 GCA_029210665.1 Desulfobulbales bacterium
CGGGGTTGATGGCCAGGGCCTGGGTGAAGAAAGCCAGGGCCTCCTCGGGACTGTCCAGATCGGCCATGATTGTTCCCCGGGCCAGCAGCGATTCGACGGGATCCGACGGAACCGGCTCTATCCGTTCGGGATTTCCCCCGGGCAGGTTTTTTATGGTCTTGTTGAGATTCAGGTGCGCTTGCCGGTAGTCCGGCTGAATCCTGATTGCCTGCAGGTAATGGTGGATCGCTTCCCTGATTCTGCCGAATTCGTCCAGCAGAAAGCCCAGGTTGTTGTGGGCGATGGCGTGTTCCGGCTCAATCTCCAAGGTCCTTGAATAAGAGACGATGGCCTCCTTGTACCGCCCCTTGTGGAACATGGCGGTGCCCAGATTATTTTGCGGCCTGGCCTTTTGCGGAGATTTTCCCGCGGCGTCGCTCCACAGGCTGAGTTCATCCCCCCAGACCTTGTTGCGCTCATGGGTCCAGAAGGCCATCGCCGCAACGGCCACCAGCAGCGCCGCGCCCTGTAGTCCCTTGCTCTTCAAGCCCTGTCCGGTAATGGCGACAATCGGCAGGATGGCGAGCATCGAGGGCAGATAATTACGGTGTTCGAAGGAGATTTCGAGACCGATGATCGACGATTCGATGAGGAGGTTGCCCAGAAACCAGAGGAGACAAAAGGAATAAAGGGGGCGGTGGCGGGCCAGGCAGACGGCCAGTACGGCCAGGCCGCCGATAGCGGCGACCGCGGGAATGGTGCTTGCCGGGGCCAGCCAGGAGGTGGAAAGGGCGATGTCATGATCGAGATTGAGCCTGGAGGGATGCGGAAATAATAGCAGGCTGATGTAGAACAGCACAACCCTGAATTCGGTCAGCAGTCGCTCATCCATGGTAAAGGGTCGGCTCAGATAGCCGCTCTGGATGGCCTGGAGAGGCTGGCCGCCCAGGTAAATATATGCCAGCCCCGTCAGGATAAGCAAGGCGCCTGCCAGGTAGGGGATCCGGTGCTTAAGCCACTTCCGGCTCAGATTCCGGAAGAAATACCATTCGTAGAGCAGAATGAAAAAGGGCAGGGTGGCGGCATTCTCCTTGGAGCCGAGAGCGAACAGGCCGGAGAGCAGGCTGGCGCCGAACAAGAGCCATTTTCGCCGGGATGGTGTGGCTGACCGGGCCTGGACATAGCACAGGAGGGAGAGGAGGTAAAACATCGCGGCAAGGCTGTTCATTCGCTGGACGATGTAGGTGACGGATTGAGTCTGGATGGGGTGCAGAGACCAGATCAAGGTCACCACGAGGGGCAGCCAGACGGCGTGATTGAAATGGCGGCGCTGGCTCGGCAGGTCGAGGGTAGTTTTCAGGAATAAGTAGAGCAGGATGGCGGTGGCGATGTGGATCAGGATGTTTATTGCATGGTAGCCCGGCGGATCATAACCGTGAAGGTATTAATTCAGGGCAAAGCTTAAGTTGGCGAGGGGCCGGTGCCGGGTGGTACTGGCAAAGGCGGCGTGGAGCAGGCTGTCCGGGGTCAGATCGGTGATGCGAATGCCGGCGTTGTAAAGAATGTTGGGTTCGTCATCGAGAATAAACGGAACCTTGAAGGTGTTTGAATAGATCAGGATAATCGCGACAGCGATAAAGAGCAGCGGCCGTTTTTCGGCGGCGGAGGCAGCCGAAGCAGCGGCCCGTCCGGCGATAGACAGGAAAAAGCTGGTCAGGAATGATACGATGGTGTCTTTCCCGGCGGCGCCTGGAAGCGGAAAAATTTTATTTCGGCCGGTAATACCCATTATTGCAAGATTATACCAAAAAAGGGTCAGCCGTTACCATTA
>JARGFN010000070.1 GCA_029210665.1 Desulfobulbales bacterium
TTTTTCGTCAAATGCAGACAGTGATCCGTGGTGGCTGGATTTCACCTGCCGCCCTACGGGGCGCCCGATAACGGCGCATCTGCGGCGTTGGCAACTCGTTGATATACCAGAGTATTATCAACATCGTTGCCGCCTTGCATCTGCACCGTTCTTGAACGCTCACGGATCCGGGATAAAAGTTGATGACCTCGCAAAAACTCCGATCTCCCGCGTCGTAGCGCATTTTTGTTCGTTCGGCATACCATGTGTATGGCCTCGGGCGCAAAAAATACCCCGCTCCTTGGATATCGAAGTTTTTGCTTAGCCATCCCCGGCGGAACGCTTTTTAATATTGCATCTTGTCGATGAGCTGGTATTTTACCCGGACATTCGCGGCCATGCCTTTTGCCAAGCGGTTTTGGGCGGCGTGTCGTGCATTTTTACAACCGCCCGTTTTCAGGGCGGCGCCGATTGAGAGAAAGTGAACAGGAGACCGTCGATGGATTATCGGGCAACGCTCAACCTGCCCCGGACCGAATTCAAGATGAAGGCCAATCTGGCCCAGCGCGAGCCGGAATTCTTGAAGAAGTGGGATAAGGAGAAATTATACGAAAAGCTGCTGGCTGCGGCCGCCGGCCGGCCGGCCTACGTCCTTCATGACGGCCCGCCCTATGCCAACGGCCATCTCCATATGGGCCACGCCCTGAACAAGATCTTGAAGGATATTATCCTGCGCTCCAAGCGGATGAGCGGTTTCAACTGCGTTTTCGTGCCGGGCTGGGACTGCCACGGCCTGCCGATCGAACTCAACGTCGACAAGGAGCTTGGCGTCAAGAAAAAAGAGATCGGCAAGCTCGCCTTCCGCAAGGCCTGCCGCAAGTATGCCGGCAAGTGGATCAAGATCCAGAAAGAGGAGTTCAAACGCCTGGGGGTCCTGGGCGACTGGGACAATCCCTACCTGACCATCAACCATTCATACGAGGCGGCCACGGCCCGGGAGTTTAATGCCTTTCTGATGTCGGGGGCGGTGGTCCGCAGCAAAAAACCGGTCCACTGGTGTCCCTCCTGCATGACCGCCCTGGCCGAGGCCGAGGTCGAGTACGCCGATCATACCTCCGATTCGATCTATGTAAAGTTCCCGCTGATCGGCGATGTAGATGACCTGATTCACGGCGCGGCGGATCGGCGGGTCTCGGCGCTGATCTGGACCACCACCCCCTGGACCCTGCCGGCCAACCTGGCGGTCGCCTTGCATCCCGACTTCACCTATGCGGCAGTCAGGGTCGGCGACGAGATCTGGATCATCGCCGAGGGACTGGTCGAAAAGGCCCTGGCCGAGTTCGAAATCACCGGCTATGAAATCCTGAATACCTTTTCGGCCAAGGGGCTGGAAGGGCGCAAGTGCCGTCATCCCTTTTTCGACCGGGAGTCGCTCTTCGTCCTGGCCGACTACGTCACCCTGGAAACCGGGACCGGCTGCGTCCACACCGCCCCCGGCCACGGCCGCGAGGACTATCTGACCGGCTTGACTTACGATCTGGAGATCCTTTCGCCGGTCGACAACCGCGGGGTCTTCACCAAAGAGGCCGGTCCCTATGCCGGTCAGTTCTATAAAAAGGCCAATCCGGTGATCTGCGAGGATCTTGAAAAAAGCGGCCATCTGGTCAGACACAGCAAGCTGTCCCACAGCTATCCCAACTGCTGGCGCTGCAAGAAGCCGGTGATCTTCCGGGCCACCGAGCAGTGGTTTATCTCCATGGAGAAAAACGAGCTGCGCGAACGCGCCCTGAAGGCGATCCGCGAGGTGACATGGGTGCCGCGATGGGGCATGGAGCGGATCCACGGCATGGTTGAGACCAGGCCGGACTGGTGCCTGTCCCGGCAACGGGCCTGGGGGGTGCCGATTACCGCGATCCTTTGCCGGGACTGCGGGGCGGTCGCCAACGACGCCGAAGTCAACCGGAGGATCGACGAGTTGTTCCTGAAGGAAGGGGCCGATGCCTGGTTTTCCCGCGAACTTACCGATTTTCTCGGTGAGGGCGCCACCTGCCGGGAATGCGGCTCGATCAATTTCGACAAGGAGGAGGATATCCTCGATGTCTGGTTCGATTCGGGGACCAGTCATGCCGCCGTCCTCGAACTGCGCGACGACCTGTCTTCGCCGGCCGATCTCTACCTTGAGGGTAGCGACCAGCATCGCGGCTGGTTCCAGAGTTCGCTGCTGGCCTCGGTCGGCACCAGGAACCGCCCCCCCTATAAAGCCGTGCTGACCCACGGTTTCGTGGTCGACGAGAACGGCCGGAAGATGTCGAAGAGCGTCGGCAACGTCATCGCCCCCGAGAAGATCATCAAGCAGTACGGCGCCGAGATTCTCCGCCTCTGGGTGGCCTCGGAGGACTACCGGGACGATATCAAGATCTCCGATAACATCGTCCGGCAGCTTTCCGACGCCTACCGCAAGATCAGAAATACCCTGCGCTATCTGCTCGGCAATCTCAGCGATTTCGAACCGGACCGGGACCTGGTTGCCGATGCGGAACTCAGCGAGATCGATCGCTGGGCCCTTTCCCGGCTGGAAAACCTGAAGAAAAAGGTGCGGGACTCCTACGATACCTTTGAATTCCATGCCGTTTTTCACAGCCTGCTTAATTTCTGCACGGTGACCATGAGTTCTTTCTACCTCGATATCATCAAGGACCGCCTCTACGCCTCGGCCCCGGATTCACCGGCCCGGCGGGGCGCCCAGACCGTGCTCTACGAATTGGCGGATACCCTGGTGCGGCTGATGGCGCCGGTTATGACCTTCACGGCAAGCGAGGCCTGGGAGCACCTGCCGTCCGCCGCCGGCCGGGAGGAAGATGTCGCCATGGCCGCGTTCCCGGCCCGGCTCGAAACCAGGGTCAACCCGGAACTGGATGATAAGTGGGAGAAGTTGACCGGGATTCGGGGCGAGCTGACCAAGGCATTGGAACTGGCCCGGCAGAACAAGGTGATCGGCCATCCCCTTGAGGCGGAGGTGGATGTTGCAATAAGCGGGCAACTTGCCGATTTCATGGCGGAAAACTGGTCGATCCTGAAAACGATCTGCATCGTTTCCGAGCTGCATCGGGTCGAGGAGATCGGAGACGGGGCGGTGGTCTCCGAAGAGATTCCGGAACTCGCCGTGCTGGTCAGAGCGGCCCCGGGCGGCAAGTGCGAACGGTGCTGGACCAGGGCCGATTCGGTCGGCGCCGCCGCGGAGCATCCGACCCTCTGCGCTCGTTGTCTCCGGGTGGTCACCAGCCTATGAAGTCGACCTCGCCCCGGATTCCGCTCTTGATCGCGGCCACGGTTGTGCTGCTTGATCAGCTTACCAAGTGGTGGGTTCTCGCCACCTTCGAGCTTTATCAGTCCGTCCCGGTTATTCCCGGTTTTTTCGACCTTACCTTCGTGGTCAATACCGGAGCGGCTTTCGGGATGCTGGCCGGGGAGCAGAATCCGTGGCGGCAGCTCTTTTTTGTGGTGGTGACCCTGGTTGCCCTGGTGGTCCTCGGCCTGGCCTTTCGGCAGTATCGGCGGGAGGGGGGCGTTTATATTACGGCGATCGGCATGATCGGCGGCGGGGCGCTGGGCAATCTTGTCGACCGGCTTCGCTTCGGCCATGTGGTCGATTTTCTCGATTTCCAGATCAAGGGTTACCACTGGCCGGCCTTCAACGTGGCCGATTCGGCGATCAGCGTCGGGGTCGCGTTGTTTCTTC
Organism: Desulfobulbales bacterium; assembly: GCA_029210665.1. Classification (GTDB taxonomy): domain Bacteria; phylum Desulfobacterota; class Desulfobulbia; order Desulfobulbales; family JAGXFP01; genus JAGXFP01. Next base: position 3,719 of record JARGFN010000070.1, read on the forward strand.
TCGCCGGGTTTGTCAAGATCGGCAAGGGGTAGCGATCGCAGGGTACCGGATCTGCCGTGTTATCGGCCTGCTTATGTATACCACCTGAATCCGTGACGGCTTCGTGGTGAATTTCACTTATCAGTTTGTAATTTCATTTACCAGTACACATCGCAGGGCGATGGATTGCATCTCCGGCACCCCGTGAACGGTTACGGCAAGGGTGATCGGCGGCGCCTGCCCCTGTTTGGCAAAATTGAAAGGAGTGATGTGATGTCGGACAATAAAACCGCGTTTCTTTTTCCCGGCCAGGGCTCGCAATTTATCGGCATGGGCCGGGAATTTATCGACGGCGACGAGAGGGCCCGCTCCCTGATGGCCATGGCCGGCGAAATCAGCGGCTATCCCGTCGAGAAATTATGTCTTGAGGGACCGATGGAGGAGTTGACCCGCACCGCCCACCTGCAACCGGCCATCACCGTGGTGAACCTGATCTGTCTGGATGCCTTGAAAAAGGCGGGCGTTACCCCGGATTTTGTGGCCGGCCACAGTCTCGGCGAGTATGCGGCCCTATGCGCGGCCGGGATATTGAGTACGGAAGACACCCTGCGCCTGGTTACCGAGCGGGGCCGGCTGATGGAGCGGGAGGCCGGGCGCAATCCCGGGGTGATGCATGCCGTCCTCGGCCTGGCCATTGCCGAAGTTATGGCGATCGTCGCCGAGGTCAAGGACCTGGGGGTGATCACTGCCGCAAACCACAATTCCGCAAAGCAGGTCGTCATCTCCGGCGAAACGGCTCCGCTGGCAGCGGCGGCGGCCCTGGTCGCCGAACGGGGCGGCAAGGCGATTCCCCTGCCGGTCAGCGGCGCCTGGCATAGCGACCTGGTCGCCGGCGCCGTCGAGGATTTTTCGGCATATATGGACAAGGTTGAATTCGGGAGTCCGCAAGTCGAAATCCTTTTTAATGTGACGGCGGCCGCGGAGCGGGATCCGGCGGTGATCCGGGCGATAATGTCGCGGCAGATCGCTTCGCCGGTCAGGTGGTATGAGATCATGAACAACCTGCTGGCCAGGGGGGTGCGGACCTTTGTCGAGGTCGGCCCCAAAAAGGTCCTCTCCGGTCTTGCCAGAAAAATTATTCCGGCCGACCGCGAGTGCCGGATATTCCAGGTCGACAATCCCGAAACCGTTCAGGGGTGCGAAAGGGTCTTGGCCTCGGCAAATCGGTGACGACGGGATTGGTCTTGACATCAATCCCCTATCCAGGTATGTTCACGGATTTTCCTGTGAAAATTAACACTTGAGGGATTTGCGTCCGGCCCGGGCGAAATCTTTCGATTATAGCGGCTGATTACTGAAATGTTTGAAAACCTATCCGACCGGCTCAATTCCACCTTCAAGAAGCTTCGCGGTCACGGCAAACTGACCGACAGCAATATCAAGGAGGCGATGGACGAGGTGCGTCTCGCCCTTCTGGAGGCAGACGTCAACTTCGGGGTCGTCAAGGATTTTATCGCCACGGTCGCCGAGAAGGCGGTTGGCACCGAGGTTCTGGCCAGTCTGGCCCCCGGCCAGCAGGTCGTTAAGATCGTCCACCAGCAGCTTATCGAACTGCTGGGCGGAACCACCGAGGGCCTTGACCTCAAGGGGCCTCGCCCGGCGGTTGTCATGCTGGTCGGTCTCCAGGGCTCCGGGAAGACGACCACCTCCGGCAAGCTGGCCCGTCTTCTGCAAAAACAGGGGAGGCGGCCCTATCTGGTGCCCGCCGATGTCTATCGGCCCGCCGCGATCGAGCAGTTAAAGGTCCTGGCCAATAACCTGGGCCTGCCGGTGCATCCTTCCGAGCCGGGCCAGAATCCTGTCGATATCTGCCGGGCGGCGGTCGAGGCGGCCAAGGTTAGAAATTGCGATACCCTGATCGTCGATACGGCCGGACGTCTCCATGTCGACGAAGAACTGATGGGCGAACTCGCCCGGATCAAGGTTGCGATCAAACCGGCCGAGATCCTTTTCGTGGCGGACGCCATGACCGGTCAGGACGCGGTCACCGTTGCCGCCAAGTTTAACGAGGACCTTGCCGTTTCGGGAGTGGTCCTGACCAAGATGGATGGCGACGCTCGCGGCGGCGGCGCCTTGTCGATCAAAAAAGTTACCGGGCGGCCCATCAAGTTCGTCGGGGTCGGCGAGGGTCTCGAGGCCCTGGAGGTTTTCCATCCGGACCGGCTGGCCTCCCGGATTCTCGGGATGGGCGACATGCTTTCCCTGATCGAGAAGGCCGAGGAGGTCGTCGACCGGAAGAAGGCCGAAAAACTGGCCAAAAAGATCAGGCGCAATAATTTCACCCTGGAGGATTTCCAGGGCCAGATTCAGCAGATCAAGAAGATGGGCAGTCTCGAACAGCTGATCGGCATGGTGCCCGGCATGAACAAGCTGAAGCAGATGAATAATCTGCCCAAGCCGGATGAGCGGGAGCTGGACCGGATCGAGGCGATCATCAATTCGATGACCGCCCAGGAACGGCGCCGTTATGATATAATCAACTCCAGCCGCCGACAGCGCATCGCCCGGGGTAGCGGCACCACGGTCCAGGATGTCAATAAGGTCATCAAGAGTTATGCCGACATGCTCAAGATGATGCAGAAGATGAAAGGCAAGGGCGTCTTCGGCGGCGGCGCGGCTCCGGGCGGCAGGAAGAAGAGAAAAAAACCCAAAGGATTGTTCAGGTAGCGTCTGTTTGCAAATGAGGATAAAATCAGCATTTATGGATGGGCCCCAGATAATTACAATGAGGAGAAAGTAATGGCAGTTAAAGTACGTTTGGCCAGATTTGGCAGGAAGAAAAGACCTTTCTACCGTATTGTCGTAGCCAATTCCGAGGCTCCCCGGGACGGTAAGTTCCTGGAGATAGTCGGCACCTACGATCCCTTGAAGGATCCGGCCGAGGTGGTCATCAAGCATGACAAGCTGAAAACCTGGCTTGACCGGGGCGCGAAGCCGACCGATACCGTCAAGAGTCTCCTGGCCGGAAATCCGGCGCCGGCGGTCGAGTAATTCGTCATGAAAGAGCTGGTAACTTTTCTTGCCGCCGCTCTGGTTGATGATCGCGAGGCCGTCCGGGTCAACGAGGTGGAGCGCGATGATGCCACGGTGTTCGAGCTTCGGGTCGCCAAGGAAGACCTCGGCAAGGTGATCGGCAAGCAGGGCCGTACGGCCCGGGCCATCAGGTCCCTGCTCTCCGCCTCCGCCGCCAGGGAGAACCGGAAGGCCCGGCTGGAGATTCTTGATTGATCATCCTTGCCGCTTGCGGGTAGAGTTTTGACCGTGCAACGTTCCGAGACGGATTCCTCGCAGCTGGTCCGGGTGGGTCGGCTGACCAAACCCCACGGCATCAAGGGCGAGGTCAAGGTGCAGCCTGATTTCGGGTCGGTCGAGGATTTTCTGGCCTATAGGGAAATCCTCCTGGGCTCGCCGGATTCGGAGTTGCGCCGCGATTTCAAGGTCGAGCGCTGCCGGTTCCAGGGCGATCTCGTGATTTTACAGCTGGCCGGGGTCGGCGACCGGACCGCGGCCGACGCTCTTCGCGGCAGCGAGGTCTGGGTCGATCGGGAGTTGTTGCCGGAATTGTTGCCCGGCAGGTATTACCGGCACGATCTGATCGGGATGCGGGTCGAGACCGAGAACGGCCGCAAGCTCGGCCGGGTTGAGACGTTTCTGGCCACGGGCGGCCATGACATTCTGGTGGTGCTTGACGGCGGCCGCGAATACCTGATCCCGCTGGTCGACGAGTTTTTGCTGAATGTCGATGCCGCCGCCGGTCTCCTGACCGTGGCCGAGGTTCCCGGTCTCTTCGAAATAAACGATTGATCAAGGCCGGCCAGATTTCGCCATGCGATTCGATATCCTTACCATCTTCCCCGAACTTCTGACCTCCCCCCTGCAAGAGGGGATTATCCGCCGGGCAATCAGAGACGAAAAGATCGAGGTGGCCATCCACAATATCCGGGATTTTGCCATCGACAAGCAGGCGATGACCGATGACCGTCCTTTCGGGGGCGGAGAGGGCATGGTCATGAAGCCCGAGCCGATTGCGGCCGCGCTCGACCAGGTCGAGGAAGAGGCCGGGGCGGGCCGCGTCGTTTTCCTGAGTCCCCAGGGGCGCACCCTTACCCAGACCAAAGCCGTGGAGCTGGCCGCGGTTGACCATCTGGTTCTGGTCTGCGGCCGTTACGAGGGGGTAGACGAACGGGTGGTCAGCCTCTATGGGGGTGAAGAGATCTCGATCGGCGATTATATTCTGACCGGCGGCGAGCTCGCCGCCATGGTGCTGATCGATGTCGTGACCAGGCTGCAACCGGGGGTGCTCGGCTGCGCTGATTCGGCGGAGCGGGATACTTTCAGCCGGGGGATCCTCAAGCACCCGCAATACACCAGGCCAAGGGTATTTCGGGGGCTCGAAGTGCCCGAGGAGCTTTTGTCCGGCGATCATGGCGCGGTCAAGGATTGGCGCCTGGCGGCGGCGGTCGGCCAGACCCTGGCCAAACGGCCGGAACTGTTGGCCCGGGTGAATTTTTCCGCGGCGGAAAAAAAGGTGCTGGTCAAGGCCGGACTCTGGGCCGCGATAGAACGGATCGTTGACGCCACGATGTAACCGATCACGGGATAAGCCGCCCAGGATTGGCCAATCTCCCAGCCGGTAAGCGATTACAGGGTGGTGGAGATGCAAGGCATCGGCCGGCGCTGTGTACTGATGTACATGAGTAGGCCGATAACACAGCAGATTCGGCGCCCTGTGATCGCTTACGCCACGATGGATCGTTTTGCCGAACGGGAAGAGTAGGGGGAGGGCGCATCAAAAATTCGACGGGACAACAATTGCGGGTCGACCTGGCCCTGATCCACTACCCGGTCTGTAATCGGAACCGGGAGATTATCGGTTCGGCGGTTACCAATCTCGATCTTCATGATATTGCCAGGGCCGGCCGCACTTTCGGGATCGACAAGTATTATCTGGTAACCCCCTTTGCCGATCAGCAGCGATTGGTCCGGGAGATTCTCGACCATTGGCGGACCGGTTACGGGGCGGCTTACAATGCTTGTCGCAAGGAGGCCCTCTCCATAGTCGGCCTTTGCGCCGATGTGGCTGCTCTTTACGAGGAAGTCACCGCCAAGTGGCGGCAGCGGCCCACTGTTCTCGCGACCAGCGCGGCGGATTCGGCGAACCTCCTCGGTTACGATGAGGTCAGGGCCAGGATTTTCAAAGGTGAGCCAATGCTTCTCCTGTTCGGCACCGGCTGGGGAATGGCACCGGAACTGCTGGCCGGCGTCGACGGGTTTTTGCCGCCGCTCAAGGGCGCGGCCGAGTACAATCATCTGTCGGTAAGATCGGCGGCTGCCATTATTCTGGATCGGCTGCTTGGGGAGCGTTAGGGGGAGCTGAAAGTTAAAAGTTAAAAGTTTAAAGGTGAACTTTTTAGGTGCAAAGGGGAAAGTGAGCGGCTTTATCTTTTTTTTGGTTTAACGGTAAAAAAAAACACTTAATGATAAATCAGTAGTGGAAATTTTTTGTTCCATACGTTAGTTTAGCGGATTCCTTTTACGGGAACTATATTTACGGAGACAGAACAATGAGTATAATAGCACAGATAGAAAAAGAGCAGATGCGATACGATGTCCCGGATTTTCGGTCGGGCGATACGGTCAGCGTCCATATCCGGATTATCGAGGGCACCAAGGAAAGGGTCCAGATTTTCAAGGGCGTGGTCATCAAGCGCAAGAAGGGGACCATGGACGCCAGCTTTACGGTACGCAAGGTGTCCCATGGCGTTGGAGTCGAAAAGTGCTTCGCCCTGCACAATCCCCGGCTGGAGAAGATCGAAGTAGACAGCCGCGGCAAGGTACGTCGCTCGCGGCTTTACTATCTTCGTGGTCTGCGCGGCAAGGCGGCCCGGATTAAGGAGCGTGGCATCATTTGATTCCGAAGCTGCCGTCGCTCTCTCCCCGTTTGATTTGACCGGGATCGATGGAAAACACCTGAACTTGTCGAGCCCCGCTGATGACTTTATGTTGACGGCGGGGTTTTTTTGTTATGAAAATGGCGGAATGTCCGAAACTGTTCACGGCGGTCGACTTTGTCGAAACGGATTCCTTTGCCTATGAGCGGGAGCTTTTCCGGCAAGGGATCGGCCGTGTTGCCGGAACCGATGAGGCGGGGCGCGGTCCGTTGGCCGGGCCGGTGGTGGCGGCCTGTGTGGTTCTGCCCGCGGGATGCGATTTCACCCTCTTCAAGGATTCCAAGCAGCTTTCCGCCGTCCGGCGGGCCCGTCTCCATGAACTTCTGCTCGAAAGCGGCGCCGAGATCGGCGTCGGTTGCGGGACGGTTGCGGATATTGATCGGATCAATATCCTGCGGGCCTCGCTTCTGGCCATGAAAAGGGCGGTCGCCGCCCTGGCCGATATGCCCGATTTTCTGCTGGTCGACGGTAAATTTCCGGTGCCGCTGTTCATGCCCCAGCAAAGCCTGGTCAAGGGTGAGTCCCGGAGCGCTTCGATTGCCGCCGCCTCGATTGTCGCCAAGCAGGAGCGGGATCGCCTGATGGAAGGTTATCATCGGCAGTATCCCCGGTACAATTTCGCGCGGCATAAGGGTTATCCCACCGCGGAGCACCGGCGACTTCTCGAAAAACACGGACCTTGTGCCATCCATCGCCGCGCCTTTAAAGGAGTAAGGGAACATTGGCCGAGGAAGTAAACAAAAAACATCTCACCCTTGGCCGGCGCGGCGAGGAGTTGGCCCGCCGTTTTCTGCAAAAAGGGGGCTACAGGATTCTGGAAACGAACTATCGCGGCCTTCTCGGCGAGATCGATCTGGTTGCCCGGGAGGGGGATTGCCTGGTGTTTGTCGAAGTCAAGACCCGCAGCACCGCCGCTTACGGGCATCCCTTTGAAAGCATCAACCCCCGCAAGCAGTACCAACTGAGCAAGGTGGCCGGCGAATATCTCGCCGCCCACGGCGGCGCCGAGCAATTCTGCCGCTTTGACGCGGTGTCGGTCCTGCTGGCCGGCGGGGAACCCCGGATCGAACTGGTCAAGAACGCCTTCGAAATCGATGGGCGGAAAGGACGATGAACCGGCTGCTCGGCATTACCATGGGTTGTCCGGCCGGGATCGGTCCCGAGATCGTTATCCGCTATCATCAACGGAATATCGTGTCCCGGTCCCATGCGCCGGTGGTGGTGCTCGGTGATCCGGCGGTCCTTGCCCGTTGCGCCGCCGAACTCGGAGTGGCGGTCGATATCGTCCCCTGGCGCCCGGGTGAGAAGGTCCGGGCCGGAACCCTGCCGGTCGTGCCGCTGTCCGATCTTGGCGGAAAAGTCCAGTGGGGGCGTCCCACCCTTGCGACCGGCCGGGCCATGGCCCGGTACATTGAGGAGGCGGTCCGCCTCATTGAGGCCGGTATTCTGGCCGGGATGGTGACCTGCCCGATCAGCAAGTCGGCCCTGAACCTGGCCGGCTACCGATATCCGGGCCATACCGAAATGCTCGCCGCCCTTTGCGGCTGCGCTGAATACGCGATGATGATGGCCGGAAACCGGCTGCGGGTTACCCTGGCAACCATTCACGTCGGCCTGGCCGAGGTGCCTTCGCTGCTCAGTGAGGAAAAAATTTTCAGGCTGATCGAGCTTACCGGTCGGTCGTTGCGCAATGATTTCGGCATTGCGGATCCGCGCCTGGCCGTGGCCGGCCTCAATCCCCATGCCAGCGAGACCGGGCTGTTCGGTGCCGAAGAGGAAAACCTGATCGCCCCGGCGGTGGTCCGGGCCAGGGCTGCCGGCTGGCAAGCGGCAGGGCCGTTTCCCCCGGATACCGTGTTCAACCGGGCGGCGGCCGGCCAATATGACGCGGTGGTCTGCATGTATCACGATCAGGGCTTGATCCCCTTCAAGCTCCTTCATTTTGCGGACGGGGTCAATGTTACCCTCGGCTTGCCGATTGTCAGGACTTCGGTCGATCACGGCACCGCCTATGATATCGCCGGCCAAGGCAAGGCCGACGCGGCCAGTCTGGCGGCGGCCGTCGATCTGGCCGGCAGGATAGCCGGTAATCGCGGCCGGATTGCCGAAAAGCGATAAATGTATTACTTAAGATTAAAATATTAATCGATCTGGTCCATGGCGGAACGAGGTATACTGATAGCGTTTGAGGGTATCGACGGGACCGGCAAATCCACCCAGATTGCCTTGCTGGCCGACTATCTGGCGGCGAAGGGCTATCGGGTGGCGGCAACCAGGGAGCCGACCGACGGCCCTTACGGCCGCAAGATCAGATCGTTATTCACCAAGCGGTGCCATCTGACTGCCGAGGAAGAGCTTGCCCTGTTCATGGCGGACCGGCGCGAGCACGTTCGGGAGCTTATTCTTCCCGCCCTGGCCGAGGGCAAGGTGGTTCTTACCGATCGCTATTATCTTTCGACCGCCGCCTATCAAGGTGCTCTCGGCCATGATCCCGCCAGGATCATTGTCGAAAACGAAAAGTTCGCGCCGCTTCCTGACCTGGTTATCTTGCTGGAGTTGACTCCGGCGGAAAGCGTCCATCGGATTAAAAACCTGCGGGGCGAATCCTTGAACGATTTCGAGCGGGAGGATGGCCTGGCTGCGGTGGCCGCCATCTTTGCCGGTTTCGCGATGGATAACATCGCCAGGATCGATGCGGCCGCCTCTCCGGTCGAGGTTCACCGGAAAATAGTCGCCAAGGTGGACGAAATGCTGGCCGCCGGGAAGGATAGTGCCTGAATCCGTGACGGCTTCGTGGTGAATTTCACTTATCAGCTTGTAATTTTATTAGATAATCGTTTTTCCCTGGATTGCCAGGGTTCACCCCGCCGCCCTGCGGGG
>JARGFN010000071.1 GCA_029210665.1 Desulfobulbales bacterium
TGCGCATGGCTTGTTGAACAGTACTCACTCCTTTTGAACCGGCCCTGATTTACGGAGAATTTTATGGTTAGCGTCACGCCGGTCGAAAAAGACTCGCTGACCAAGGCGGTATTCAGCAGGAGGATGTTGATCTGCTGTTTTAACGGATTGGCGGCGGGGATGCCTCTGTTCTTCCTGTACCACCTGATTCCGGCCTGGTTAAGAACGGAAAATATCGACCTGAAAACGATCGGGCTCTTTTCGCTGGTCGGCATTCCCTACACCTGGAAATTCGTCTGGTCGCCGATCATGGACCGCTATATTCCGCCTTTCCTGGGAAGGAGGCGGGGCTGGATGCTGATTACCCAGGTGTTTCTCCTGGTCTCGATGGCCTCGATGGGCTTTTTCGATCCGGTGAACAGCATCTGGCTGATTGCCGGTCTGGCAACGGCCGTGGCCTTCTTTTCGGCAAGCCAGGATGTCGTGCTCGACGCCTACCGGCGGGAATTACTCCCCGATAACGAACTTGGTCTCGGTAATTCGATGTATGTCAACGGCTACCGGGCCGCGGTTTTTATCCCCGGCGGCTTAGGCCTTATCCTCGGCGATTATCTGCCCTGGCCGGCGGTGTTCGTCATAATCGGTTCCTTCATGGCGATCGGTATAATCAAGACCCTGCTGATCGAAGAAGCCCGGAAGACCATCGCGGCCCCGGCGACTCTGCACGAGGCGGTTGTGAAACCCTTCGTGGAGTTTTTCGGCCGGGACGGCGGGATCCGGCAGGGGCTGTTGATCCTGGCCTTTCTCTTCCTCTATAAGATCGGGGACAATATGGCGACGGCCCTCTCTACGCCGTTTTATCTGGATATGGGCTTCTCTAAAACCGTCATCGGCTCACTGGTGAAATTGATCAATTTCTGGGCAATGATCGCTGGTTCCTTTATCGGCGGAGCAACTATCTATAAGATCGGGATCAATCGATCTCTCTGGATTTTCGGAGCGGTGCAGATGGTCTCGATTCTCGGTTTCGCCCTGCTGGCAAAAGTGGGTCATAACGTCGTGCTGCTCGGTTTTGTCATCGGTTTCGAATACCTCGGCGTCGGTCTCGGAACCTCGGCCCTGGTGGCATTCATGGCAAGGGCGACGAGCATGAACTTTACCGCGACCCAGTTTGCCCTGTTTTCAAGCCTGATTGCCTTGCCTCGTACTTTTGCCAATGCGACCACCGGTTTTCTGATCGAAGGGGTCGCGGCCTCGGATGGGGTTTATTTCAATTTACTGGGCCAATGGGATGGCATGGGATACACCAACTTTTTCATATTTTGTACGCTTTGCGCTGTTCCGGGCATGCTGCTTTTGAAGTGGGTTGCGCCCTGGCATGGCCAGGGGGTTTTGCGGTCCTAACGGCCGGTAGACGGTCGGTCGCGATCATTTTAGTAACGATAAAACAGATAGATGTATCCCCGGTCCATCGGCCGGAGCGGAGCTTTTACCGGAATTCCCTGTAGGGGGTTTGTCCGGATTAGGCAGAGAAATTAAAGGTTTATCCATCTTATTCTTTACTTGCTTTTTCATCATGGGTATCATTGTTCTGATTTTAAAGGGGAAATATTTTAATGATTGTTCATTCACAGGCAAACTAACATCCAAGACCGCTCAGTTATCGTTTACCCGCTGACGTCGTTTGGTTGATTGGAGAGATGAAATGATCGGGAGTAGAAAACTTGAAATTTGTTTTTGTCTTGCCCTGACCGCTCTTTTTTCACTAAGCGGATGCGCGCCGGTAAAAGACGGCAGTTATGTCGTACGCGACGATGGTTACACCAAGCATAAGGAAGAATTCGTTTCTTACAAGATCCATTCCGAGTCTTACAAGGTCGATCCCGGGTCCGGGCAGGGGGTCCGAGAAACCAGATATGTCGCCCGGGAGGGCAGCCTGGTAAGAATTACGCCGGAAAGACCGGAGGAGTCGGCTGCGGTCGAGCAGGAGGTTCTGGCTCCGATCGATGCCGAGTTCAAAGCGGCCCGGACGCCCGAGCTTCTCGCGGCATTCATTGAAAAGTACGCGCCGACGACCCTGGCCTTTGTCGCGCTCCAGCGTTTGGCCAAACCGTTTATTGACGGGCGTGATTGGCCGGCCGCGATCGCCATCCTTGAAAAATATCGGGATAAATTTCCATACTTCAAGGCGCGGATCGACGAAATCGTCGCCATCCTTGAGGCCTCCGAGGAAGGCCTTGTGGTGGCGAATCTCGGCGGAGAAATCAATACCCCGCAAGGTGAGTACAATCCGGTTATTGCCTCGGACGGTAAAACAATTTATTTCGCCCGGGATTGCGGGGAATGCAGCGGCGGGGAAGAGGTCCATGTCTCCCGCAGGAGTACCGACGGCCGCTGGGGGGGCGTCGGGCGTTTCGGGGAACCGCTCGCTTCAAAGGGTCACGAGACCCCCCTTGGTATTTCGGCGGACAACAACACCCTGCTGGTTTATGGTCATTATGACGGCTCCCTGGGCCGGGGCGACATCTTTTATGTGGAAAAAAATCATGAGGGCTGGGGGGATCTGCAACACTACCCGGCCCCGCTTAACTCCGAGCATTTTGAAAGTAACGCCGTTTACACCGCCGACGGCAAGGCGATCCTGTTCATTTCCGACCGGCCGGACGGAGTGGGTGAATACAATGCGAAAGGCTCTTTCCACAACGGCAGCTATGCCGGCAACACCGACATCTATGTCTTTACGGAAGGTGAAGGAGGGGCGGGCGAGGTAATTAACCTTGGTCCGACGATCAATACCGCCGCCGGCGAATATTCCCCTTATCTGCATCCCGACGGCCGGACCTTGTATTTCAGCTCAAACGGTCATTCCGGTCTTGGCGGCCTGGACGTTTTCAAAGCGACCAGATTGCGCACCGATTCCTGGACGGAGTGGAGCGAACCGGTCAATCTCGGCAAGGAGATTAATACATCCAATAACGACTGGGGTTATCAGGTCGCCGCCGAAGGTTCCAGGGCCTATTTTGCCGGAAGCGGCCTTGCCGACAGTTATGGCGGCAGCGATATCTATTCGATCACCCTGCCCGAAAAAGTCAGACCGGGAGGGGTGATCACGATCAGCGGCGTGGTTACCGATCCCCAATCCGATCCTCTGGTAGCGGAGATTCGTTGGGATGATCTCGATAAGCAGGAAGAAGTCGGCTATGCGACCAGTGACCCGATTACCGGTGAATACGTAATTCATCTGCCCTCCGGCGGCAATTACGGTTATTATGCCGAGAAACCCGGCTACATGGGCGAGTCTCAGCACTTTGATCTTCGGAAATATTCCGATTCGTACCGGGAATATGTTCTGGACATCGTTCTCCATCCCATCGTCCAACCGGTCCCGATGGAACCGGAGACCATCGAGGAGGCGCCGGTCGTCGAAATCAGAATGAATAATATCTTCTTTGACTTCGATAAGGCCGCGCTGCGCTCCGAATCGTACATGGAGATGAATCGATGGATCAGGATGCTGCAGGAAAACGGGCATATTAATCTGCATATTTCCGGCCATGCCGATAGCATCGGCACGGAGGATTACAACCGGAAGCTCTCCGAAAAACGGGCCCGGGCCGTGGCCGATTACCTGGTCGAAAACGGTATCGCCCGGGATCGGCTCACCGCCGAGGGTTTTGGCGAAAGCATGCCGGTTGCGAACAACGAGACCGAAGCAGGCAGACAACGGAACCGGCGGGTTCAGGTCAGGATTATTAATTCGGCTCGGTAATTTTATTCCGGACAGTTTCTTGTATTATACTTGTACCCACAGGGCATAAGTTTCGTACGGGCAGGTGAGCTGCTCAACTCAGCTTTATACCCGCAGGGCATAAGTTTCGTACGGGCAGACGAGCTGCTCAACTCAGCTTTAATAGTTTCGCCAGGGGACCGCATCCGCAAGATGCGGTCTCTTATTTTGTGGCGCGACGGTAATATGGCGTCGCAAAAAATCAGCCAGCTCCTGCATTGCTGCAATGACGAGACAATTTGCGCGCCTTGGATCCGACGATTTCTGCTAGCTATCCCATTTTTGACTTTTTCCGAAAACATCTATCTGGGCGGCTGAGGTAAAATATCCCGATGAGCGAAGCGAACGAAGTGGCCGATCGCGGCTCCTTGACATTAATTCCCGGCAAAAACAATGAGGGGCGCCGGCTCGACAGTTATTTGGCGGATGAATTGGCCAGGGCCGGCATCAGTCGTTCACGGATCAAGGATTTACTCTCCTCCGGTTATATCAAGGTTAATGACGGTATCGTCAAGCCCGCCTACCGTCTGCGGGGTGATGATAAGCTTGTGGTCAGGCAGCCGCCGCTTGCTTCCGCCGAGCTGGTCCCGGAACGGGTCGAGTTCGGGATTTTGCACGAAGATCGGGATCTGATCGTATTGTCCAAACCTCCGGGCCTGGTGGTTCATCCCGCCTGCGGTCATCAGACCGGCACCCTGGTCCAGGGTCTTTTGTTTCACTGCGACAACCTCTCCGGAATCAGCGGGGTCGAGCGGCCCGGTATCGTTCATCGCCTTGACCGGGATACCTCCGGCGCGATGGTGGTCGCCAAGAACGACGCAACCCATCATGCCCTGGCCGGTCAATTCAAGGGCAGGCAAGTCGAAAAGATCTATCGGGCCATTCTGGACGGCGTTCCCGCCCGGCCCCGGGGCAGGATTGAGTTGGCCATCGGTCGGCACCGGACCGACCGGCGGAAAATGGCGGTCAATGAAAAACAGGGGAGGGCGGCGGCCAGCAACTACCGGGTCCTGGAGACTTTTCGCGACAATCTGTGCTTTTGTGAAATCAGGCTGGAAACCGGCCGGACCCATCAGATCAGGGTGCATATGGCGGCGCTGGGTTGTCCGGTTGCCGGCGATGAGGTCTACGGTCGCAAGAATCGCAAGCTGTACGAGGAGCTGGGCATCGGCCGCCAGTGTCTGCACTCCTACAGCCTGGGGTTCACCCATCCCGGCAGCGGCGAAAGGCTGAGTTTTACCGCGCCTCTCTGGCCGGATATGGCCGATACTCTGGAAATTTTGCGGGGTTGATATGACCGGTACTTGTCTGAAACTGGCCCTGACCGGGGCGATCGGTTCGGGGAAGAGCGAAGTGGCGCAACTCTTTCGCGCATTAGGGGCTAGGGTAATCGACGCGGACGACGCCGCCCGCCGCCTGCTCGAACCGAATCAGCCGGGCTGGCTGGCGCTTCGTGACGAGTTTGCCGATCTTTTTTTCAACCCCGACCGGACCCTTGACCGCAAGAAACTGCGGGAGGCAATTTTCGCGGACCGGGCGCTCCGGGAAAAGGTCGATTCCTTATTGCATCCGTTGATCAGGGCGGCGCTTGCGGCAATCTGCAGCTGCGAGGCCGCTAACGGCAAAGGATCTTCGGCGCGCAATGACGTTCCGCTCCTTACCGTGGTCGAGGTGCCGCTGCTCTACGAGGTCGGCTGGCAGGCCGATTTCGATCTGGTTATCGTGGTTGCCGCCGACAGGGAAATCTGTCTGGAAAGGGTGATGCGGCGGGACGGAGTCGATCGCGAGGCCGCCCTGGCCGCCTTCGGCGCCCAGATGGACCCGGACGAAAAGGTCGCAATGGCCGATTACGTCATCGACAACAGCGGCGATATCGAGGCCACGGCCCGGCAGGTCCGAAAGATCCATGCCGATCTGGCCGGCTAGGCTTTTCCCGGCCCGCCGCTTCGTTACAGATCCCAGCCCCAGTATATAGTGGACCCCATAAATGAGACATAGTGTTAAGGTGTGTTTCCAATGAAAAGGAGGCACCAGATTGAGCAGGAAAAAACATAGTAAGTAATTGAAAGCGATAATTGCCGCAAAAGATTTTTTACCTTTAGGGTGAGACAGAACTCCTTTAACCGGTTATTTACCCACGAATTCTGCGGAAGAGCCAAAAAATCCTTGCCCGGACGGGAAACCTTCCGGCACCCGCGTTAGGAGCCGATCGGCTCTTCAAATTTACGGCCCCTCCCTTGATTCCCGAAGAACTTTCTGGTAGAACAGCGCTTTTTTAACAATAGTTCCAAGGTATCAAAGTGAATTACTACATGGAGCGGCGACAAAACGCTGATCGGCCGGAATATCCGCCGCCGTTTGATTCGATCGAAGTCATGCTGGAACAGGCTTTTTCCTGTCTGCAAGATAACTGCTATGCCGAAGCCGCGGCAATCTACGAGGAAGTTTTGAAGGTGGAAACGGACAATAGCCAGGCCGGTTTCAATCTGGGCTTGATCAGGCGGATCAACGGCGAATTGCCCGAGGCGATCGCCTGTTTCAAGGCGGTCCTGGAGTGCGAACCCGATAACGTCGAGGTCCTGGCCCGTTTGGGTGATGCCTATCGCGATCAGGGCAGCTGGGACCAGGCCGCGGTCGTTTACCAACGAGCCCTCAAGCAGGCACCCGGCGATGTCGATCTGAATTACAGTCTGGGACTGGTCCATTACCATCGCGGAGAACCGGCGGCGGCCATCGGCTGCTATCAAAAAGCGCTCGAACTCGATCGCGGCCATGCCGATGCCTATTACAATCTCGGCGTTGTCCATTTTGAACAGGGCGATTACGACCGGGCCGCGGACAGTTACGAACGGGCGCTGAGCGTCCGGCCCGACGATATCGACACCCATTACAATCTGGCGGTGACCCGGAGTGGGCAGGGCGACTTCGCGGGGGCCGCCGATCATTACCGGACCGCCCTGGCGCTTGATCCGGACGATGCCGAACTGCATAATGGTCTCGGCCTCGTTTATCGACAGCTGAATGAGCTGGAAAAAGCCGAGGCCTGCTACCGGCGGGCCCTCGCTCTCCGGCCCGATTACGGTGCCGCCTGTACGAATCTGGCGGTCGTCCTCCAGACCGGCGACAGAATCGAACAGGCCATCGCTTGTTACGCCAGGGCCGTAGAACTCGGCCACCAGGCGGAATCGGCGGATTATATGGTGGCCGCCCTCTCCGGTGCCGATCGTGATACCGCGCCGCGTGACTACGTGCGAGCGCTGTTCGACAGCTATGCCGAAAATTTCGACCATCGTTTAACCCGGGTGCTGGGTTACAATTCGCCGACTTTATTGCGGGAAATGGCAGGAGGTCTGCTCACGCCGGGACGGAACTTCCTAAAGGCGGCGGACCTTGGCTGCGGCACCGGCCTGGTCGGCAGCTGCTTCAGGGATATTGCCGATCATCTGATCGGCGTCGATCTGTCCGCGAAGATGCTCGATAAAGCGGCGGCCAAGGACGTCTACGACGAACTTTATTGCGCCGATATCCTTGAATTCCTGGCCGCCGGTCACTGCGGTTTCGATCTGGTGGTTGCCGCCGACGTCTTGATCTATATCGGCGCTCTGGAGCCGTTCTTCGCGGCGGTAAAGAAATGTCTCGCCCCGTCCGGCCATCTTATGCTGACCGTCGAAAAGCACGAAGGGGAAGGGGAGCGTCGTCTCCGGGCGTCCGGCCGCTATGCCTATGCCTCCCAATATATCGAGCGACTTGCCTGCAGCCACGGTCTCATGGTTAAATCATGCCGCGAGGTGGATTTGCGCAAGGAAAAAGACCGGTGGCTCCGGGGCTGCCTCTTCGTGTTGCAAAACACCTGACATTGTGATCACCCGAAACTTCTTACGACGCCATCAATTATGTCTGATTTTGTCGAATA
Organism: Desulfobulbales bacterium; assembly: GCA_029210665.1. GTDB lineage: Bacteria > Desulfobacterota > Desulfobulbia > Desulfobulbales > JAGXFP01 > JAGXFP01. The sequence goes on from JARGFN010000071.1 coordinate 7,680, forward strand.
TACCTGTCATATCGATTGCCTATGGTGAATTTGTCTGTTAATGTCACGGGAAAGAGGCTTTTAGGTGACAGGCAGAATATCGGTTGACCGCTATTCTCATAACGGAAAAAGGAAGGCGACGATGAAAAAAATTATTGCACTACTGGTTTTTGCAACCTGCTTTCTACCCCAAGCCGGCCGGGCTCTGGAGGTCATGCAGCCCCTGGTCTACAAAGAGGGGATTGACCTTTCCGGTTGGCTGATGAGCGAAAAGCTCGATGGGGTCAGGGCCTATTGGGACGGCAAGAGATTGCTTTCCAAAAACGGCGTTCAGTTCAATCCGCCCGCTACTTTCACCGAAAACTTTCCGAATTTCGAGGTGGAAGGGGAGTTGTGGGGTGGACGCAACACCTTCGAAAAGACCGTCAGTATCGTCACGCAAAAGGACGCCCATATCGGCTGGCTTGAGCTGAAGTTCGCGATTTTCGATGTGCCGAAGGCGTCCGGCGGCTTTGAGGATAGATTGAATAAAGCCGGATTATGGTTCGGCCGCCATCCTTCCGAATTCGCCTTTGTCATTGACCATAAGGCGGTCACCGGGGAAGAGTCTTTGCGGAACGAACTGGAAATGATCGAAAAAGTCGGCGGCGAGGGGATCATCCTGCGCCGGTCCGGATCTCCTTACACCCATGGGCGCAGCAAGGACGTTTTAAAGCTTAAAAGCTATTCGGATATGGAAGCGGTTGTCGTCGGCCATCTCGGCGGGGAGGGCCGCAATGCCGGGCGAATGGGAGCCTTGCTGGTTGAGTTGCCCCACGATAAGACCAGATTCAAGATCGGCACCGGCTTCAGCGACGAGGTCCGCGAAAACCCGCCGCCGGTCGGCACGATTATCACCTTTAAATATTATGGATTTTATAACTCCGGAATTCCCAAATATCCCTCATATCTGCATGAGAAATTCAACTATTGAAAAATAGATAACCGTTAGACGGTTTTGGTTCTTCGGCGACCGCCCCGGTGAACGGTTACAAAAAAAGAGCGGCCCGGATTGGTTGGTCCGGGCCGCTGTAGAAAAAGAGACCTGAATCGGTGCTGGCTTCGTGGGGATTTTTGCTTTATTTGTATCCTAATGGACCTTGACCTCGATGGCCTTCGGTTTTTTGCTTTCGATCTTGGGAATGGTCAGCTTCAGCATGCCGTCCTTGAAGGTCGCGTCGATTTTGGCTTCGTCGACATTGTCCGGCAGGGTGAAGCTCCGGCAGAAGGATCCGTAGAACCGTTCGATCCGGTGGAATTTCTTGTCCTTCTCCTCTTTTTCCTGCTTTCTTTCGCCCCTCAGGGTAAGAACGCCGTTTTCGACATTTACCTTGACGTCTTCCTTCTTGATATCCGGAATCTCCGCGTTGATCACAAACTCCTTGTCGTTTTCCGATATATCGACCCGGGGAGCCCACTCACCGGCCCGGGCAAGTTCCCGGCCGAACTGTCTGCCCATCGGCCTTGAGAATCTATCGAAAAAATCTTCCATTTCGCGTAACGGTTCCCATCTCGTGATTTCCATAGCGTGCTCCTCCATGTTCTTTCGGATTTAGCCCCGCGCAGCAGTAGCGTGTTCCACGGGGGGCGGTTTTTCCGGTAATCCGGCGGCTACCGGCTCCTGCCCGTTATTTTTTCAATATCTTGCCGAGTTTGTCGTACCCCTTCATGATGTCGTCGCCGAGCTGTTTCATGGTCGTGCCGAGTTCCTTGGCAATTTCACTGCCCGTGGCACTAATCGAGTCGAATTTGGGTTTTAATTGCTGCCATTTCTTTTCCGTCTCCTTCCACTCTTTTTCGGCCTCGGTCTTGCCCAGATGCAATTTGACTTTCAGTTCGTCCCGGCGCTGCTTGACTTTTCCGACCATTTTTTCGAGATCTTCTTTTTTCATCTGTTCTCCTCCTGTGAGCGTGTCCTCAGTGACCAGCTTATCGCTTGACAACGGCCCGGCCTTCAATAAAAGGCTATTACCGGAAGCTTGCCGGTGTCAAATTAAATTTTTTTTTGCGGACCAATTACCGATGGGCGGCTTGTTGCCCTTGCGGTTATCCGCCGCTCAACCGGTGGATCTTCAGGAGATTGGTGGTGCCGGGAGTCGAGAGGGGGCTGCCCATGGTGATGACCACCAGACTGCCGTTCCGGAGGACTCCGGAGGCAAGGACCGCCGCTTCAACCTCGTCGATCTGCGCCTCGGTATTGCCCTGAAAATCGACCACCAGGGCGCGGACGCCGCTGTACATGCACATCCGTCTTTGAACCCGGGTGGAAGGGGTAACCGCGTAAATCGGGATCGAGGGCCGGTATTTGGTGACGAGGGTCGCCGTGTTGCCGGTCTGGGTAAAGGCGAGGATCGCCTTGGCGCCGACCTCGGCGGCGACCCGACAGGCCGCCTGGCCGATAGCCTCGGTGACGCTGGCGACGGTTCGGCCGCGGGAATCTAATTCGAAAAAAGAAAGGGTGTTGTTGCCCCGGGGCAGACCCTGCTCGATATCCAGGGCTACCCGGTTGATCACCCTGATGGCCAGGTGCGGATGTTTGCCGATGGCGGTCTCGCCGGACAGCATCACCGCGTCGGTGCCGTCGAGGATGGCGTTGGCCACATCGGAGGTTTCGGCCCGGCTGGGCTGCTGGTTGTGAATCATGCTCTCCAGCATCTGGGTGGCGGTAATCACCGGCTTGCCGGCCCGGTTACATTTGGCGATGATGTTTTTCTGGAGCAGCGGCACCTTCTCGGGGTTCATTTCCACCCCCAGATCGCCCCTGGCCACCATGATGCCGTCGGCGGCGGCGAGGATGGCGTCGAAATCGTCGATTGCCTCCGGTTTTTCGATCTTGGCGATAACCCGGATTTCACTTCGCAGGGACTGCAAATATCTTTTAAGCTGGATTATGTCGCTTGCCCGGCGCACGAAGGAAAGGGCGATAAAATCAAGGTCATGGCGGACGCAGAAGGCGACATCTTCCAGATCCTTGCCGGTCAGGGCCGGGGCGGATATTTCCACGCCCGGCAGGTTGATGCCCTTGTGGTTCTTGACGGTGCCGCCGCTGATGACCAGGCACAGCACATCCTGCCCCTTGATCCCCTCGACCTTGAATTCAATGGCGCCGTCGTCGATCAGGATCCGGTCGCCTTTCTTGACGTCGCCCGGCAGATTACGGTAGCCGGTCGAGATGACCCCGTCCTTGCCGATCGTTTCTCGGCTGGTGATTATGACCTTTGTTCCGGAACGCACTTCCAGGGCGCCGTTTTTCATCTCACCGGTTCTGATCTTCGGCCCCTGCAGGTCGCCGAGCAGGGCGACAACCCGTCCCGTGCGGGCGGCAACCTGCCGGACCATTCCGATTACCTCGCCTTTCCGCTTGTTGCTGCCGTGGGAGAAATTGAATCGAAAGACATTGACGTCGGCCTCCATCAGGGCCAGCAGATCCTTTTCCTCGGCCGTGGATGGTCCGATGGTGGCGATTATTTTGGTGTGCCGGGTCATAAAATCCTCTTTTAATTTTCTTCTTAAAGGGTAGCATGGAACTCGATCGGTAAGTCAACGATAACTTGACCGCTTCCGGACTCTCTTGTCTTTAAAATAAGGCGATTGGAGCGAAGAGAAAGGCCGGGAAAAGTTTAATTTTCATGGAGAGTATTGCACGAATGGCCGCAAAGAAAAAGTTTTACGCGATCGCGGTTGGCGCTAAACCAGGCATTTACGACAACTGGCCCGAGGCCAACGCCCAGGTGCGGGGCTTCCCCGGCGCCAGGTATAAAGGATTCCCGACCAGGCGCGAAGCGGAGGGCTGGCTCGAAAAACCTCAAGACGGCCGGAAAGCCGGAGCCGGATCGAAACCCGCCAAAAAACCCGGTTCGACCGCGGCCGATCCCGCGCCCAAACCGGGTGAGGTGTCGATCTATACCGACGGCGGCGCCCGTTTCAATCCCGGCCCCGGCGGATACGGGATCGTCCAGATCTGCAACGGCGAGACCACGGAGCGGTGCGGCGGCTACCGACACACCACCAACAACCGCATGGAACTGATGGGCTGCATCGTCGCTTTGCGCGAGCTGGAATACCGCGATAAACCGGTTACGGTCTATTGCGATTCCCAATACGTGGTGAACGGGATCAACAAGGGGTGGGCCAGGGCCTGGCGGAAACGGGGCTGGCTCAAATCAACCGGGGAACCGGCCTTTAATCCCGATCTCTGGGGGGAACTGCTCGATCTGATTGAAGGGCTCGACGTGACCTTTAAGTGGGTCAGGGGTCATGCCGGTCATCCCCAGAACGAGCGGTGCGACGAACTGGTGGCGGCCTGCTGGGCCAAAAAAAATCTGCCGGTCGATACCGGTTACAAAAACCCGGACTCTTGATCTGAAAGGGATGAGTTATCTGGGAATCCAGTATAATTTTCGATAAGTTGCCGCGTTTTTGGGGTTTTGGTGGACGGCGGGCGGTCAAGGAAGTAATATCGGTCTTTATCGGTTCGGTTAATTGCCGATAATTGTAATTGTATCCCCTATGGCCCTTGGGGCCAGTTTCCCTAGTGAAAGCCGACATGCCGAAACCCGACAGGATATCGCCGCGGGACGATTTCAGGATCAGATGCCGCAAACTGGGCCATCTGATCCATTTTCCCTACTGTCGCCTGGAAAATTCCGGTCTACCCTGTCCCCGGATCATGGATTGCTGGTATGAATTTTTTCCCGTTGAGGAGTTTCTGCGCGCCGAACTGACCGAGACGGAGTGGCGGGAAGTATTTGATACCCCTCCAAAGCCGAAAGTTCTCTCGCTGGTCGAATTGATCGAGCAGGCCCAGCGGAAGACCGGCAATCAGGAATAAAGCTGAGTTGAGCAGCTTGTCTGCTCGTACGAAACTTATGCCCTGTGGGT
>JARGFN010000072.1 GCA_029210665.1 Desulfobulbales bacterium
GAGCCCGGGAATATCGATTTGTTCGGATGAAACGGCAAAGGCAGGGAGGCGAGAAGATGGCATCGGTTGCAAAAATTGTGGAATTAAGTGCCGATTCGGAAAAGAGCTTTGAAGACGCAATGGAAACCGGAATCACTCGGGCCACAAGGACAATCAAGAATATAAAGAGCGTCTGGGTCAAGGATCAGGAAGTCTTGATTGAAGACAATCGGATTAAGACCTATCGGGTCCATATGAAAGTCACCTTCAAGCTTGAATAAAGAGAGCCCCGGAGCGAGGGCAGGCATTTGCCGGACCTCGTCGGGGAGCCAAGTTCTCCGGCCGCCAAGATAGAAACCATCGTCGGAACCGGCGCCCTTCCCCTGCCCGATGAATTGCAACAGCCCATTGGGGGGCGAATCGTAACTATATACCACAGGGCATAAGTTTCGGAGTCGGCCAGGCCAGGCGTGGCTGGCTGGAAGCCGATAATGTGGTGAGCAGCCGGCCCCTGTCCGAGCCGCGGCGGCCTGCTCAAGAGGTGATATGGCCATGGAAAGGATTGAGACTAGCGATGAAGGGGGGCCGAATGGGGCGCCCGCCTGCAGTCTGCTCGCCAAGGATCTGGAGCCATGTCAGCTGGTCATTTTCGGCGCCACCGGGGATTTGACCGCCCGAAAACTTATTCCCGCCCTTTTTGCCCTCTTTCGCGGCGGCAACCTGCCAAAGCCCTGTTCGATCATCGGCTGCGGGCGAACCGCCCTTGATAATGACGGTTTTCGGCAGCGACTTGCGGAAAATTCTCCTGCCGACCTGGCCGGGCATCCGCGCTGGGACGAGTTCACCTCCTTCCTTCATTATCGGACCGTCCAATACGAGGCGCCGCAAAGTTATGGGGAACTCGCCGCCTTTCTGAAGGAGCTTGATAAACGGGGCGGCACCGGCGGCAATACCATCTTTGACCTGGCCGTCCCCCCCGATGTTTATCCGGTAATTTCCGCGCAACTGATCGATGCCGGTTTGGCCGGCGAAAACGACGTGGGACGGGGCTGGACCAGGATTATTGTCGAAAAACCGTTCGGACATGACCTGGCCAGCGCCAAGGTCCTTGACGCCGCTCTTCATCGCGGATTTTCGGAGCAGCAGATCTTTCGGATCGACCATTATCTGGCCAAGGAAACGGTGCAGAACACCATGATGTTCCGGTTCGCCAACAGCATCTTCGAACCCCTCTGGAACCGCGATTATATCGACCATGTCGGCATCGTTTCCGCCGAGGAGCTGGGGGTCGGCACCCGAGCCGGTTACTACGACCGGGCCGGGGTTTTGCGCGACATGTTTCAGAACCACATGTTGCAGCTCCTGGCCATGATCGGCATGGAACCGCCGGCCGGTTTCACCGCCGAGCGGATCAGGGATGAAAAGACCAGGCTGCTCGGCTGCCTCCGGCCCTTCACTGCTCCCGGCCAGGAAGACGCCTTGGTGCTCGGCCAGTATGGACCAGGGCGGATCAAGGGGCGGGCCGTGGCCGGCTACCGACGGGAAAACGGGGTCCGGGCCGATTCCCTGACTCCCACCTTCGCCATGCTCAGGGTGTATCTCGATAACCGGCGCTGGCAGGAGGTGCCGTTTTATCTGATTTCCGGCAAGAGAATGGCCCGGAAGGACACCCGGCTGGTCATCCAGTTCAAGGAGGTGCCGCACTCGATGTTCCGAGAGGTCATCGGTGGGAAGGTTGGGGCCAATCGTCTGACCTTCGGGATCTTTCCGGACGAGGAGATTAATCTCTCTTTTCAGGCCAAGGTGCCGGGTCCGAGGATTTGCCTGCGCACCACCGACCTGGGTTTTAAGTACTATGATGACGCTTTCGGCCCGCTTCCGACGGCATATGAGAAGGTTCTTCTGGACTGCATGCAGGGGGAACAGATGTTCTTCTGGCGACAGGACGGAGTGGAGCTGGCCTGGGCGTTTCTGGACCCTGTCCTGGAGATCTGCGAACAGTGTGATGACCGCAAGGCGCGGCTGAAGTTCTATGAGGCGGGCAGTTGGGGGCCGGAGGAGGCCCGCGGCCTGATGGATGATTTAATGGGATAATTCCCGAATCCGTGGTCGCGGCCGGATAAACAAGTAATTACAGGGGTATAGTGGCTAAAATAACGATAGGCGGCGCTGATTTGGGGGCTTCTCTGGAAAGGGAAGTTGATGAGCGGATAAGCCGGCGGGCTCTTTTCCTGGAGGCGGTTGAGTTGATCGAGACCGCCGCTCGCGAGGCCGTTGGCAAAAGGGGCCGCTTTAATCTGGTCCTCACCGGCGGCAGGGCGGCGCGCGCCCTTTACCGCCATCTGGTCGATTTCCATATCCGTCCGGACTTTCAGGAAATCTGGCGCCGGACCGATTTTTTTCTGGGCGATGAACGCTGGGTTCCCGAAGCTCATCCGGACAGTAATGGCGGTATGGTGCGCTGCCGCTTGCTCGATCCGTGCGGAATAGCCGATGATCGTATCTATCTGATCCCGACTCCTGACAGCTGCGACTCCCCTGCGGAAGCCGCCGCCGCTTATGAAAAAACCTTGCGGGGCTATTTTGGCGCTGAAACGGGAGGGAAGATCGACTTGCCGCAATTCGATCTGGTCCTGCTCAGCCTGGGGGATGACGGCCATGTGGCCTCTTTGTTCCCGGCTGCCGACGCCTTGCGGGAAAAAGAAAGCTGGGTTACCGTATCTTCTCCTCCCGCCGCAGCCGCTCCGGCGGTGGCACGGATAACCCTGACCCTGCCGGTTATCAATCGGGCCCGGAAGGTTGTTGTCATGGCGGTCGGCGGGGAAAAGGCGGCGCTTACCCGCGAAATTGTCTCGCAGCCCCCCGGGATTTCGAACATTTATCCGGCCGCAATGGTAAATTCGGCCGGACGGACTATCTGGTTGCTGACCGATAATTGAATTAATTCCTGAATCGTTCCGGCAACCTTATAAATAATATATGAGTGAACCATGGATTCCCTGAGTTTCCTGATTATCGGCGCCATAATTGCCGGGACCCTGTTTATATCCGCCGCGCTTTTTCTTCATCTGCGGGCGGGCCGGCGGATTCCGGAACAACTCCAGTCCAGATGGCGGCTCATGGCCTGTCTGATGGCCTTCTTCCTGACCGGTTATCTTTTTTTCCTGTTTATCTACCTGAGCGCCTCAGCCTTTCCCCTGGCGATAATCACCGCGACGGTTTTCTTCTTCGGCGGTTTTTTCGTCTTTCTGGTTACCGGAATTACCCTGAGCGCCCTGCGGCGGATCGTTGCCCATGAACGGCAACTGCGTATCATTAATGAAGCCTTGCAGCGCAGCAATTTCGAACTGATCAAGGCCTATGATACGACCATCGCGGGCTGGGGTTACGCCCTCGAACTGCGCGATCAGGAGACCCGGGGCCATACCCGGCGCGTCGCCGGGATAACCAGGGATATCGCCCGGCAGTTCGGCCTTCGCGGCGATCAGCTCGTCCATATTACCCGCGGCGCCCAGTTGCATGATATCGGCAAAATGGCGGTTCCGGACAGTGTCTTAATGAAGGAGGGGCCGTTGACCGAAGAAGAGCGTCGGTTGATCCAGCACCATCCGCTCGCCGCCTATGAAATGCTCTCGAAGATTGAATATCTGAAGCCGGCCCTGGATATCCCCTATTGCCATCATGAACGGTGGGACGGCACGGGTTACCCCAGGGGGCTGAAGGGGACGGAGATTCCGCTCGCCGCCAGGATTTTCGCGGTTGCCGACACTTGGGACGCCCTGGCCCACGACCGGCGCTATCACAAGGCCTGGCCCCTGGAAAAGGTCTGCGCCCATATCGAGTCCCGGGCCGGCAGCCACTTCGATCCCGAGGTGGTCACCCGTTTTCTGAAGATGGATTATTGCCGGGCTCAATCCGCCACGGAAACAATTGACTCCCGACCCTGACGACTTTTCGCCATTACTTTATAGCTTTCCGGAGAACCAGATCGAAGTCGCCTCGGGCTTTGCCCTTTTCGGGATAATGCTGGGTTATCAACTCCTGGTGGCCGGCGGCGGTGACCCTGATGTGGATGTGGGGCAGCCGGCCGACATAGTCGGATGGCCGGTTGCTCGCAAAGGAATATTCGCCCTTCTGGTCGGCGATGACCGTGGCCCGGTGCGCGTCGTCGTATCCACCCTGTTCGTTGACCAGCCAGAATTCGATGACGGCCCCCGGCAACGGTTTACATCCTTCGGCGGACCTCACCGTGCCTTCAAGCAGATAGCCCTTGCCGACGCTGGAGCGGATCGGGGCGTTGGGCCGGTAAAAGGGGCCAATCTCATCGTATGGGGTCGGCCGGCAGTTTTCGGCGGCCCAGGCCGGATGAGTGAGGCCGGCGATTAACAGGATCAGGATTATTGTTTTCGACCCGGCACTTCCGTTCATGGCAATTCTTCCATTATTTCAGGTTATATTCGTCGCGCGCCCTGGTGACGATTTTATCCGCCGCGGGCGGACAGAGATGATCGTCGGCCAATCCCTTCAGCTTGGCATAAGCCCAGTTGCAGCCCGCCCGGTCATCCACCCTCAATCTGACAATTGACTCGAAAAAGCAATTTTCCGGCTCGCCGGTCTTGCGCAATTCCACATTGAGAAAGGAAAGCAGCTCCTTTTCCGAAAACAGTTTTCTGTCCATCTCCAACCCTCCCGTGATGCCATGATTTCCGTGAGATCGCATTATTGATGAGTTCGCAAAAAGTCACCGCAGGAGATTGTCTCCCATTTGCAGCCGGGCGGCGATTATTTCGGAGATGTTGCCGAAGTCGGTGAAGGCGCTTTCTGCCGCGGCCAGCGGTTCTCCCACCTTTGCCGTAATGTTTTCTTTTAAGTCCCGCGCAAAATCGGCGGTTTTCTTGTTTATGGTACGCGATACGGCATTTTTCAGGACCTGGTCCAGATCGGAACTGATCCGCATGGTATAGTCGTCAATTTCACCGTCGATTTCGACCTGGGCGGTAAAATTACTGATCTCCGCCAGCGCTTCGGCCAGTGCCCGGGTCACGGCACTTCCCGACCGGGAGGAATCGACGATAAAGCGGGCCGAGGAAAATCGGACCTGGAGATTTGCGCCTATCTTGTTTCCTTGCAGGACCGCCTGGCCTTCAAGATCGGCAAGGCCGCTCTCGATGGCAAGCGGCAGGGTGTCGTTGTCGCTCAGTTCGTTTTTTTGAATTGAATAGCCCTGGATTGCCAGATTGAGCGAGTCCCGGGGACGGTCGGGGTTGACATGGTTGAAGGCGCCAACGAAGTTTATGGCCCGGAGTTCCCGCAGGGCTTCCCCGCTAAAATTAAAGGTGAGGGGGGCGCCGAGGATGTCCTGGTCGGGGGTGACGTTGATGATGGTTCCGTCAAAACGACCTGCTTCGATCTCTGCCGAGGCGGCAATGCGGCGGATCAGAAATTCGGGCAGCGGATTTTTCTCCTCGAACTTCACCCAGACCCCTTCTCCCCTGATCGTTTTAACAACCTTGTTGCCCTCTTTTTTCTCCGTGGTTCGGGCCAGCAGGGGTTGGACCTTTTCGTACCAGAATAATGACTTCCGGACGATGTTACCGGTTTTATCCCCGAAGACCATGGCGCTCAGATTGGCCAGGCCTTCCCCCGAAGGGGTGTACTTGTCAACCAGCCGTTCCAGGTCTCGCCGGGGAATGTTCTTGAGTTCCGCCAGATCCTTTCGGTATGATTCCGAGGTCTTCTCGAATTCATCCCGGGCCGCCCGTAAACGGTCCAGATCGGCCTGGATCTCTTTGCGCAGGGCGACCAGCTCCGTGGCGCCGCCGAGCAGGCCGGCAAGGCCGCCGCTGCCGCCTTTAAGTTTTTCCAGCCTTTTTTTGTATCCATCCAGCTTCTCCTGATCGGGCAGTGCGGCCAGGCGCTGTTGCCAGCGGGCGGTTTCCTCGTCCAGCTTGTTTCGGTAGTCGGCGGCCAGGGTGATGCTTTCCAGCTTTTCCCTGGCCAGCACCTCCTTGACATCAGGAATTTCAAGATCGGGAACCTTGAAGCCTTCTTTTGTTTTTTCGGGACCGGGTTCCGTCTGCCGGGCGGGATGTTGCGGCAGCACTCCGGATCTATCCCTGGGGGTGTCGGGACGAATCCCCTCCGCGGCCATTTCCTCGATGATGATTTTCCTTTCCAGCAACCTCAGGGCGTTGATGGTCATGGCGATCTGCTCGATTTCGACGGTGTTGCGCATGGGGTTGTCGGGATTGGTAATTTGCAGGCGCGACAGCTCCAGACCGGCCGGGAAAAAAGAGAGGTCGGCCTTAGCCAGTTCCACTTTGGCGCCGACCATGGCGCTGCCCAGTTTTTCGATCTGCCGGCGAATAAAGTTGTCGATAAAAAAGAAGGTGAAAAAGCAGAGCAGGGCGAGCAAAACCCCGAAATACGTAAATCCCTGCCAACGGATTATCTTTTTCATGTTGTCCCTCCCAAATCAGAGGTACTTTTGTAGATCCGATAAAACCTGCTGGCCATGAAAAATTTCATCAGCCGACTTTTTTCGATCCAGCCTAGCAGGTAATCCCGATACTTGACGATGAGCAGGTTAAACAGGAAATACAACGGGATAAAGAGCGCCAGGGAAAAGACCAGGCTGCCCATCACCATCGAATTGTTAAAGCTTTCCAGGCGGAACAGGGCCAGATTGTACATTGAAGTCCAGAGCGGTTCTAGGGGGTCGGCGGTCAACAGCACAAGGCCCAGCCGGTTGAAGAGGGGGTCGAGAAGATAGGCGATCCCGGTGAAGATCAAAAAACCGAGCAGAAAGGCCGACAGGTTGGTCCGCAGGATGCAGACCAGGAAGATGACCAGGATATTGTGGAGGGACATTAACGGGGTCAACCCGATGATCAAGGCGAAACAAAAACCAAGACTGATTTGGCCCGGATCGGTTTCCGAGTTCAGAATCTTAAGTAATTTAACAATCAATTTGAGCATTTCTTGTCCCCCGGAGAATTGCGGATCGAGAAAAAGCGAGCCATTGCATGAAAAATTCTACAACAGTTGGGAGTCTCAAGTCAAATCATAGCTGGAGTATCCTGAAGCCGATGAGGTTTTGCGCGGCAACCCTGCTTTGACCAGTTCACAAAAAGTCGAAAAAGCTGTCATTTCGAAAGCATGTGAGAAATCTTGTTCTTTAACCAACCGAAACTATTAAAGCCGATTTGAGCAGCTTGTCTGCTCGTACGAGACTTATGCCCTTGCGGTATAAGATTTCTCCCGTTGGGCGAAATGGCATTGTGGCGATCGCGACTTTTTGCGATGCCATCCGCTTTGTTTGTTGTAAAATCATTTGTCTCGTGGAAAAGTGGCGAGCCGGACCGGCAGTACTACTTAACTTTTTTGATTTATCGATGACTAATCCGCACTCTCAAGTAAACTCAGGTGATCCCGGGCAACCTCGCCAGCTTGCGGTCCCGGTTGTTTCGGTGCTCGGACTTTCCAAGGATTTTGGTGATCGTCGTGCCGTCGATTCCATCTCCTTTACTATTCACCCGGGATAGTGCGTCGGTTTTCTGGGCCCGAACGGGGCAGGCAAGACCACTACCATTAATATTTTGCTGGGCCTGGTTCGCAAGAGCGCCGGGCGGCTCGACATTCTCGGCCGGCAAATCCCGGAAAATCATCGGCTGGTCAAGCGATTGGTCGGCGTGGTTCCCCAGGCGGACAGCTTTGACCCGGACCTTACCGTGGCCGAGAATCTGCTCACTACGCGGGTTACTTTAATATCCCCCGGGAAAAAGCCCTGGTCAGGGCCGAGGAGCTGTTGCATTTCTTCGCCCTCGCCAACCGGCGCGGCGAGATTATCGAGCATCTCTCCGGCGGCCAGCGGCGCCGGCTCCTGCTGGCCCGGGCCCTGATCAACGAGCCGCGGCTTTTGATTCTCGACGAGCCGACCATCGGCCTCGACCCCCAGGCCCGGCATCTGATGTGGGAGCGGGTGGAAATTCTCAAGGAGCAGGGCAACATCAATCTTTTGACCAGCCACTACCTGGAACAGTACTCGGTGGCGACAATCACCCGGGCCGGCGAAACCCTGAAAAAGGATATCGCCTCCACGGTCAATCAGGTGAGGCCGAAAGTTGACAAGGATATCGAGGCGGCCCGGGAAGATTTCAACCGCTTGTATAACAAGGGGGGCGCCCTCTGGCGGGAAATCTCCAACGAGGCCGAATACATCGGTAAACTTTCCCTGGACAAGGGCGGGGCCTTTTTTTTGCATCTTGTCAGGGGCTTGAGCGAATGGACCAAAAACCTCAGTGACAAGTTGGATAGCTCTCTTTCCTACAGAACCGGCGAGATCACCCACGGCGGGGAATTCACCTGTGTTGGGTGCGGGGCGGAGATCCACCTGAAGAAACCGGGTCGCCTGCCGCCCTGTCCGAAGTGTGCGAAAGCCGAATTTTGCCGTTCCTGAGAAAATAGGGGCAAGCGGGCCGGAGTTGCTGCTTGACATATCGTCTGTTTTCGATATAACAATTCCCTGTTATGAACGAGATCAATGACGAACTGATGGGAATGGAGAGTCTGGAGAATGCGGCCGAGTGCCTCCGGACCATTGCCCATCCCTGCCGGCTGCGGATGATCGAGATTCTCCTGAAGGAGGAACGGCCGGTCGGCGAACTGGCCGAAGCCTGCGATATCCCCAGCCATATGGCCTCGGAACACCTGCGCCTCCTGAAGGACCGCGGCCTTCTGAAAAGCCGGCGGGAGGGGCGCAAGGTTTTCTACGGGGTGGCCGAGCCGATGCTGGCCAATATCATCAAATGTGTCGGCAAGAAGTTTATCTGCAAGGCTTGATGGCGGCGCGGAAATTTCTGAAATACAGCCGACAAAAAAGAGTCCCAGGGTGAAAAAGTAGCTGTCCCGCTGATCGGTCGCCCGCGCCGGGAACGGCGCGAATCCATAAAGCCGAAAATCTTGAGCAGGTAATCGATTACAACCCTGGGCGGGTTCATCTTTCCTGGCTAAAAAGGGGTGGCGGCAACAACTGACTCCCAGGCCGGGCGAATTATTTCTTTTTTAGAATGGCCCGCCAGCCGGTGACGGGGTGGAGAACCGGCCGGTATATCTTGCTGACTTCCACCGCCTGTTCGGAAATGTAAAAGGCGTTGGGGTCGATTCCCCTGACCAGGGAGAGAATCTTTTTCAGATCGCGGCCGGCGCAGACAATATAGAGTTCGCCGACCGGTCCGGTCCCGCCCTCACCCATAAAGACGGTAACGGGAAAGCCCGCCGCCCGGACGGAGGTGGCCATCTCGCAGTAATAATGCCGACTGATTATCCGCAGGTTGATATTGCCCAGGGCCAGCCATTTTTCGATTCTGATGCCGACCATGTTGCCGGTGGCAAAACCGAACGCGTAAAAGAGGCCAAGGATCGGCGATTCCCTGATTTTAAGGAGCACGGCCGAAATCACCGTCAGCCAGATCATAATTTCGATCAACCCCAGACCAAAGGCCATCCATTTCCGGCCGCGGATTATACTGATGGTCCGAAGGGTGCCGAGCGATACATCCGCGATCCTGGCGAGGAAGATGGCAATCCCGGTGGCAAGAATCTCAGGGCTGATAATGATAATTTCCATGGCGGTAATCCGATAACCTTTTCTCTAGGGTTCAGGTATATGCTAAGGCGTCATTAGGTAGACAGTGTATCACGGATGGTTAAGGATGAAAATGGATAGCCGGCGGGAGGATGTCCGGCTTGATCAAGCGACGCAACCGATTCGTCAAAGCGCAAACATTGATGGCGTCGCAAAAAGTCGCCAATGATTAGCGGAGCGCACTTCGACAAGCTCGGCACGAGCGTTAAATCAGTAAGTTAATTCGCTCACCCTGAGCCTGGCGAAGGGTTTTTCGACTTTTTGTGAGATCATCAACATTTATCGCTTCCTCCGTTTGGCCCGGCTGGTCGGTTCGGCGGCAAGCGGATCTTCCGGCCAGTAATGCTTGGGATAGCGGCCGGCCAGCTCCTTTTTGACTTCCGGATAGGTTGTGCGCCAGAAACCGGCGAGATCGGCGGTGATCTGGATCGGTCGGCGGGCCGGGGAGAGGAGGTGGATCAGGACCGCCACCCTGCCGTTTGCCACCGTCGGTGTTGCCAGGCAGCCGAACATCTCCTGGATTCGCACCGGCAGAACCGGCGCTTCACCGGGCCGGTAATGGAGCTTGATCCGGGTGGTGCTCGGCACTTCAAGATGGCTCGGGGCCAGCCGTTCCAGCTCCTGCCTTTGCTGCCAGGAAAAACGGGCCAGGAGGATTTCGCTTAGATCCAGCTTTTTCAGATCGCTGATGCCGGTGGCCCCGGCCAGATAAGGTTCGAGCCAGGAGAGGTCTTCAAGGAGGGTTTCGTCGCTCATCTCGGGCCAGCGGTCCGGCTCCCAGAAATGGAGGCTCCGGAGCCGGGCCTGCAGCTCCCGGCTTTTCTTCCGCCAGGGGAGAGAGTCCATCCCGCTCCGGCGGATCTTTTCCAGGAGACAGCGGCGGACTTCTTCGGGGTCGGGGTCCGGCCAAATTTTCCGGTTCAGGACCAGACTGTCCAGCCGCTCTTCCTCGACGGCGATGACCCTTTGCTGTTCTTCGTCCCAGTAGACCCTCTTCCCGGTCTGGATCAGCCGGCCGTGTTCGCTTCTGAGTTCGGCCATGGTAAGCGGCGCGGCCAGGAAAATCCGCCCCTCCGTTTTGCCGGCGTCAAGACTTGCGGCGACCAATAGTTCGGACCGGCCGAGGGGATCGCCGTCCGGCAGGGTCGCCCCGCGCCCGGAGGCGAGGAGGTAGCGGCCGGCCGTTTTTTCTCGGCCGATCCGGTCCGGATAGGCATGGGCCAAGAGACTGCCCGGCGATGAGGTCTGGTCCCGATCTTTTAGACCATTGCCGAGCAGGCGGCGGTACTGGGCCGCTTCCTGGAGGATTCGTCGGCAGGCGGCCGGATCGCCCCCTTTGGCCCGGACCGCTCCCGCGCCGTCCCTTTCGAAGGCGGAAAGCAGCCGCAGGCGCTCGTCGAGATCGGCGGAATAGCGGCCCGCCCCGGCTTTCAAGGGATCGCGGTTGTTGAGCAGCGCCGCCAACCGGCAGGCGTGGGTGACCTGGCCGAGCGTCCGGCCCCGGACCAGCATCAGGGCGAGGCGGGGATGGAGAGAAAATCCGGCCAGTTCGCGGCCCAGCTTAGTGATCGCCCCTTTGGCATCGATAGCCGCAAGATCGAGAAGCAGTCTGCGCCCCTGTTCGACCCGGCCCCGGCGGGGCGGGTCGAGCCAGCTGAGCTCGCCGGGATCGCTTACTCCCCAGAGGGCCAGTTCGAGAAGGAGCGGGGCGAGATCGCTGTTGACGATCTCCGGGGGCAGAAAGTCGGGCCGGGAGTGCTGCTCGGCCATGGTCCAGAGTCGGTAGCAATGACCGGGGCCGAGCCGGCCGGCCCGGCCCGCCCGCTGCTCCGCCGAGGCCTTGGAGATCGGGATCGTCTCAAGCCGGGTCAGGCCGCTGGCCGGGTCGAATCGGGGCGACTTGACCAGGCCGCTGTCGACCACGGTAGTGATCCCCTCGATAGTGAGGCTGGTCTCGGCGATCGGGGTGGCGAGGATCAGGCGGCGGCGCCCCGAATTTTCCGCAAAAACCCGATTCTGCTGCTCCAGGGGCAGGTCGCCGTAAAGGGGCAGGCAGTCCAGGTCGCGTCCTTTATAGATTTTCTCGACTTGGCGGATCTCGCCGCCGCCCGGCAGAAAGGCCAGGATATCGCCCCGTTGTTCGGCCAGGGCCCGGTCGATGCCCCTTGCCGTCTTGTTGATCAGCCCCTCGCGGGACTGCTGTTTCAGGTACTCGACCGCAACCGGGAAGCAGCGCCCTGCGCCGCTGATCACCGGCGCGTCGCCGAGGAGAGTCGCGACCCCGGCGGTGTCGATGGTCGCCGACATCACCAGGATCTTCAGGTCCTCCCGGAGTCCACGGAGGTCCAGGCAGAGGGCCAGGGCCAGATCGGCTTGGAGGCTGCGTTCGTGGAATTCATCGAAGATCACCAGGCCGGTGCTGCCAAGCTCCGGGTCGTTCTGGAGCATCCGGATCAGGATGCCTTCGGTGACCACCTCGATCCTGGTGTTTTTGCTCACCCGGCTGTCGAAGCGGACCCGGTAGCCGACCATATTGCCGAGCCGGTCGCCGATAAGCTCGCTCATCCTGGCCGCCGCGGCCCGGGCGGCCAGGCGGCGCGGTTCGAGGATGATGATCTTGCCCCCGGCCAGCCAGGGTTCTTCGAGGAGGGCGAGGGGGGCGATGGTGGTCTTGCCGGAGCCGGGCTCGGCGGTCAGCACCGCGCTCGGGCTAACGGCCAGGGCCTTTTGCAGTTCCGGCAGGATCGCGTTGATCGGCAGTTCGGGCAGTTTCGGCACCATGGTAAATTCCTGAATCCGTGAGCGTTCGAGAACGGTGCAGATGCAAGGCGGCAACGATGTTGA
>JARGFN010000268.1 GCA_029210665.1 Desulfobulbales bacterium
ACGTAACAACAAACGGAGAAAGCAAAATCCCCCGCTAAGCCGTCACGGATTCAGGACAACGGCTTAGATCCGCCCGTTTCCATTTTATTTTCCGCACAGCAAATTCCCAGGCCGGTCGGTAGGCTGCGCCCGTCCGGGTCCGGAAACCTTGCGCCCCCGCCCCGCCGTGGCCAACCCGCCCTTGCTCATTTTCCCGGGACGATTTATCCTGAAAGGCAATGGATCGTAACTAATCACGGGATAAACCACCCAGGATTGACCAATCTCCCATCTGGCAAGCGATCACAGGGTGCCGGAGATGCAATCCATCACCCTGCGATGTGTACTGGTGTACATGAGCAGGCCGATAACACAGCAGATTCGGCGCCCTGTGATCGCTGACAATGGATCTTCTCCCGGTTCGCATCAATTACCGGCAACCGGCCACCTCAAGCCTTTTTGCGACACCATCACCTCATGTCCCTGACATTCACCAACAACGAGAAATTGCTGCTTAAGGCCCTGGCCCGCCGCCTGCGGGACATTCCCACCGAATGCCCTTACGGGCTGGACTACCGGGCGGTTTACAGGATGGCAAGACTCGATAAAATCCCTGAAGAAATCATGGGAACCCTGCTGGCCGCCGGATACCGGCGTTACGGCGACACGATTTACACCATGGCCTGCGAGGATTGTCAAAGATGTATTCCGATCAAGCTGGACCCATTCGAATTCAGGCCGAATCGCAGCCAGCGCCGCTGCGCCGGACAGAACCGGGACCTTACCATCAAAAGAACCCCCCTGACCCCGGACCAGGAAACCACGGAACTTCTCCAGAGTTTTTTCGACCACCGCTTCCCGGGTAAAAACAACCGGGCCGGGGATTACTATGCCGGTTTTTTCCTTAATTCCTCGGAGTTCTCAATGGCGATACGCTATTATTCGGGAGAGAAACCGGTCGGGGTTTCGGTAATCGATATCGGCAAAACCTGGCTCAACGCGGTTTACTTCTTTTTCGACCCCGCCACGGCCAAACGCAGTCCCGGCACCTTCAATATCATCAATCTGATTACCCTCTGCCGGGAACATAGCATCCGCAACCTCTATCTCGGCTACTGGATCGAACAGTCCAGCTCCATGAACTACAAGGCCGCCTTTTCACCGCACTATCTGCTCATTGACGGAAGCTGGCGCAAGGTCGGTTAAGGCGATCATCAAGAGCGAATCCCCCCGACGGCAATCCTGAATAAATATTTTATTCAACAATTTCTTTTTTCTGAAAAGAATGTGATAGAATTAGTTACAAAGGCATTTTTTCCAACGGGTGTGACCTATTATATAGCTGAGTTGAGCAGCTTGCCTGCTCAAACGAAACTTATGCCCTGTGGGTACATAAAGGTGATGAACATGGAAAAATGGCAACTGGCCGGCATTATCTCAAGCGTCTCCAAACGACCCACCCTGATCCTGCCGATCAAAAAGTCCCCGGGAAACAGCAAACATCCCAAGAAAGCGCGGTGGAACAGCAAAGTGGTTATCTTCCTGCGCTCAACGATCCGCAAGGTAACGGAGGTAATCGCCCTCTTCTGAATCGGCCGGACCGAAGCAGCCGGACCCGGTTTCATGCACCCGATTCGGCCATAACAATATCCTGAATCCGTGAGCGTTCGAGAACGGTGCAGATGCAAGGCGGCAACTATGTTGATAATACTGATGGTATATCAACGGGTTGCCAACGCGGCAGATGCGCCGTTATCGGGCGCCCCGCAGGGCGGCGGGGTGA
>JARGFN010000269.1 GCA_029210665.1 Desulfobulbales bacterium
GTAGCATGGGCAGATGAGCGGCGAGAACGAAATTTACGACATCGGACGAACCCGGCTGGTTTGATGCGTCGGGTTTGCCGTTGATAACCAAAACCCTGACCGGTTCCCGAAAAAAGTAGTCGTCCATGACAGCGACATGGACATCCGGGCCCTGAAGTTCCGCCACTACCTTATAGGTTTTATTTTCCTTGAGAAAATCACGGTACGCAAACGACGGATCGCGCTCGAAATGAATGCGCGAGACCTGAAGCTGTTCCGGCGACCAGGGCTGCCACATGAGAAAATGGGCCGCCAGCAGTGTTCCGGCCAAGAGCAGGATCCACTTGTGGCCCTTTTCCCTCAGGACAAGGGCCAGAAAGATGGTGGCCAAGGCATAGACCAGCATAATGGCCTGCAGGGTTTGGGGCAGGGTCATTATCCGGAACAACAACTGGCTGGTGATCCCGATACCCAATAAGGCCCCCAGGGTATTGACACCATAAACCAGGGCGACGTCGCGGCCGACCCGTTCGCCGCCGCGGCCGGCAATGCGTACGCAAAGCGGCAAAATCATCCCCGAGGCCACTGAAGGCAGCAGCATCAGCAGAAAACAGATGCCGAACTTTAACACCATATAATATGGCCAGGCATAAGGGGTGCCGTTAATGATCGCCAGAAAACGGCTGATCTCAAACGGCGCCCGCCCGTAAAAGAAAAGGCCGGCGATCAGGGTGAGGACGGTGACCAGAAAAGTTACGGTAAGGACCAGGGGCAAGGAAATCCTCCCGATCCAGCGGCTTCCGACCAGCAACGCCCCCAGGCCGATGCCGAAAATAAAGGCGGCAACCACGATAGTGAAAGCGGAATGGGTAGCGCCCAGGACAATGGCAAAATAACGGATCCAGGCGACCTGCAGGGCCATCCCGGCAAAACCGGCCAGACCAGCGGCGACCACTGCCCCATGGCTGGCATAAGGAAGATAGGTAACTCCGTCAAGTCGTTCTTCCAACCGGCGCGGGGAATGGCTTTCTTCTTCCAGCCCGAGTTTCCTGCGCGGATATGTCCTTAAAAACCAAGCAAATCCGAGCGCGGATAATCCCAGGGAAACATTGAAGATTCCGGCAGCGATCATGCCTGCCGAAAGACCGAACCACTGCGCGATGAAAAAGCCGCCGAGCAGCACGCCCAAGACCGCGCCAAGGCTGTTCACCCCGTAAAGTAACGAGATATTACGCCGCAGGCCATATGTTGAAGCGGTCAGATAGCGGGTCACCGCCGGCAGGGTGCCGCCCATGGCCACGGCGGGCGCGGTGATAAGCAGGACAGCGATCAAAAATTTCAGGAAGAGCAGACCCGTTGTGCCAGGACCGAGATAAGCGCCAAGATAGGAGAAGAGTCCCGTTGCCCAACTGGCCAGGAAGGGAAACAGCACTGCGTAAAGACCGATCCCAACTTCGAGCCAGCCGTAATAAAGCAAACCGTTGCCACCCCGATCGACCAGCCGGCCGACCAGAACGGCGCCCAGGGCCAGACCGCCCATGAAGACCATCAGCACGACTAAATGCGACAAGGAGGTAGCCCCCATCAAATCCGCCAGATAACGAGTCCACAGCACCTCATAAATCAGGGCGCAAACTCCGGAAAAAAAGAATAATGCAGAAACCGGAAGGATTATTCGACGAGGAGTCGTTTCAGGCATGACAAATTCCTCTTTTTTGGCGGCACCCCCCGGCCGGTTCATGGGGGGCATGGGAGAAATAAACGCCGC
>JARGFN010000270.1 GCA_029210665.1 Desulfobulbales bacterium
ACCTGCGCCGGAAAAACTCGCATCGTTCGGCAATCTCCGAATGTTTCGCCACCATGTCCTATCCCGAACTTCGTTCGACGATATCCCGGCTGGAGAAGATCAGGGTCGGGGCCGAGGAGGTCGTCCAGGCGGCCGGCGAATCGGAGGATGCGCTCTATTTCGTGATTTCCGGCGAGCTGGTCAGGTCCTCGCCCGAGGCCGGCAGCGATCAAACCGGGGAGATCAAGTTTCTGAAGGCGAACGATCACTTTGGCGACGATCATTCCTTCGACAAGCGGGGGACGACGACCTACCAGGTCACGGCCGCCTCCGCCGCCGAACTGCTGAAGATCAGCAAGGATGATTTTCGCGTTCTCTGCGGCGAGCATCCGGAGCTGAAACTGGGCATCAGGAAACTGATCAAATACCAGCGGATTCCGGAGGATGAGAAACCGGAGAAGTTTTTCCGGAAAACCTCGCGGCGCAACCTGACCATTCCCTTAAGCCTAGATATTTTCGACCACCAGCCCGGCTTGAGTCCCCTGGCCGCCAAGGGGTTCTCCAGCGATATCTCCCTGGGCGGCGCCTGTATCATCGTCGACCCGAAATATCGGGATATTCCGGCCGAGGATATTCTGGATCGCAAGATCAGGCTCCGGGTCGGTTTGCCGGACGAATCCATCGCCGTGTCGATCGTGGGACGGATCACCTGGTTCAAGGAGACCGAGATTAAAGGGCAGCAGACCTGTGCCATCGGGGTGCAGTTCCAGGAAACCCCGCCGCGGCTGCGGGCCTCGATGATCGTCTTCGTCACCGCCCTGGGCACGATCAACAGTTCCGCCACCAATTATCACTTTTCCCAGGACGAGATCGAGGCCAAGGGTGCCGGGCCGGACCGACCGGCCAGCCCCTAAGCCGGGAATATATATTTTCGCTTTTATTATGCGCAGGCAGACGACCGGGGAAGAAATAGCCAATAGTATCAGTCACGGCGCCGGTCTTGCGGCAGCGGCGGGGGCGGCCCCTTATCTGTTCAAAGGTGTTGCCGGTTTCGGCAATACCGGGCTGACGATCGGCGCCGCACTGTTCGCGGCGGCCTCCATGCTGTTGTATCTTGCCTCCACCATCTACCATGCCCTGCCCCGGGGCCAGGCGAAGCGGACCTTGCGGACGATCGAGCATGCGGCGATCTTTATCCTGATCGCCGCCACCTATACCCCTTTTACCCTCGGAGTGCTGGGCGGCGGCTGGGGTTGGTCCCTGTTCGGTCTGACCTGGGGATTTGCCCTGGCCGGGGTGGCCCTGAAGGTTTTCGCCAAACCGGCGCACCCGGGAATCTCAACCGGCCTTTATCTGGTCATGGGCTGGCTGGCGCTGCTCGCCATCAAGCCGCTTTACACGCTCATGCCGATGGCGGGTTTTTCCTGGCTGGTGGCGGGAGGCGCGGCTTATACGACCGGAGTGATCTTCTACGCCAATGATGACCGTTTGCGTTACGGGCACTTCGTCTGGCACCTGTTTGTGCTGACCGGCAATGTCTGCCATTATCTGGCGATTATTCACGCCGTCTGAGTTCGACGATTTTTTTTGTGAATCGCCTTTTTCGATTGATCGGCAGAAGGGCCGGGCTGAATAAAAAGGCAAGGCGACTGCGGGATTCCGGCCGACAACACGCCGGGCTGACCGATAACCCCGAGGCTGTGTAATCGTATAAATCATCCGGATATGTGAAAAAATATAAATGGCCACCCAGCGAGAATAC
>JARGFN010000073.1:0-10272 GCA_029210665.1 Desulfobulbales bacterium
TGCGCCACGACGCAGGAGATCGGAGTTTTTGCGACGCCATCTTATTTGAAACGGAAGACAATCCGAACCCCCGTATTGAATTCGTCGTAGACATCCCGTTCGGCCACCAGGTAGAGCTCGTCGCCGTCCCGCATCACGCTGTCCGCCAGGCGGTACTGGGCCCCGATAGTCTCGTTGCCCTGGCGGCTGATCCCCCGGCCGACGACGACATCGAAACGATCCAGCAGCGATTCATCGGAATCGAGGTCATTGCCGCCGAACCAATCCGCGAGCACCCCTTTGCCCACATAGAGGGCGACCCGCATGCCTTCCTGCCAGCCGCGGCTCCGGTCGCCCACCCCCGGCGGCAACCGGCCGGTCAGGAGCAGGAGCAGAAGCGCGTCTTGGGGCAGCGGCGGCATGGATGACAGGGCAACGGTGGGCTCATCGGAGGACCCTTCCACCGTCAGGTTGATCTCATAACCAAGAATCAGGCTCGACCCGGAAATCTCCAGGAGCGCCCGGCCCGGGCTGTCCTCGGCAAAACGGATGAGCCCGGCTTCAACCAGGAGTTTCCCGGCCGGCAGCATGATCCGGGAGCGATCAATATAAATCACCCCGGTCAGCAAGGGAATTTCCCCGGTGCCGCGCAACCACAGATCCGGCCGCAAGTTTCCCCGGGCCACGTTACTCTTGATCCGAAAGGGATTCTTGCTGGTCACGTGGATCGCAAAAGTCGCATCCTTCATGGGCGGGTTACGAAAGGAGAGGCCGAGGCCGCCCGGACCTGCCGGCCCGGCCACCGGCGGCCTGCTCCGGCCGATGCCCCGGAGAGGTTCGAGCCAGTTGATGTTCTTGCGCAGTCCGCCGTCGGTAATGGCGAAGGTGCCGGCGAAGGCCGGGGCGGCAAACGAACCCCGGATGGTAATGTCGGCATCCCCCCGGACCCCGACCGCCTCGCTGCGGTAGAGCAGGAGATTGGCGCCCTGAACCCGGAGATCGGCCACCGGCTCCTCGGCCGCCGGCAAAAGAACCCTCCCCGTCACGGTAAACGGCGCGCCGCCGATACTGCCGCTGAACCGCTCGACGGTTGCCGTTCGTTGCGCGAAACCAAGTTGCACCTGGAGATTGTGCAGCGGCGGCAGGGCGCCGTCGGCCCGAAACTCGCCGTCGGTAAGACTTAATTCGGCCACGAGATCCGGGATGGCGGCCGGCCCTGAAAGAGCCAGGGTGCCCTCGACCCTGCCCCCCAGCCGGCGGATTGCCGGGAATCCACGGGCCAGCCAGCTGATCTCTCCCGCCGAAAAGGCACCCCGAAGATCGAGACGGCCGGGCAGGCCATCCGCCGCCCTTCCCCGCTGGAGCAGATCGCCAGCCTGGCGCCAGATCCCGGCCAGGGTAAAACCGAAATCGTCGCCGCTGACGGTGAAGGAGTCCAGATGCAGGTCGTTGTCGCGCAGGACCACCGCTGCTGCCACCGAAATCGGGCCCGGCGGATGGACGGGGAAAGAGACCGGGAATCCGACCCCTTCGGCGTGAAAATCGATGCGCGCTTCCGGGCGCTCGCCGCTGCCGGAAATGCTCAGCTTCCCATTAAGCCGGCCCGGCACCCGGAATGCCTCGGGTAGAAAAACGGTGAATGTCTCCAGGTCGGATACCGCAAAAAGGCCATCCACCTCCAGTGCCGTCGGGAGAAGGCGGCGGGCATAGGGATCATAGGGGATGGTCCCGGCCAGTACAAGCCGCTCACCGGCCGCCGTGGTCCAGGAAAAGGTCTTGAGGACCAGGCCCCGGGCCGAAAGCAGCAGGTCAAACTGCCCGGCCAGCGGGACAAGGGCGTCGGAGGTACGCAGTTCGGCAACCGATCCCTTAAGCGCCACCTCGAGCGTTGGAAGGAGGCCGCGGACCGTGCCTGTCACATTAAGGCCGCTGAATTCCACCGGCAGATCGGGGAAAAGCGGGCGCAGGGGCGCGCTGACCGCCTCACTTAACCGGAACGAAAAATCATAACCGACCGCTGGGAAAAATCCCCCCGCCATGCGGAAGCTCCCGGCCTCGCTTTGCAAGGCGGCCACCTCGAAGGACCACGAATCCAGCCCGTCCAGCCTGAACGCCGCCGGGGCCAAAAGTTGCATCGAGAGTCCTTCCCGGGTCAGGGTGAGCCGGTCGATGGTGCCGGTCAGCGGCGCTCGAAAGGCCCGATGCTCAAGAGCGCCCGCCAGCTCCACCTCTCCCGCCGAAGTCCGCACCCGCAACTTCGTCACCTCGACCGTTTCCCCCGCCATGCCGCCCAGCAGTTCACCGCGAGAAATCGAGAGCCCATTGATGCCGGCATCGGTAAGGACAACCCTGAAATCGCCCGCCGGCGCCGCCGGTGAACCGGACAAGACAAGCTGTCCGGCCAGCTCGCCGTGGGCCGCCGGGACAGCCCCGGTCAGAAACCAGCTGAGATAAGGATGAAAATCCCGAAGGGTCAGGTCGAGAACCAGCTCTTTGAAGTGCAGCGGCGCCATGGCGATTCCGCCGCTGCCGGTAAGCCGGTCATCTCCATTAACGGCGGCAAGGTTGACGATGCGCCAGCCATCCGCCTCGGTCCGGGCCTTGAGAAAAAGGGTGTCAACCCCGATGGTCCGATAGCGGAGATCCCTGCCGCGCAGCTCGATATCTCCCCGGAGTTCATCCAAGGGGCCATCACAGGCAATCGTTGCCCGGAACCCGCCGCCGACCGCCTCGACACCGAAGATGGCCGCGATTCCTCCAAGGTCTGAAATATCGGCGGCGAGGCCGGCCGACAGGCTGAGACCGGCCTGAAGCAGGCCGGGGCCGGGCCGGTTTATTGCGAAGTACTCCAGGTCCACCAGGGCGCCGGCGGTGCTGAAGACGCCGGATTCCAGGACAATCCCGGCCTCGGTGGCCCGACCCGCCACTACCAGACGATGGGCGGGAATTTCGCCGGGCGGATCTCCCCCGGGCAACTGAATCCCGGCCAGGGTGAGCAGGGCGGGGATATCCTCCAGCCGCGCCTCGAAGCGTCCTCTCAGCGTTTCAACCGCCTCTTCCCAGCCCCCTGATACCAGGGCGGTCAGCGACACCGAAACCCCGGAAGCCGACAGGAAATTGCCCCCCGCCGCCGCTTCCAGGGAATCGATCAGCATAATCCCGTCCGCGAAACTTCCGGCCAGAGCCAGGCGTTCGAAGGGAATGTCCCGGATTCTTCCGTCCGTCACGCCAAGATTGATCGCGCCGGTCAGGGCGAACGGCGCGGCAAGATCGCCGCTAACCCTGCCGCTGCCGGTGGCGATTCCCCCGGGAAACGGTCCTTGCATATCCAAAAGCGCGGCGACCGCGGAGACATCCACCTCCCGAATCTCCCAGTCAAAAGCCGTATAATCCGCAGGGAAATTGATCTCGATTTTACCGGTGCCGCCAAAGGCGGCGAAAGAGACCATAGCGCGGAAGGGTTCGTCCGGCCCGTAATCGAACCGGGCCGCCTCAACTGCCGGTCTGCCGTTTACCGCCAGCCCGTCAATTCTTAGGGAATCACGGGAGAGAATTCCCCGGGCCGCAAGCTTCGGGGTCTGACGGCGCATGAGGGGCAACTCCACCACGGATTGGCCGGCATGAATTGTCAGGGGGATGCCGCCCAGCCGATCATCGAATGGTGCAACCGCGAGGTCCACTTCGGAAAGGGAGAGGCTCCAATCCCGACCGCGCAGGTTGACGCTGGAATTCCGGACCCGGGTCACCGGCAATACCAGGGCCGATCCCGGTGAAGACCCTTCCCCATCAGACTCAACCTCGTCCCGGCTGAAATCCATATCCACCCGCACCCCATCGAGTTCGAGCCTGATGCCTCCGAAAAAAACGTCCAAGCCCTGCAAAAGCAAGGGGAGCGAGTAGTGCACATGGGCCATGGCGGCCTCGATTTCGACCAGCATTCCGCGTTCGGCAGGTTTCACCGTGCGCAGCCCGGTGAGTTTCAGGTCCCGAAAATATGAGCCCGAAATCTTCTCCACCGCCACTTCGAGGCCGCTTTCCGCCACGATCATCCTGGCAATCAGCCGTTCCGCGATGGGGGCAAGGAGCAGGTCGCGGAAAACGAAGGCCGCCCCGCAAACCAGCAGCAGGAAAAGGGAAAAAAGAAGAAAATTATTGGGTCGTTTCATCACGGGTTCGGCAGATCCGGAAAGAATTTCAATGGTCCCGCCATGCCTGCTTTTTAAAGCAAGATCGGCTTCACGTTTCATCCTGTGTTACAGGATATCATTCTACGCAGGAGATGTGCCCGACAAAGTGCGGTTCAAGGAAAATAAAGCCGAGTTGAGCAGCTTGTCACTTCAGTTGGGCGCGGATGCACCGTTATCGGGCACCCGCCAAGCTGTCACGGATTCAGGAAACCTTGAAGAATGATGGATTCGCAAAAAGTCGCAAAAACCCTTCGACAGGCTCAGGGTGAACGGAGCAACTTTATAATTTAACGTTCGTGATGAGCTCGTCAAAATACGCTCCATTAATCTTCGGCGCTTTTTTTGCCGGTTCATCAAGAATGCCGGGCTGTCCGATCCGCGGCAACACTCCGGGCCAACGGCCGCCGACCATCAGCTGCTCACCCTCCCCTCCCGGCGGTAAATCGACCAGGGCCGAATTGCTTCTTTACATCCCCGCCCACACCGGGTAATATATTCATATATGAACACTTACATAGTTTAAGAATTCGTATATGAGGGTTTCAGATATGCTTTCCCCTGAGATGCGGGCCAGACTTGAGCAGATCGGCGTAAATCTGCGGATTGCCCGGAAAAAACGAAATATCTCGCTAAACCAGGCGGCGGAGAAGATCGGCGCCTCACTGTCCTCGGTGCGCCGGATGGAACAGGGCGACCCGGCGGTCCGGATCGAGACCTATCTTGCCGCCCTCGAAGTCTACCAGCTCGATCGCACCCTGCGCTTTGCCGAGCCGGAGGATGACCGGATCGGCCTGGCCCTGGAAAAACAGCGGCTGCCGCAACGGATCCGGACCAAGAAGGAGAAGCGCCTTGACTTCTAACCGCTTCGAGAGGATTGTTTTCATCGAGCTGTCTGGTGAGCGGCAACCGGTTCCGGCCGGTCTTTTCAACCTGGATATCGGGCTGGGCGTCGGCACCTTTCAATACGGCCGGCGCTATCTGGAACGGCCTAACGCCATCGCCATCGATCCGGTCAACCTGCCTCTCTCCGACCAGGAATATCCGACCCGGAAGAACGGCGGCATCTTCGGCATCCTGCGCGATGTTTTGCCGGACAGCTGGGGCCGCTACCTGATGGCCAAGCAGCTGGAGGTGCCCTTCGGAACCCTGCGGGACCACGAATTTATCGACCTGATCTCCACCGAGGCGGTGGGGGCGATCTCCTTCGGGCCGACCCCGGAGCGGCCGACCACCAAACCTGAAACCACCTGCTCCCTGGGCGATCTCGCCGAGGTGGCCAGGGGGATCGCCCGGGCCATTGAGGACCAGGAACTGCCCCCGGAGATGCTCCATCTCCTCCGGCAGGCCACCTCCCTGGGCGGCGCCCAGCCCAAATGCACGGTGATGATCGCAGGGGAGCAGTGGATCGCCAAATTCGAAAGCAGCAAAACCGCCGTCAAATATCCGGGCCTGGAATACGCCACCATGACCATGGCTGGCCGGGCGGGCATCCGGGTCCCGGAAATCCGCCTGGAAACCGTGGAGGGGAGATCTGTCTATCTGGTCAAGCGCTTCGACCGGGAGGCTGGCCGCCGCCTGCCGTTCATGAGCGCTTTCGCCTTGAGCGATCTCGATATCGATGAACTGGAACGCGGCTCATATCCGCGGATCGCCGACCGGATGCGCCGCTTCATCGAGAATCTCCGGGATGACCATCACGAACTCTTCCGGCGCATGGCCTTCAACGTGGCGGTCCGAAACGAAGACGACCATCTCCGTAATCACGGTTTTCTATACCGGCGGGGCTGGCGGCTGTCGCCGGCCTACGACCTTCTGCCGTTCCCGGCCCGCCGGCGAAGCGGGGACGGATTCCATCTGGCCTTGAATCTCGGGGACCAGGGCTCCCTGGCCAACCGGACCAACCTCCTCAGCCAGTGCGAAAGATTCAGCCTGAACCGGGCGGAAGCGCGGGAGATTATAGCCCAGGTCGATGACGGGGTCCGGGATTGGGAGGCGGAACTGATCCGGGCCGGGGTCAGCCCCGCCGACCGGGAGGCGGTGCGCTGGTGTTTCGAAGGGACCAGATCGGCGGCCTAGCCGGCCGTTCCTGACAAGCCCGGCACGACCATTCGGGAATGAACAATTGACATTAACCGTGATTCCATGGAGATTAGCTGGATGAAACTTCTGATCTTCTTCACCATTGTCGGGGCGGGCTTCTGGATCTGGAAAACCCTGGCCCGGCTTATCAAGACGCGGCGGCGGCGCAGGCTGCTCGGCGCTCCCTTTCCGGAAGAGTGGGCGCGGATCCTGATCAGGAATCTGCCCCCCTACCGCCACCTGCCGGCCGATCTCCGGCAGCAGCTCCACGACCGGATCAGGATATTCATCGGCGAAAAATCCTTCGAGGGCTGCGGCGGCCTGGAACTGAGCGACGAGATCAGGGTAACCACCGCCGCCCAGGCCTGCCTGCTCCTCCTGAACCGCGGCAGTGACTGCTATCCGAAACTCTACTCGATCCTGGTCTACCCCTCCACCTACGTGGTCGGCGTCCGGCCGCACCTGAACCCTCAGCCGAGCGAAGCCTCGATCCGGCTCGGCGAATCATGGCACCACGGCGCCGTGGTCCTGGCCTGGGACAGCGTCAGGCAGGGGGCAGTCAATTTCGCCGACGGCCATAACGTAGCAATGCACGAATTCGCCCATCAGCTCGACCATCAGGACGGCCGGGCCGACGGAACACCGATCCTGCCGACCCGCTCGGCCTACTCCTCCTGGTCGCGGGTCTTCTCCAGGGAGTTCGAACTCCTTCAGCGCGGTGTCGAAAAGGGCGAAAAGAGCGCTATCGACCGCTACGGGGCCACCAACCCCGCCGAGTTCTTCGCCGTCGCCACCGAAACCTTTTTCGAAAAACCGCGAACCTTAAAGAAAAGGCACCCCGAACTATACCGGGAGCTACAGGGGTTTTACCGGGTCGATCCCGGAGAGTGGCTTGCATGATCCGCAGATCGCCCTGAATTTAAGCAGGTTCACAAGAAGCCACGGGATGGCTAAGCAGAAAGTTCGATATGCAAGGCGATTATTAAACGAGAATCCGGAAGCCGGGAGGGGGGCCAGGGGAAAAGCTTTAAAATCACTCCTTCTGGCTTCTGGATACCGGCTACTGGCTTCTTTACGATTTAGACAACAGTACTCCACAACGTTAAAAGACAGCGGATTCAACAGAATAACCGTGGTCGGAAGGTTGAGCAACAGGATTATGGCAACCGGGATTTTTGCAATACTTGACGATGTAGCGATGCTGCTCGATGACGCGGCAGCGATGGGCAAGGTTGCGGCCAAAAAAACAGCCGGGATCCTGGGTGACGATCTGGCGGTGAATGCCGATAATGCGACCGGCTTCCATGCCTCGCGCGAGTTGCCGGTGATCTGGGCGATCAGCAAAGGCTCCCTGCTTAACAAGGCGATTATTCTGCCGCTTGCCTTCCTGTTAAGCGCTTTCCAGCCCGGGCTGATTGTGCCCATCCTGCTGCTGGGCGGCGCCTATCTAAGTTTCGAGGGGACCGAGAAGGTATATGAGTGGCTCGCGGGCCCTGACAAAACAAAGATCGCCGCCGAGGAGTCGGTCAATCCGACCGAGATAGTCCGGCGTGAAGCCGCCAAAATCAAAGGTGCGATCCGAACCGATTTCATCCTCTCCATCGAGATTGTGGTCATCGCCCTGGGTACGGTGATTGACCAGACCCTGCCCGTTCAAATTCTGGCGGTCAGCCTGGTCGCCCTGCTGGCCACCGTCGGGGTCTACGGTCTTGTCGCCCTCCTGGTCCGGATGGATGACAGCGGATTTTACCTGATCGAACGGGCGGCATCGCGGGAAGGGGTTAGCGCCCACATCATGCTCTTCGGCGGAAAACTCCTGGTGGCATCGCTGCCGGGAGTTATTCGTTTGCTGGGCATCGCCGGGACCTTCGCGATGTTGTTGGTCGGCGGCGGGATGTTTGTCCACCACATCGAAGCGGTGCATCACGTCCTGGCAATCCTGCCCGTTCCGGCAGCGGAATTACTCGCCGGCCTGATGGTCGGGGCGATGGTGCTGTCCTTGACGCGCTTGGCGGGGTTAATCTGGAATAGATAAAGAATAAAATTCAGGCCACACGCCTCTCTTTTATCATGAACCGCGCAGTAAAAGGATGAGTTATGCGCATTAACTCGGTCCGACCCCATTCATCATTCATCCAACTGGAGGGCGAAGCCAGCAACTTCTTTTATTCGGCCGGTCAAACTGATCCCGTAACGAACAGGTCGTCTTCGCACGTGAAATGTAATATATTCAAAGGGGTGAACAGCCTTGATATGATTATTGATGCAGCGGTGCTGGTCCCGATCTACCGGGACAGTCGAGAGAGGCTGCGGATGAGTTGTATCCGCAGGTTTGACGCGATTTTTAGGGCTGCGAGAATGTGGTAATCGGTACCGAAGATTCGAACTCAATTATTATACCCACAGGGCATAAGTTTCGCTTGGGCAGACGAGCTGCTCAACTTAAGCTTTAATTCGAGAGATCATATGCAATTTCAAAAAAAGAATTCCCTGCTCTGCCCGGGCTGCCGGAGGCTGATCAGCCGTAGTGAGGAGAAATGCCCCCATTGCGGGCTGAGAAAGCCCGGCTCCTGGTTGAAGAACAACCGGCTTACCGCCCTTTATTCGCAGCCGGACCAGTTGATCCGGACGATCATCCACGTCAATATCGGCATGTTCATTCTCTCGCTCCTGCTCAACCCCGGCCGGGCGAATTTCAACTTGAGCCCCTTCGCTTTTCTTTCCCCGAGCAACCAGAGCCTGTTGCTCCTCGGCTCAACCGGCACCGTGCCGATCCTGGAATTGGGCCGCTGGTGGAGCCTGGTTTCGGCGAATTATCTGCACGGCGGCCTGCTCCATATCCTCTTCAACATGCTGGCCTTTAACCAGCTCGGCCCCCTGGTAGCCCACGAGTTCGGGACCTACCGGATGTTCGCCATTTATACCATCAGCGGGGTTCTGGGGTTTTTCATCTCCTTTCTGGCCGGGGTCCCGTTTACCATCGGCGCTTCCGCCTCGCTGTGCGGCCTGATCGGGGCGGTGCTCTATTACGGGAAGAGCCGGGGCGGAGTTTACGGCCAGGCCATTTACAAACAGGTGGGCAGTTGGGCGATCATGATCTTCGTTTTCGGCCTGCTGGTCCCCGGGATCAACAACTGGGCCCACGGCGGCGGCATGGCGGCCGGGGCGGCATTGGCCTATCTGCTCAGCTACCGGGAACGGGAGACCCCCGGCCACCGGCTGCTCGGCCTGGCCTGCGGGCTGGTCACGGTATTGGTCCTGGCCGGGGCCGGGTTCAGCACCATATTCTATGTTCTCCTGGCCCGCTGATCTTAGTTGAAACTATTAAGATTTCTCCCATTTGGTCGAAATGACATTATCTAAATCCGCTCAAAGAGCAAATCCCTGACCTGATGCCCCCGCTTGAGTCCACGCTTTTCAAATTTAGTCAAGGGCCGTTCCACCGGACCCGGATAGAATCTGCCGGGACCGGAGTAGTTGCGGAAAGCGGCGGCGCCTTCCATGGTCGCCCTGATCTGATGAGCGTAATGGTCCCAATCGGTGGCGGCGTGGAAAAGGCCGCCGGGGGCCAGCACCCGCCGCAGTTTCTCGACAAAGGGGGGCTGGACCAGACGCCGTTTATGGTGACGCGTCTTGGGCCAGGGGTCGGGGAAAAACAGGGAGACCCGCTCCAGAGCGGCGGTCGGCAGCCGGTCCAGAATTTCCATCGCATCGCCCCGGGCTATCCGGACATTGGCAAGCCCCGATGCGCTGATCCCGAGCAGCAACTGGCCGATGCCGGGCAGATAGACCTCGACCCCCAGATAATTGTGCTCCGGATGGCGGCGCGCCGTCTCCAGCAGGGCGTCGCCCATGCCGAAACCGATCTCCAGATGGCACGCCGCCGACCGCCCGAACAGAACATCGGGATCCACCGGCCCCGGTTCGCTGATCCCGTAATCGAGCCACAGTTCGTCCAGAGCGCGACGGCGCGACGGAATCATCCGCCCCTTGCGGCTTTTATAACTGCCGACTGAAATCATATTAT
>JARGFN010000073.1:10372-12230 GCA_029210665.1 Desulfobulbales bacterium
GCTAAGAATAGCAACTTCTCCCGATCCCGGCCAATAAATCATGGTAAATATCCGGCCCGCCTGTTTAAATATCGGCTGATTCTAAATATCCACACCTTAATCGGAATAGAAATGAGCATCGACCATAAACCCAAAGCGGTGGTGCTGCTGAGCGGCGGCCTCGACTCGACCACGGTCCTGGCCATCGCCGGGGCCGAAGGCTACGAGTGCTACTGCCTGAGTTTCGCCTACGGTCAGCGGCAGGCGATCGAGCTGGAGAGGGCTGCGGCGGTGGCCGAAGCCGCCGGCGTCGCCAGACTTCTGGTCCTGCGCCTTGATCTCGACAAGATCGGCGGCTCGGCCCTGACCACCGCCCAGGAGGTTCCCAAGCACCGCTCCGCGACCGAGATAGGTTCAGGCATTCCGACAACTTACGTACCGGGCCGCAACGCTATCTTCCTGAGCCACGCCGCCGCCTGGGCCGAGGTGATCGGCGCCCCCGATATCTTCATCGGGGTCAACGCCCTCGACTACAGCGGCTATCCGGACTGCCGGCCCGAATTCATTGCGGCCTTCGAGAAGATGGTCAACCTCGGCACCAGGGCCGGCAACGAGGGGGGCAGATTCACGATCCGGACTCCGCTGATGCGGCTCAGCAAGGGGGAGATCATCAAAAAAGGGCTGGCGCTCGGGGTGGACTACTCCCAGACCCACAGCTGCTATGACCCGGATAAAAAGGGTCTAGCCTGCGGGCGTTGCGACGCCTGCTTCCTGCGCCTCAAGGGCTTTGCCGAGGCCGGAGCGGCCGATCCGGTTTCCTATCAAACCCACGAGGAGCCAAAATCATGACCGGACCCGGAACCCTGCTGATGATCGGCCTGCCGGGGTTGGAGCTGGACGACTCGACCCGGCGGCTGATCGATGAAGCGGGAATCAATAATTTCATCCTCTTTTCGCGGAATATCGCCGAGCCGGCCCAGCTCCGCGAACTCTGCGCCGAGCTGGCAACGGCATGCACGGCCGGCGGTCTCGACGCGCCGCTGATCGGCATCGACCAGGAAGGCGGCAGCGTCACCCGGCTGCCGGAACCATGGAGCCAGTTCCCCGACTTTCGCCTCCTGGCCAAATCTCCCGAACCGGAAGCGGCCCTGACCGGCTACGCCAGGACCGTGAGCCGCGAGCTTCTGGAGCTGGGAATCAACCTGAACTTCTCGCCGGTCCTCGATGTCTGTCCCCGAAACGGGGGCTACTTCATGGAACGACGATCCTTAAGCGGCGATCCCGAAGAGGCGGCCCGTCTCGGGGTCCTGGTCATCGGCGAAATGCAGAACAGCGGGGTGGCGGCCTGCGCCAAGCATTTTCCCGGCCTGGGCGCGGCCCGCCTCGACCCGCACCTGACCCTGCCGACCGTCGGCCGCCCCCGGGCCCAATTACTGGCCGAAGATCTCCTCCCCTTCCGGGCCGCAACCGCGGCCGGGGTGGCGGCGGTCATGACCTCCCACACGATCTACCGGGACCTCGATCCCGACCGCCCCGCCACCTTGTCAACCGGGATCCTTGGCGGCCTGCTCCGCGACGAACTCGGCTACGACGGCCTGGTGATCACCGACGATCTCGAAATGGGGGCCATCGAAAACGAAATGACCGTAGCCGAGGCCTCCCTGCAATCCCTTCTGGCCGGGGCCGACCTGCTGCTGATCTGTCATGAGCACGACAAGGTCCGGGCAACCATCGAACTGCTTAGCGAGGCCCGCCGGGACGGCCGCCTCGAACCGGCCCGCATGGAGACGGCGGTAAGACGGATAAATGCGGTGCGGGGAAGATTTGCCGTGAGCGGCAAATAGTGAGGGATGAGGGACTAGAAGCCAGGAGCCAGGAG
>JARGFN010000074.1 GCA_029210665.1 Desulfobulbales bacterium
TCAACATCGTTGCCGCCTTGCATCCGCACCGTTCTCGAACGCTCACGGATTCAGGTTTAATTAAAAAGATCGTCCAGCTCCGCATCCCCGGCGGGCTGGGCGGCCGGCGCCGCCGCGGGGGTCTCTGCGGCGATCATCTTGCTGACCGCCTCGCGCAGCCTGCTTTCCGAGTCGAGCATGAACTGGGCCGAGGTAACCACCATTTCCCCCTCGTGCAATCCGTCGAGAATCTGGACCAGGCCGTCGTCGGTCTCCAGACCGAGACTCACCCGGCGCGGGTCGAAACGGCCTTCGCCCAGGGCGACAAATACCGTCTCCTGCCGCCCCGAGCGGAGTACCGCCTCGGCGGGCACGGTCAGGGCCTGGTCAGCCCCCTCGCCGGCGATGTTTACCGTGACGTACATATCCGGCTTCAGGGCCGCATCCCGATTGGCCACCTCGATCCGCGCCTTCACCGTGCGGGTTTTCGCCTCCATGTAGGGATAGATAGCGGCGATTTTGCCGCTCAGCGGCGCGCGGGGATAGGGGAAGTCGATGGTCACCTGCTGCCCCTCCTTGACCCAGGGCAGCTCGTACTCGTAGATATCGGCATAGATCCAGACCCGCGAGAGGTCGGACAACTCCAGCAGTTCCTGGCCCGCCTTGACGAAGGCCCCTTCCTTGACCGCCTTTCTGGTGACGATGCCGGCCTGGGACGCATAGAGGGTCAGGGTCTTGCTGATCGTGCCGCTCTCTTCCAGGGCCGCGATCTGGGCCGGGGTGATGTCCCAGTAGCGCAGGCGCTGCCGGGAGGCGCTCAGCAGACCGCGGGCTCCGGCCGCGATCTCCGGGAAGGGGCTGGCGGCCAGGGTCTTGCTTTGCCGGACCGCCAGGAGAAACTCCTCCTGGGCCGAAACCAGCTCGGGGCTGTAGATTTCGAGCAGGGGCTGGCCCGAGGCGACCGACTCCCCGCTCCGGCTGACGTGCAGGGTCTCGATCCAGCCGTCGATCTTGGCATTGACCGTGTACTGTGCCGATTCCGGATAAGCGACCAGCCCCACGGTCCGCACGGTGCGATGCAGGTCGCGCCGGGTGACGGGTGCGGTGCGGACCCCCATGTTCTGCCGGGTGACCGGGTCGATGGTAATGATGTTGCCTTCGCCATCCTCTTCGCGGCGTCCTTCCTGGTCACGGACCGGCACCAGATCCATGAAACAGATAGGGCATTTGCCGGGGGCGTCCCTGATGATGAAGGGGTGCATGCTGCAGGTATAGAGCTGCTTGGTCTCGCCCGCCTCGTCCGACTCGGCCGCCTCGACCAGGCCGTGTTCGTGGCCGAGAAAGGCCCGGAAATTGGGACCCGCCGGAAGCAGCAAAAAAAACGACAGGGTCAGGACCAGATCGAAAAAAGGGCGACGGCGCAGGTATTTGTTCATTATTCAGGTGTCCTGTCAGAGTTGGTTTCCGGCGGCGCATCCGGGCGCTCGCCCTCTTCCGGCCACTCGGCCAGGGTCAGGGCCGCTTCGGCTTCGAGACGGGCGACATTGCGTTCATGGTCGACCAGGATCCGGTAGTACTCATTTTCGTAACGGTAGAGGGCTAGAAGATTATCGAGCAGCATGGCGAAGGGCTGCCGCCCGACCCGGTAGCCGCCGGCCGCCGCCTCGAAGGACTGGGTGGCCTGGGGGATGATGCCGCCCCGGTAAAGTTCCAGAAGCTGCCGATTCTTTTCGAGTTGGGCGAAGCCGTCGTGGATCGCGAAACGGGTCCGGTTAAGGAAATCGTCGCGCTGGTGGCGGACCATGGTCTCGTCCTGGGCCGCCTCGCGCACCGCCTCCCGTCGTTTCTCCCGGAAGATCGGCAGACCGACGGAAAACTCCAGGCCAACAAAGTCGGTACCCTGGTCGGAACGGTTCTCCTCCCGGAAGGTGTAAACCGCTCCCAGGGAGAAATCCGGATAGCTGCTGAGCCGGGCCAGTTTCTGCCGGGCGGCGGCCTGCTCAAGGAGTCCCTGGTAGGCTCCGACCAGCGGCCGCTGCGCCGCCGCCTTCGCTTGGAGTTCTTCCCGGCTGTAGGGAAAAGCCGAAGGGGCCAGTTCGGCGGGCAGCTTGACCGGGCTCGCCGGCGGCCGATCGGCCAAAGTGTTCAGGGTAGCCAGGGCGGTATCGCGCTGCTGACCGAGAGCCAGGCGGCGCTCCAGGAGAACCGAGCGTTCCAGCTGGGCCTTGAGGATTTCCGCCTGCTGGCCCTTCCCGGTGGCGTAACGGGTCTCGCTCTGGCTGATAAAATCGGCCAGCAGTTCCAGGCTCCGCTCGGTAACCGCCAGCAGCCGGCTTTGCAGGTAGAGGATATACCAGGCATCCTTGACCTGGCGGATCACCTGAAGACGGGACTCCCGATAAGCCTGGCGGTACCAGACCGCCTGCTGCCGGGCAATCTCGCCCTTGGCTGCCAGCTTGCCGGGAAAGGGAAAATTCTGGGTCAGCCGCACCGCCTTGCCGGTCATCGGCGTTTCGCTGTCGCTCAGGGTATCGACCGGGTAGTTGGCCAGGGCCAGGGACAGACGCGGGTCATCGAGACTGTTGGCATCGGCAATCCGGTTTTCGTTAACCCGCCAGCGGGCCGCGCCGGCCTGCAGATCGGGATTGGCGGCAAGCGCCCGGCGAACCAGAGCGGACAGCTCCGGCGCGGAGGCGGCCGCTGACGAAAGACCCGGGGCCGCGCCGGGAAAAATCGCCAGGCCGAGCAGGAGTATTAGCGGAATGCGGCTACGATTGAACATCAGGGTGATCCTCCGAAATTATTGCCTCGGTCATATTACAAGCAACAGCTGTGCCAGATCTGATCTTTTCAGTTAATCAACCGTAATAATTAGATATTTATGAAACCGCCAACCTCCAGTTTATCATGCCTGTTTGAAGAATGTTCTTCGACTGAAGAATATTCTTCAGCAATTTGCCTCCGCCGGGGCCGGCGGGTGGAAACGCCCTTCTTTTTTGCGCAATCCCCGGATGGGGTGTTGGCGATCCTTGCCGCTATTCTCCTATACATGGTGTAATTCGATGCGTCGAACTAGGGTTACGGGGGACTAGATCGGCAGGATGTGGACCTCTTTTCTGATCGGATAGGCGCCCTTTAAGAGAAGACCCTTGCGGCCGTCGATACTGATCTCGTCGCCGAATTTTATCTCCCGGCCGGCGATCTCGGCCCGCTCCTCGCTCTCGTAAACCTTCAGGGCGTTGCAGCCCACCGCGCAGGTTTTGCCCAGCCGCAAGGTAACCACGGAGGCGTGGGAGGTCTGGCCGCCGCGGGCGGTCAACAGGCCGTCGACCAGGGCGATATCCTTGATATCTTCCGGGACGGTGTCCTGGCGGATCAGGATCAGCGGCGTGTCGGGATCTTCCTTGCGCAGCCGGCGGATATTGTCTGTTGTAAAGACCGCCCGGCCCGACATGGCGCTGCCGCTGACCCCGATGCAGTGCCCGAGAATATGCTCCGTTATATCGCAGTCGAAGACGTAGAAGCTCTCCTTCTTTTTGATGGTAATCATATCCCTGGTCTGAAGCAGATAAAAGTCCTCGGCCCGGGGTCCTTCAAAGGTGAATTCAATTTCCTGGGGATTCCAGCCCTTCTCGTAGACCAGCTCCCGGGATATCTCCAGCAGCCTGGTGTAAATCTCGGGGAATTTTTTTTCCATCGACATCCCGGCCTCGCGGCCATCCAGTTCGGCCTGCTCCACCGAGATCGGATAGGTGGCGACCAGGCCGCTGACGATATCCTCGCCCTGGACCCCGACCCCGTAATCGCCCCACAGGGCGACCCGCCGCACCTTGCGGTAGGGGTGGGCGGTGAAGACCACGCCGCTGCCGGACGCCTCGCCATAATTGCCGAAGACCATGGCCTGGACGGTGACCGCCGTGCCCCAGTATTCGGATACATCCATCAGAGACCGGTAATTCCTGGTTTTTTCGGTATCCCAGGACTGCATCACCATCTCCACCGCTCCGACCAGTTGCAGCCAGGGGTCGTCCGGAATGTGGATGCCGTTATCGATGATTTTCCGCCGGTACTCCAGGGCCAGCTCCCGCATCTGGGCCGGGGTGAACTGCATCTTGACCCTGACCCCGTGCCTGATCTTGGCCGCATCCATCAGGGCCTGAAAACTATCCCGGCCCATGCCGCAGGTCATCGCCCAGGATTGCAGGAAACGGCGGTAGTTGTCCCAGGCCAGATACTCCTCGCCGCTGGCCTGGGCGAACCCTTCGACGATTTCCTCGTTCAGGCCGACATTATGAATGGTCGCCATCATGCCGGGCATCGACACGGCCCCGCCGCTTCTTACCGAAAGGAGCAGCGGATTGTCCGGGTCGCCGTAGCGGTTGCCGGCCAGTTTCTCCGTTTCGGTGAGCGCGGCCCGGATCCGGGCCATGAAATCGTCCCGGGCCTTGTCGAATTGACTGATCACCGGCCAGCAGCGAAAGATCTCGGTGGTGATAATGAACCCGGGCGGCACCGGGAGATTATCGGCAACCAGCTGGGTGAGGTTGTAGCCCTTGTTGCCCAGCAGGATCATGTTCTTACTGAAGGGGCTCCGGTGATT
Source organism: Desulfobulbales bacterium (assembly GCA_029210665.1). Lineage (GTDB taxonomy): Bacteria > Desulfobacterota > Desulfobulbia > Desulfobulbales > JAGXFP01 > JAGXFP01. The sequence continues at coordinate 4,580 of JARGFN010000074.1, forward strand.
CAGGGAGCTGATCACCTTGTCCTGATTGTAGGTCAAGAGGAGATCGAGGGTCTTTTCATCGAGGACTTTCTTCTGTTTCTCGAGGGTCTGATAAACCCTGGAGACAAAGTTATCCAGGTGCTGGAGGCCGAAGGTATCGGCGATCAGGTCCCGCAGGAAGGATTCCGACAGCCGGTGGACGCTGCCGGTCGGATCCCGGTCGTCCCAGAGGGGCCGGTACCTGGCCAAAAGGTTATCCTCGCCGGTGCAGATCTGCGGGACGATGATCGACAGGTTGTTCTCGTGGACGTTGGTGTAATAGGCATAGATTACGTCCTTGATCCCCTCGGACAATCCCCGCAGGATATCGAGGTACTGGGTATAGGAAAACCGTTTGATCCCGATCGAGCTCGACAGCAGGGAGAGCTGGGTTTCAAGACGTCGGCTGACAATGCCGTCGACCCGCAAGGCCCGGAGATAGATACGGATACACTTGATAATCCGCAGAAAAGTAGCCCTGGTGATAAAGGAAAGGTTGGCGGTCTCGGCAAGTTTCTCCAGGTAGATGTTGGCCAGGTTTTCCAGCCGGAAGGTAAGGCCCAGGGCGTCGAATTTGCGTTCCCGATAACGCCCGTACACCGAGGGAATGTCCACGGCGACATGGCGCTTATGGTAGATATCCTCCCTGGCCTCGAATTGCTCCTCGCTCAGGATAATCTCTTTCAAGCCCTCAAGCCGATCCAGGAGAATATCGAGAGTGGCGAAGACCTCGCCGCCTTCCAGAACGTCGAGCAGCTCCTTCATCTCCGGGAAACCGCTGTTGACCGACTGTTCGAGGTGGAGCCGCAACTCCTGAAAACCCAGATTGTATTTCTGGTTGACCAGTTTGAACATCTTGGCCAGCAGCGAGAAGCGGCGGATCTCGCCTTCAGGGAGATCGTGCTGTCCCTTGAGAAAGCCGGCCAGCCGGCGGTCATCCCAGTCGAGGAGTCCTTCGATATTGCCGCCGAGACTCTTCATGACCCGCGCCATCAGAATATGGAGATCGTCGACAAACGGCCCGGTAGTGTTGATCTGGGAGAGAACCTCCTCGGGCAGGTAATGGCTCAGCACCGATTTGTCCAGGGTGTGCCAGAAGTCGAAGATAGCCGTGATGAAATCGACGATCAGGTTGCTGCTTTCGACATGACTCTGCTTGCGGAGAAAATGGATGAGCAGATCGCGGCGCAGGTGGATTTCGTCGATTTCGGTCGAGACATCCCGGAGCAGCCCCTCGGCCCCGATCTCATTGAAAAAGACCGGCATCAGCTTGGCGAACTGTTTAACCAGGTTGAAAACCGGGGCAATGGGATGGTTGAGCAACCGGCTGATATCGCGCTGGAAGAGGTCGGTATCCTTGACACAGGTCCCGGACAGCTTCAGATTGATGATCAGGGCGGAGAGCAGGGTCGAACACCATTTGGGTTCCTGCATGATCAGGCTCAGCCAGACCCGGATGTTTTCCAGATGGGAGGGGTTGTAGATCGGCTGCCACTCCTCGTCGACCCCGCTGACCTTGGCGTACTGAAAGCCGAAACGGACCAGTTCCCAGAGAAAGGTCTCGACCAGCCGGCTGCTTTCCCGCCGAAAGACCTCGGCGCCCAACACCTGGATACATTGCAGGGAGGTATGGGGATAACGGCGGACATTGGCCTTCAGAAACCTGAAAGCGGTTAACAGGAAGGACTCGATTTCCTCGAAGGTCTGCAGGCGGATCAGCTGGATCAGACTGCGATTGATCTCGCGCAGGGTCTCTTCGTGGATCAGGTAAAGGCCGGCGGTGTCCATGATCCGAAAGAGAAAAAGGAGCTTGCGGTTCTCGGCAAACCGATCCACCGCCTCCGGGACCATCAGTTCGCCTTCCTCAACCAGCTTTTCGGGAATCTGCTTGTAAAAACGGATAATATCCATATGGGCCGGCAATTCCAGGAGTTCCTCCAGAGCCGCCCGGGGGTCGGCGTCTATCTTGATCCGATTGACCGAATCGAGGTGCTCTTTCATCCGCCGGTGCGAAATGGCGTTAAACAGATGGCCCGCCTGCCAGCCGCTGCATAAATTGCCGCATTCGGCAACGAACCAGGGGTGGGGGTCTTCCTCGCCGAGCCAGTACCCGTAGTTCAGCTGCAAAATCTTCTTCAGGAGCCGGGCCAGCGGGCTGAAATCGTAGCCGCTTTCTTCATCGACCAGATCGAGCATCATCGCGGCGATCTTCTTGATCGGATGGTGGCCCTGCACCATAAACAGCATGACGTTGTCTTCGAGTTCCCGCAGATTGGTGAAACAGGCGGCCAGGGCCTTCTCGTATACCGGGACCTCGGAGCGCTCAAGGGTGGCGATGACCTTCTCAACATAGGCCAGAAGAGACTCCATGGTCATGGCCAGTTGCGCCTCGTTCTTTTTGGTCTCGGCGATCGCCTGCAGAAAAAGGTCGCAGAACCTTTCCATGGCCGCGGGCCCTTTGTCATGGCGGTGGTAATGATTATGATTTTTTAAAACAAAGGCCCGCAATTTTGGGATAATCAAGGTCCAGTTGCGAAAGGGATGGCTGATCTCGTAAAGCAGCTCATGGAGGCTTCGGGCAATGCCCTTGTAGGGTTTAACGATATCCTGCAACACGGTCAGGGCCGGATCGATCTCGACCTCGCTTACCGCGGTCTCCATCAGGTTGGCCTTTAAGGCATCCGATTCTATGGCGGGTTTGACTTCCTCGGTCATGGTCCGGTCCATGGTTTCCCTTAAGCCCTTCGCCGGGCTCGGGGCGAACGAAGCAATCCGGAAACAGGTAATGGATTGAAGGTACGGGATTGCTTCGTCGCTTTGCTCCTCGCAAAGACGTCGATAAATCAGTTATTGCAAACCCATCGGATAAGATGGCGGCGCAACTAGTCGCCGGCAACCGCGATTCAGATTGCCACGGCCGGCCGGTCCCCGCAAGACGTAAATGGCGGCGCCTGTTGTTTTGGGCATAAGTTTCGTACGAGCAGACAAGCTGCTCAACTCAGCTTTATCGGTTCCGGGCGACAACCGCTGCTGTTGTTGGCAGGCGGCTACAGGAGTTTTCGGGAATCCATATGGAGAATCAGGTCAAGCACCCGATTGGAGTAGCCCCATTCATTGTCGTACCAGCTGAGGATCTTGACCGACGAACCGATGACCTTGGTCGACATGCCGTCGACTACCGAAGAGTGCGGATTGCCCTGATAATCGATGGAGACCAGCGGCTCGTCCGAAAAGCCCAGATAGCGATTGCTCTCCTCCTGCAAAGCCTGATTGACCTCGCTGACCGTGGTCTGCCGCTCCAGCTCCATGACCGCATCGACCACCGAGACATTGGGGGTCGGCACCCGGATCGCCAGACCGTCGAATTTACCCTTGAGCTCGGGGATAACCAGGGCAACGGCAGCCGCCGCCCCGGTTTTGGTGGGGATCATCGACATCGCCGCCGCCCGGGCCCGGCGCAGGTCGGAGTGGGGAAAGTCAAGAATCCGCTGGTCGTTGGTGTAGGCATGGACCGTGGTCATCAGACCGCTTTTGATCCCGAAACGATCGAGAATAACCTTGACCACCGGGGCCAGACAATTGGTGGTGCAGGAGGCGTTCGAAACGATATTATGCCGGGTGGGGTCATACTCGTCCTCGTTAACCCCCATGACGATGGTCTTAACCTCGCCCTTGGCCGGGGCCGAGATTACCACTTTTTGAGCGCCGCCGTCGAGATGGGCGCCGGCCAGGTCGGTATGGGTGAACAGGCCGGTCGACTCGATCACGTAATCGACCCCGAGATCACCCCAGGGAATATCGGCCGGATTCCGGTGGTTGAAAATTGCCACCGGCCGGCCATCGATGGTTATCCCGTCATTTTCGGCCTTGACCTCGGGTCCGAAAATCCCCATGATAGAGTCGTATTTGAGCAGATGGGCCAGGGTGGCCTTGTCGGTAAGATCGTTGAGGGCGACAATCTCTATTTGGCTAAAGACCTCATCCTGTAAGCTCGCCCTGAAAATGGACCTGCCGATCCTGCCGAAACCGTTAATCCCTATTCGAATGGTCATCTCTTTCTCCCGGACAAATTGTGATGGCGTCGCAAAAAGCACCCGCAAGGGCATAAATCGCCGGCTCCCGCGTTGCCGTAAATTATCTTGCTATTGTGCAGCACCCTTCGTCCCGCTCCCTGCATTTGGCGGGAAGCGGAACCGCGGCGATAATAGCGCCCCAAAAGCAACAGGCCCTTCAGGAAAAGGCTACCACGAAAAGCCGGGCGGGGAGCAAGGAATTTTTTGTCCGGGGAAAACGGTTGAAAACGGATGAACTTTATTGTTTTTTCGGCGGAGCGACGGCCTGAAAATCATCGGCCATCCTCAGGGCTTTTTTGTAAAGTTGAAGATAACGCTCGACCACGATATCCCAGGTGTAATGTTGGTAGATATGGCGAACCGCAGCCTGGCGCATAACCCCAATCCGATCCGGAGACCGGCGGAACAACTCGAAGGCCCGGAGGATCGCGGCCAGCAGGGCCGCCGAGGTATGGGGACGATAGGCGAGGCCGGTTTTCCCGTCGATTATCTTGACAAGGCCGCCGACATGATGGACGATCGGCAGATTGCCGAACAGTTGCGCGATGAAATCGGTCAGCCCGCACGGCTCATATTGGGACGGCAACAGGAAAAAATCGCCGGCGGCATAGATCCGGGCCGCCAGCGACTGATCGTAACCGCGCAACAGACAGACCCTGCCCCGATAGCGCTTATCCCCGGCAAGCGCCACCAGCCTGTTTTCGATCTCAACAGAGCCGCTGCCCTGGATCAGGACCTGGAATTTCCGGTCCATGGGCAACAGGGCCTCAAGGGCGCTGATCATTTTATCGACCCCCTTCTGGGGGGTCAGCCGGCCGACAAAGGTCAGCAGGGGCAGGGTGGGCCGGGAATCGAGAAAACCGGTCTGCGCGACCGTTTGCGAACCAGCGGTGCCGAGCTCCTTGACCAGGGCCGCCCGGCACCGCCTTTTCCCGGCAAAACTTTTTTGCAAAGGCGAAAAAGCGGCGGCCAGGCCGAGATTTTCCGGCGCCGACGGATCGTAATCGGCCGGGTTGATGCCGTTGGTCACCCCCTCTAAAACCACCCCCCGGTTCAGGAGTTTATGGCCCAGCCAGCCGGTCAGGGCGTCGTCGTCGGTTTCCCGTAGCTCGCGGGCATAATTTTCACTGACGGTATTCATCAGGCTGTAAGGGGAAGCGGCCAGCAGGGGGTCGAACTTGCCGTCGAGGAGATTGCCGAGAATTATCCGGGAAGGCAGGCCGGTAAGCGTTTCGGCAAAGGCCAGGTCGCCGATTTCCTGATGATAGCCGCGGCCGGCGTTATGGACGGTGACCACGCAGCCGGTTCCATCAAAGTAATGGCGATAGCCGCCGATTTCCCTGATCATGGCCGGCAGAATGGCGGTATGGCCATCCTGGCAGTGAATGATCTCGGGTTTCTCGCCCATCCGGATGATCATGGCAATGGCCGCCTTCTGGAGAAGGACGTTCATGGCAAAGTAATCGTAATGGGGCATTCCCTTCTGGTTGTGGGGATCATCGCCGCAGTCCTCGTCGGTGTAGGCATAGACCCCTTGTTTTTCCCGGTAGCGGTCGGCCTCGGCCAGGTAGATGTCGACCCCGTTGAGCGTTGTTGCCCAGATGATCACCGCTTCCCGCCGGAACCGGCCCACGTAGGGCATGTCCACCTCAAAAGAGCCGGCGGTTTTTTCGAAGGCAAACCGGCGGGGGTCGATAAAGCCGTAGAAGGGTAGCAGAACGCTGACCCGGTTGCCCCGGCGAACCAGGGCCTCGGCCAGCTGCCGGGAAAAATCCTTGATCCCCCCGGCCCCGGCCAGGCCGTCGTACTCCCTGGTCAACATGAAGATATGTTGGACTCGTTTCTTCGCCATGGACTATGTCCGGAAAGGGTGAATTAGCAGCGAATGGCTTTCTGCCTTAAAAGATGATCGGCCAGGGTTAAAATGACCATCGCCTCGCAGACCGGGATGATCCGGGGGATCGCCGAGATATCGTGGCGGCCGCCGATTTTGATCTTGACCGGCTTGCCGTCAAGGTCGATGGTCTCCTGCTCTTTGCCGATCGAGGGGATCGGCTTGACCGCCACCCGGGCGACGATATCCTGGCCGCTGGAAATTCCGGCCAGGATGCCGCCGGCGTTATTGGTCGCGAAGCCGGCCGGGGTGATGGGATCGTTATTTACCGAGCCGGTCATGGCCGCCGCCGCGAAACCGGCCCCGATCTCGACCCCCTTGACCGCCCCGATCGACATCAGGGCCCGGGCCAGTTCCCCGTCGAGCTTGTCAAAGACCGGCTCGCCGAGGCCGGCCGGACAGCCGCTGGCCAGAATCTCGACGATGCCGCCCAGGGTATCGCCCTCTTTCCTGACCTGCTCAACCCGCTCTTCCATCCGAAGGGCGGCCTCGGGATCCGGGCAGCGCAAGAGATTGCCTTCGATTACCGCCAGGTCGCGCCGTTCGGCGGCAATGCCGCCCAGGGCGACGGTATAGGCGGTGACCTCGATACCCGCTCCGATCAGCATTTTTCGGGCCACCGCTCCGGCCGCCACCCGGGCCGCGGTCTCCCGGGCCGAGGCCCGACCGCCGCCGCGATGATCGCGAATGCCATATTTTTTCAGATAGGAAATATCGCCGTGCCCCGGCCGGAAGATGTTCCGCAGATGCTCGTATGACTTGCTGTGGGCATCCTTGTTGAAGATTGCCAGGGAGATGGGAGTGCCGGTGGTCCTGCCCTCGAAGAGTCCGGAGAGAATCTCGACCCGGTCCGGTTCCCGGCGGGGGCTGGCGGCCGGACCGCCGGTGCCGGGCCGGCGCCGGTCCAGATCGGCTTGGATATCGTCAAGGGCCAGGGCCAGACCGGGGGGACAGCCGTCGATCGTCGCCCCGACCGCCGTGCCGTGGGATTCTCCCCAGGTCGTCACCCGGAATATGTTGCCGAAGGTGCTGCCTGCCATTTTTTCACCATTTAAATCAGTTAATGTTTGTTATGATTTTATTTAACCAGGAAGTCAAGCCCGATCAATCGGCGAGGGGCTGGTTCGCCGCCGTCTTCAAGCCGAGGTCGAATCGCCCCCTGGTCGCCCGGTTTCGATGCGGTCCCCGGCTCCCAAAAAAGCGCATAACCGAGGTGCCGGTTTGAATCAACCACCCTCCCCCAAAGCCCGCTCGATCTTCGCCACCACTTCGGCCAAGGGTCTAGTCGCATCGACCTCCAGATGCGATCCCTCGCGGTAAAGGGGCTCCCGTTCCGTCATGACTTTGGCGGTCTCGGCCTTTATATCGCCGCCGGTCAGGGAGGGGCGCTGGCTGTCGCTGACCGCGTCCCCGGCCAGCCGCGCGCCGACGGTCTCCGGATCGGCGTTCAGCCAGACCACCAGGCCGGTTTCCTTGAGCCTCTGCCAGACCTCCCGGTGCAGGATGGCCCCGCCGCCGGTGGAGATTATCGCCTCCCGACAGGCGACCAGTTCTTCGAGCAGCTCTTTCTCCCGGGTCCGAAAATAATTCCAGCCCCGCTCCCTGACCA
>JARGFN010000271.1 GCA_029210665.1 Desulfobulbales bacterium
TAGGGGTATGCTTTTCCTGACTCCTGACTCCTGACTCCTGACTCCTGACTCCTGATTGTTCTAGCTGTTCTCGAAATATTTTGGGGCGTTACGCAGTCTTGCTACCACCTTTTCCCTGCCGAAGTGTTCGAAGAGCTCGAACATGCTCGGTCCCTTGATCTGGCCGGTGATTACCGCCCGGGAGGCGTTGATCGGGATGCCTACCTTAAGCTCCTTCTCCTCGGCGAATTCCCGGGCGACCCGCTCCGCTTCGGCCGCGGTCAGTTCCGGCAGGGCCTCGAAGCGGTCGGCCAGCTGCGGCAGGAGCTCCTGCAGTTCCGGATGCTTGAGCAGGTTCTTGTTCAGGGCCTTTTCGTCGATCTCGAAATCGTCGGAGAAATAGGCGCACCCCTCGGCGGAGAAGTCTTTCAGGGTATGGAAGCGCTCCCGGATCATCTCCAGGGTCTTTTTGAACCATTCCTTTTTTTCGTTGTCGTAGGACTCGTCCCAGAGACCTGCCGCCACCAGCTCCTCCTTGACCAGCGGGGAAAGTTCTTCGACCGGCATGGTCCGCAGGTAATGGGCGTTGATGCTGATCGCTTTGGGGTCGGTGAAAAACTTCGGATCGTCTTTGCGGTAGTTGAAGATCGAGGCCGACTTGTTGATCCTTTCCAGGGTGAAGGCTTCGATCAGCTCTTCCTTCGAGAAGAACTCCCGGTCATCGCCGGGGTTCCAGCCCAGAAGGACCAGAAAGTTGACCAGGGCCCAGGGCAGGAAGCCGTGCTCCTGGTAGAAGTGGACGGCGACGATCTCGCCGTGGCTGCGCTTCGAGATCTTGGCCTTTTTCAGGTCGAGGGTCAGCGGCATATGGGCGAAGACCGGGATTTTCGCGCCCAGGGCGTCGTAGATCAGGATCTGCCGGGTGGTGTTGGTCATGTGGTCCTGGCCCCGGATGATATGGCTGATCCGGTCGCGGATGTCGTCGACCACATTGCAGAGCAGGTAGAGGGGTTTGCCGTTCGAGCGGACGATGACGAAATCCTCGATCTCGCTGTACTTCCGCTCGATCCGGCCGAGCACCTTGTCGTCGTAGGCGACGCTCCCTTCCTTTCGCGGCACCTTGAAGCGAACCACATGGGGCGTGCCGGCGGCCTCGTGTGCGGCCACCTTTTCGGCGCTGAGGTCGCGGCAGGTGCCGTCGTAGCCGAATTGCATTTTGGCGGCCATGGCGGCTTCCCTTTTCGCGTCGAGTTCTTCCTTGGTGCAGAAACATTTATAGGCGTGGCCCTCGGCCAGCAGCCGTTCCGCCTTTTCGATATGGTCGGCGGCGAATTCGGTCTGGAAATAGGGGCCTTCGTCCCAGTCGATCCCCAGCCATTCGAGGCCTCTGATGATCCCGTCGATGGACTCCTGGGTGGAGCGGTCGGCATCGGTGTCCTCGATCCGTAAGATCAGCTTGCCGTGGTGTTTTTTCGCGTAAAGCCAGTTGTAAATGGCGGTCCGGGCTCCGCCGATATGCAGGTATCCGGTCGGACTGGGTGGGAACCTGACTCGTACTTCCGACATGTCGCTCTCCTTATGTGAATATATAGCCGAGCCGAGCAGCTTGTCTGCTCGTGCGAAACTTATGCCCTGTGGGTATATGCGGATGTTATTGATACATGTACTAAAAAGTGGCTTTATATGAAACTCAGCTTCAACTTCTTCCAAGTAACTTAACTCTAACTCTTTGAAT
>JARGFN010000075.1 GCA_029210665.1 Desulfobulbales bacterium
CGAGATTGCCCTGAACGACTGCGTGGCCCGGGCCGATACCTGTAAATCGAGCCGCAATTGCGCGGTGAATCGGGTCTGGTCCAAGGCCGGAAAACAGCTGCGCGATACCCTGGCGGCAGTCACCTTCGCGGGGCTGCTCGCCGAAGACTCCTGTTTCGTCTTCCCCAAACCGCTTGACAGCGAGACAAGCGCTGAAGGATAATCTTACCCATGACCGAAGACAGCCAAAAGATCCTCCTGCTCGGCTCCAATGTCCTGATCAGCAGCCTGCCGATCAAGGAAGTGAGCCTGCTGCACGAAGGCAGTCTTCCCGCCTATGGTTATAATCCCGGAGATTCGCTGGAGCTCCTGGCCGGCCGGGTTTGGGTCGAACAGGGCCGCCAGGAGCAGTGTCTGACCTGGCTTGATTCCCTCAAAGATCCGCACGGTCCCGAGGTAAAATTCAGGAGCCGGACTTACGGCGAGCCCAAAGAGGTATACCAGTTCTTCCGGCGCCGCAAAATCGCCGGTGACGACCAGAGCAGCGGCTGGTTCATGTTCCACCAGATCCTGCCCCCGGAGGGGCGCAGCGAAAAGGAACTGACCCTTGATCCGGAGCGGGACGAGTCGGGCATTTTCCAGGGCAACTCCGGGATCATGGTCATTGATGACGGCGGTCGGCCGCCGACCGGGGCCGGAATCCTGAAAAGCCTGAATCCCGGGGCCTGGGTGATCGGCATGGGGATCAGTGTCGCCCATTGGCATGAGTGGGCGGCCCGGTTCGGCAGAGATTTCTGTTTGTTCTGCCGGCTCTCAGATCTTGAAACTACCAGGATGGAGATGGACAGCGGTCTGATCTGGGAAACCCTTACCGCCATGACCATCCGCGCCTTGCGGTCCGATGAGGTAGGATTATGGGACCCGGCCGCCGGAAAGTTCCGCTGCCATATCATTATTGAAATGTTTCCCCACGGCATTCTCTATCTGGGTCCGGAGGGGATCATCTTGCGGCACCGCAAGGCCAGCCTGCCGGAAAAAAGCAGCCCGCGACATCGGGGCTCGGTGCCCTGCTATGACACCCTGGTTACCTCGATGCTGGCCCGGGACTGTATCGGGACCGGCCGGTTGATGGCCTGTCAGAACTATTTTTACGGCTTTTCCGAGACGGTCCTCCATAACTGGCAATTCCTCTGTAAGCACGGTTATGCCTTTGACGGCCGGCTGCGGCTGCCGGAACTGGGTTATTCGCCGACCTGCGCCGTTAATCCGGAATGCGGCGAGCCGGCAATGGTCGCCGATCCCTTCCTGATCGAGCTTGACCCGGACGCCCCCGCCTTCGATCAGGCCCTGGACCAGGTGACCCGGCAGAGCTGGACCGGCGAAAAAAAGGAGGCGATCCGCAACTTTTTCCCCTTCCAGACCGCTTCCAGGTTTGGGGCCGGCAAGGAAGGCGGGTTGCCGAATAATTTTCTGGGGATCATCACCGAGGTTCTCCATTACCTGAAGGACGAAGTCAGCTGGAAAAACGGCTTCGCCAATCTGCGCCTCTTTCATGTCGGCAATCTCCGGACCGCCGATCCGGTCGAAATCGACGCGGTCACCACCCTCCAGAACGTCATGGACAGCTATGTCAATCGCGACCATTTTTTCCGCCCCCTGAATATCGGGGTTTTCGGCCCGCCGGGCTCCGGCAAGTCGTTCGCCGTCAAGGAAGTGGCCAAGGTGATTTCCCATAAATTCGAGCGCAACCCCTTTGAGTTCTTCGAGTTCAACCTGACCCAGTTCGACGGACCCGACGAGATCAACTCCGCCATCGAGCCGATCCGCGCTTCGGTGGCCAAGGGGATGGTGCCGATCGTTTTCTGGGACGAGTTCGACTGCCGTTACGATGGTTCCGAATTCGGCTATCTGCGCTATTTTCTCCCCTCGATGCAGGACGGGGTCACGTACGTGCACGGCATACCTTACAATATCGGCCGGTCGATTTTCGTTTTCGCCGGCGGGGTCAAGCACAGCTGGGAGGATATGGAGCAGCTCCTCCACAGCGACAATAACGAGCAGATCAAGGCGCTGAAGATTCCCGATTTCCTGAGCCGCCTGCGGGTCGTTCTCGATATCGACGGCATCGAATTTCCCGAACAATGCTTGCTCGATTCGGCCGCTCCGGAGCAGCTGACCGAACTGCGGCGGATTCTTCTCAAACGGGCCTTTATCATCGCCCACCAGATGGATACCCACTGGAAGAAGGCGGCCCGGAAAACCTCCGGCCTGCTTTTGCGTTTGCTGTTGGCCGATTACAAGTTCGGGGCCAGATCGATCGAGGCGGTGGTCGAGTCGAGCGGCGCGGCCGACCGCCTGGTTTACGGGTTGCCGGAATTGATCGCCCCGTCCGCCGCCCGGATCCATGCGGTCTGGCGGGTGGATCTGGAAAGACGGGTCGATCAGCTCCGCAAGAGCAAAGGATTGCGCGGGGTCTGGTAGGATTTACCGCCTGCCGCTATCGTCATCAAATTCAAGCAGCGAAGGGGTAGTAAACCAAAACCGATCACGGAATAAGCCGCCCAGGATTGGCCAATCTCCCAGCCGGTAAGCGATTACAGGGTGGTGGAGATGAAGGGCATCGGCCTGCGATGTGTACTGATGTACATGAGCAGGCCGATAACACAGCAGATTCGGTAGCCTGTGATCGCTTACAGTAAACCAAAACGGGGAGGTGGATGTGAAAACGGCGGAATACAATTATGACATCGTGAGAAGCTTCGTCAACTGGAGCATTCTCTGGGGGGGGGTCGCGGTGCTGGTCGGGGTATTGATATCATTCCAGATGGTCTGGCCGGACCTGAATTACGCGCCTTATCTGACCTACGGCCGCCTGCGGCCTCTGCACACCAATGCCGGGGTCTTCGGCTGGGCGATCGGCAGCTTTTTCGCCATGTTCTATTACATGGTCCAGCGCCTCTGCCGCCGCCCGGTCTGGAGCGCGGGATTGGCCCGGTTCCAGCTCTGGTTCTTCAACGTGACCATTATCGCCGCGGCGGTAACCCTGCTTCTCGGTTTCAATACCTCCAAGGAGTATCACGAACTGGAGTGGCCCCTCGACATCATGGTGGTGATCCTCTGGGTGGTTTTTTCGGTCAACATCCTGATGACCGTCTTCAAGAGGCGGGAGGAGCCGATGTACATCTCCCTCTGGTTCATGATGGGCTCCCTGATCGGGGTCGCCGTCCTCTATCTGGTCAACGCCGCGGCGATCCCGGTCTCGCTGTTCAAGTCCTATTCCGCCTTTGCCGGCACCAATGACGCCAATGTCCAGTGGTGGTTCGGCCACAATGCCGTGGCCATGGTCCTGACCCTGCCGCCCCTGGCCGTGTTTTACTACTTCCTGCCCAAGGCGACCGGGGCGCCGATCTTCAGTCACCGGCTGTCGATCATCTCCTTCTGGTCCATCGTCTTCATGTACCTGTGGACCGGCGCCCATCATCTGCTCTGGACCCCGGTTCCCGACTGGGTCCAGACCCTGGCTATGGCCTTTTCGGTGATGCTGCTCGCCCCCTCCTGGGGGTCGGTGATCAACGGCTATCTGTCGATGAACGGCCAGTGGCACCAGATGAAGGACAATTACCTGGTCAAGTTCCTGATCCTCGGCATCACCTTTTACGGACTCCAGACCCTGCAGGGCCCTTCCCAGGCGGTCCGGACCTTTTCCGCCTTTATTCACTACACGGACTGGATCCCGGGTCACGTTCACATGGGCACCATGGGCTGGGTGTCGATGGTCCTCTTTGCCGCCATCTATTACATGGCTCCGAAGCTGTACGGGCGCGAGCTCTATTCGATTCCGATCGCCAACCTGCACTTCTGGCTGGTCCTGATCGGCCAGCTGATCTACTCGGTGTCGATGTGGATCGCCGGGGTAATGCAGGCCTCCATGTGGCATCAACTCAATGGTGACGGCAGTCTGACTTACACCTTCATGGAAACCCTGGTCGAACTGTATCCCTACTGGCTGGTCCGCGCGATAAGCGGGATCATTTACCTGGCCGGGCTGGTCCTGTTCATCTATAACATCTACATGACGGCCCGCGGTCGGCAGGAGTCCGCCGCTGCTGTCGACAACGCCTGAGGAGGGGGGAACATGTGGGATAAAAATCCAGTAGTCTTTCTGGTTTTAGCGACCCTGGCCATCCTGGTCGGCACCGTGATTACCATGGTGCTGCCCTTTGCCACGGTCAATACCGGGAGTGACCGGATCGAGACGGTCACCCCCTATAACGCCTTGCAGCTCAGCGGCCGCGACGTTTATGTCCGGGAGGGCTGCAACAACTGCCATACCCAGACGGTCCGGCCCCTGGTCGCCGAAGTTCTGCGCTATGGCGACTACTCCAAGTCCGGGGAGTTCGTTTACGACCAGCCCCATCTCTGGGGTTCCCGGCGGACCGGCCCCGACCTGGCCAGGATCGGCGAAAAGTATCCCGACGCCTGGCATTTCAAGCATATGCGAAACCCCCAGGAGATGATCCCCATGTCCAATATGCCTGCCTATGCCTTCCTCGATAACCGCAAGATCGATCCGGCCTATGCCGAGAGGAAAATGCAGGTTCTCGGCTTTCCTTACAGCGGTGAGGAGATCGCGAGTCTGGCCGACATGACCGAGATGGATGCGATGGTCGCCTATCTCCAGAAACTGGGCTCGGATATCCCCTGGCGGCAGGCGTCAACCGAAATGGTCGGCGAACTCAAGAACCCGAATCCCGGCGATCCGGCCGCGGTCAAGGCCGGCCGCGAACTCTATGTTTCGAACTGCCAGGTATGCCACGGCGCCGATCTGGAAGGCGATATCGCCGTGGAGCTGACCGAAATAGCCTTTAACGACGCGGTCCTTTTCCAGCTGATCCACGACGGCATCGAGGACGCGATGCCCGGCTTTGCCAGCCTTGGCGCGGCGCGGATCTGGCAGCTGGTCAACTATCTCAACTACGGGGTCAAGGGCGAGATCGCCCCCGAGTCCGAAGCACCCTTGGAAAAACCCGAGGAGGAACTGCGAAACCCGACCCCGGGCGACCCCCAGGCCATCGAGGAGGGGCGCGAATATTACCTGAAAAACTGCCGGGCCTGCCACGGTGAGAATCTCGAAGGCGGGATCGGCCCGGCCCTGACCGATCTGGATTACGGGGACGCCGAGCTGTTCAACTTCATCAGCGCGGGGGTCGAGGGCGGTATGCCCGCCTTTACCAGCTTGGGCACCAAAAAGCTCTGGCAGATCGTTAATTACCTTAATTACGGGGCTGGTCAATAATGGGTCTGGCCGAAATTCTCTATCTGGGCGTGACTTTTGCGATGCTGGTCATCTTCGCGGTCATCGTTTTCCGGACTTTCCGGAAGGACCGCAAGGAGAAGTACGAGAAGCCCAAATACCGAATTTTCGATGACGACCAGCCAAAGGGAAAAGGAGAATAAGATGACCGAACAGCGCATCGATCCAAACGACGGAATCCGGGAAGAACCCAATAAACCGCCGGTGTACTTTAATGTCCTCTACTACGGGACAATCCTCTGGGCCGTGGTTTTCTGCGCCTATTACCTCCTGTCCGGCTGGAGTTCCCACGGGGAGTTCAAGGAGGAGATGAGCGCCTACGAACAGGAATATTCGGCCGGGCAGGCCTCCGGTCTCTAGCGTTAAGGTCCATGGCTGCGGGGCCGGTCCGCCTGCGGATCCGAAAACGGTGAATAGAGTTTCATATATCGGACCGAAGCGGCGATTCTTCCAGTGGTTGCTGGCGATTGTCTGGATCGGGATCCCCTTTATCCGGAGCGACGGCCGGTCCCTGGTCCAGTTCGATCTGCCCAATCTGGCCTTTTATTTCGGCGGCGCACTCTTCCGGATCGAGGAGATGCACCTTTTCTGGCTGCTGGTCCTGGCGACCCTGTTCCTCTTTCTCTTTCTGACCATGGCGCTGGGCCGGATCTGGTGCGGCTGGGCCTGCCCCCAGACCGCCTTTACCGACCTGGCCGAGGGGTTTGCCCGGCTGATCGGGATGCGGGTCGGGAACCACGGGATCAAGGGCAACCTTTACCAGCAGGGGGCTCTCCACCTGTTATACCTGCTCATCGCCTTACTGGCCGGTTTCAGCTTCGTCTGGTATTTCGTACCGCCCGACGAGTTTTTCGGCCGGCTCGCGGCGGCAAGTCCCGGCTTCTGGCCGCTGGGCACCGGTCTCCTGCTCGCCGCCGTGGTCCTGGTTGACCTGGTTTTCCTGCGCCGGCTGTTCTGCCGGGAATTCTGTCCCTACGGGCGTTTCCAGACCGTTATCGCCGATTCCGCTACCCTGACCATCCGGGCCCTGCCCGGGGAGCTGGAGCGGTGCCTCGATTGCGCGGCCTGTCTCAGGGCCTGCCCGATGGGGATCGATATCCGCGACGGCTTCCAGATCGAATGCATCAATTGCGCCCGCTGTATCGACGCCTGCCGGAGGGTGATGGCCCGGCAGGGGCAGAAAGGGATCATCGCCTATACCTTCGGGACCGGGGGGCGGGGCTGGCGGGTATTGCTGAATCAGCGGTTGATGTTGATCGGGCTCCTTTTCCTGATCCTGGCGGCCGGGCTGGCGTACAACGTTTCCCATCGAACCCCGGTCAGCCTCAAGCTGCAAAGAGCGCCCGCCCTTCCCGCCCGGTTGCTGGATGACGGCTGGAGCCTGACCTTTTTCACCGTGCATCTGCGCAATTTATCCGAAATGCCCCTGCCCCTGCGGATAGTCGCTGCCGAGATCGGCGGCAAGGAGCTTCTCCTCAAGGGTCCGGATAATCTAACCTTGCGGGGCGACGGCAAAAAATCGTTCCGCCTCGGGGTGGTCGCCGGCAACCCGCCGCCCGGAGCGAAAGGCGAAATAATCTTTACCGTTTACGCCGGGACCAGGAAAATTACCGAATCCCGCGCCTATATCACCCATGTCGAGGAAGAGTAAATATGTCTGAACAGAGAAAGGCCGGGCTCTGGCCCTGGCTGGTGATCGTCATCGGGGTCTCGTTTCTGGCGATCAGCGGCTGGTCCGTCTACCGGGCCGTCACCGGGGGGAGCCGGGTGACCGATCCCGCCTATTACAGCCACGGTCTGAAATACAACCGGACCCGGATCGAAGAGCGGGCCGCCGAAGCGCTGGGCTGGCAGCTCAGTACCGCCATGACGGCGGACCGTCTGCTGGTCCGCCTGGCGAGCGCCGGCGCCGGGCCGGTTTCCGGCTGCCGGGGCGAATTGCTGATCTTCACCGGCGCCAAGCGGCTGACCCTGGCCCTGACCGAGAAAGAGGCCGGACTCTATTCCGTCGAATTGCCGGTATCCCTGACCGGCAGCCTGACCGGCGATCTGACCCTGCAACGGGACGGCGCCCGGCTCAGTCGCCGGCTCCTGATCAATCTGTAGATGACAATGGATGTAAACGATCACGGGATAAGCCGCCCAGGATTGGCTAACCTCCCATCCGGTAAGCGATTACATGGTATGGGTGAAGTTGCCGAGACTGCCTGTGAGCATTGCGGCCTGGCGATTGCGGCCGGGCAAGCGGTTGCCGCTTCGCTCGGCGGCGAAACCTTCACCTTCTGCTGCCGGGGCTGCGCCGGGGCCTACCGGATCATTACCGGGGCGGGACTCGGCGAGTTTTACCGGCGCCGGACCCGGCCGGAGACGGGTGTGCCGGAAGGGGTTTTCGAGGCCGAAACCGGCGATGGATATCTTGAAAAATTCGTCCGCCCCACCGCAAACGGCGCCGAGATCTCTTTTCTCCTGGAAGGCATCCATTGCACCAGTTGCATCTGGCTGATCGAGCATCTCCTCGCCCGGACCAGGGGGGTTGCCCGGGCCATGCTCAATTACAGCAGTCACCGTTTGCGGGTCTCTTTCGATCCAGACATCCTGCCGGTCCGGGAACTGGCCGGGGTGATCAGGAGCATCGGCTACCTGCCACGGCCATTCAGCCTCGACGCGGCCCATTCCTTACACGAGCGGACCCAAAGGACCCTGCTGATCCGCTTCGGCACCGCTGCTTTTCTCTCCATGCAGTTGATGGGTTATTCCCTGGCCCTCTATGCCGGTTATTTCAGGGGCATGGAGGATTCCTCCCGAACCCTGATGCAACTCCTCTCGGCGGCGGTTACCACCCCGGTGGTTTTTTTCAGCGGCTACCCTTTTCTGGCCGGGGCCTGGCGCAGCCTGCAAAACCGGAGGCCCGGCATGGATCTCCTGATCAGTCTGGGGGTGCTGGCCGCCTATTGCTACAGCCTGATGGCCGTCCTGCTCGGCCGGGAGGTCTACTTCTATACGGCGGCGATGATCATCACCCTGCTCCTCCTGGGCCGTCTTCTGGAGAGTTCGGCCCGGCACCGGGCCGGGGCCGGCATCGACCGCCTCCTCCGGCTGAGCCCGGACATGGCCCTGAAAATCGCCGGCGGCCGCGAAACCCCGGTCGATTGCTCCTCCCTTCTTGCCGGCGATCTGGTCCTGGTCCGGCCCGGGGACCGCTTCCCGGTCGACGGCGTAATCAGCAGAGGTACCACCGAGGTTGACGAAGCGGTTCTGACCGGGGAAGCGCGGCCGGTGCTCAAGGAAGCCGGCGGCGAAGTGATTTCCGGAGCATTGAATCTGACCGCTGCCGTCAAGGTCCGGGTGGCGCGGGCGGCGGCGGAATCCTTTGTGGCCCGGGTGGCCCGGCTGGTCGAAGATGCCCAGAATCGCAAGGCGCCGGTCCAGGCCCTGGCCGACCGGCTGGCCGCGGTTTTCGTGCCGCTGGTTATGCTGCTGGCCGCCGGCACCATCACGTATTGGCTTTTCCGGGGCCAGGATATCGGTTCGGCCCTGTTGATCGGTGTTTCGGTGCTGGTCGTCGCCTGCCCCTGTGCCCTCGGGCTGGCCACCCCTACGGCGGTGCTGGTCGCCGGCGGTTCCGCCGCCGCCCGCGGCATCCTCTTCCGGGGCGGCGACGTTCTGGAGAGGAGCGCCGGGATTAATACGGTCGCCTTCGACAAGACCGGCACCCTGACCGCGGGGCAACCCCGGGTTGTCGCCGTAGAGGCGGTCGGTGGCGGGGAAAAGGAGCTTCTCGAACTGGCCGCCCGCCTGGAAAGTTCTTCCAGCCACCCCCTGGCCGCCGGTATCCTGGCCGAGGCCCGGGCCCGGGGGATTGCGCCTGGAGCTGCCAGCGCCGTCAGGGTTATTGCCGGCCGGGGTCTGATTCTGGCCGCGGCCAGCCGGCGGATTGTCGGCGGCAGCAGGGATTTTCTGGAAGAAAGCGGGATCGAAATCCCCCCGCTCCCCTCCACCAATAATACCGAAGTCCATCTGGCCGTCGACCAAACCTACCGGGGCCGGATCATTCTTCAGGACCGCCTTCGGGATGAGGCTCTTATCGCCGTGCGCGAGCTTGGCCGGGCCGGCTTGAACACCATCATGCTGACCGGCGACAACCGGGCGGCGGCCGGGGAGATTGCCGACCGGCTCGGGATCGCATATATTGCCGGGATGGATCCGCAAGCCAAGACGGCCTGGGTCAACAAGAGAATTTCGGCCGGGGACCGGGTGATGATGGTCGGTGACGGCATCAACGACGGCCCGGCCCTGGCCGCCGCCTCGGTGGGCTGCGCCATGGCCGGCTCCACCGATTTTGCCCTGGATACCGCCGAACTGGTCCTGACCAGGCCGAACCTTCTGAAGATAGTCGAGGCTCTGACTCTGGCCCGGCGCGCCATGCGGATCATCAGGCAGAACCTTTTCTGGGCCTTTGCCTATAACCTGCTGGCCCTGCCTTTAGCCGCCGCCGGCAAGCTCGCCCCGATCTATGCGGCCGGCGCCATGGCCGCCAGCTCGGTCTGCGTGCTGTTAAATTCCCTGCGGCTGTCGCGGGTGGGAAAAGATCACCGGAGGTTTGAAGCCGGCGATGACTGATTCCATTATTATCCTGATTATCCTTTCGATCTTTTTAGGCACCGGCGCCTGGCTGATCTTTATCTGGGCGGTGAAAAAGGGCGAATTCGACGATGTCGAGGGCGCCAAGTACCGGATGCTGGAGGATGATCCGGAAGCATCCGGTGGGGAAGACGATGACCCTTGATCCCCTCTACGCGATGGCCTTTGTCACCGGGTTTTTGGGCTCGGGCCACTGCCTCGGCATGTGCGGCGGCATCGTTACCGCCCTCTCACTTACCGGTTCCGGACAGAGGGGCGGGGTCCCCTTTCACCTGCTCTACAATCTCGGCCGGCTCCTGACCTACGGCCTGATCGGTTTGATCGTCGGCTGGCTCGGTTCGCTGATGGCCTATACCGCGAGCTTTGAAGGGGTGAGCCGCTGGCTCCTGGTTTTTTCCGATCTTTTGATCATTGCCATTGGCCTGGGCACGGCCGGGGCGTTTCGCCGCTTCAACATCATGCGGCTTGAGTTCGCCGGACCTCTGCAAGCCCTGACCGAAGGGGTCCGCCGTTTGCGGCGGCTGCCCGGCAATCTCGCCGCCCTGCCCCTGGGGCTGATTTTCGGTTTCCTGCCCTGCGGCTTTCTCTATGCCATGGCGATCGCCGCCGCCCAGACCGCCAGGCCGGGCAGCGGGGCGCTGGTGATGATCTCTTTCGGCTTCGGCACCGTGCCGGCCCTGTTTATCTTCGGTTCTGTGGCCCACTGGTTAAGCCGCCGGGCCCGCGGCTGGATGCTGCGGGGGGCGGGGGTGATGGTGGCGCTGATCGGGCTGCTCAACCTGTTTCGGCATCTCGGGATGATGGGCATCCTGCCGGGGGGTGGCGGGGCCGGTTGTTTCTGCTGAATTAAAGGGAAACGGAGCTCCCTTGCCGGGGGCGGCCGGGCAGCGCTGAATTTGAAAATCGGGGCCGCTTCATTGCGCTTGCTACACGCATTTGTGCTCTTCCCTCTTGCGCTCACGGCCGATAAGGTTGGCCAGGTCATTCATCTGTTCAGCCAGCAGCTCGATCAGGTCGTCCACGGCAATTATCCCTTCCAGGACTCCCTGCTTGTTGATCACCGGCACTCTCCTGACTCCCCTGGCCCGCATCAGCTTGACGGTATCGGCTATTGATTCCTCCGCGGAAACGGTTAACAGGTCGCTGCTCATCACATCGCCTACCGTCACGGCCTCAAAAGCCACTTCGCTGGCAATAAGCTCGATGACGATATCGCGGTCGGTCAGGATGCCGACCGGGTAAGCCAGACCTCCCCTTTTTTCAACCACGACCAGATCGCCGACATGATATTGGCGCATTAATTTTGCCGCACTCTGGACCGTTTCATCCCGCTCAACGATCACCACTTCCCGGTTGCACAACTCACCGCTATTCATGGCGCGCACCCTCTGCCTTGATTATCCGTCACTCCGTGCCGGCGATCGGGCTGTGCAAATGACAACATCTGGCCGCATCCGTCGCGTCCGGTCTTGGCCCGACTTCGCCACGTCTGCCTTAACGCTATTAGTAAGGAGAAAAGGTTGTCAAATTATTTATTTGCCGGGTGGCCCGGAACCTTTATAGCGATGGTTGACCGGGAGTGATTTACCGAGGGGGGATATCCTGGCGGCGGCCAAGAGATTTTTATGGCCTGGTGGCGGCGTTGGCTGGGAGCGGGTGGGACGCGCGGGCTTGGTTGATGGTCGGTGGCGGCATGTAAGCAGAAGGATTTATGGCACGGCCGGGCGCCTAATTTTTATTTCGCTCTACATGCCGGTAGTAAGAGCAGTTATGGCAGTGAAATATCTTGTTTTCCTTTGTGGCTGATCGCGGCAGCATGTTGGTGCAGGAGGTCGAAGTCGGCTCGATATCCCAGCAGTTTCTTTGTTCATCTTCGTGAAACATGCGGCACTCTGTTTTAGCGCATTCAAAAAATTCGTGACATTTGACCACCATTATACCTCCGGCAAAATTCCGAAGCAGTCGTTTCAAGAAGTAGGAGAGT
>JARGFN010000272.1 GCA_029210665.1 Desulfobulbales bacterium
AATGAGTGTCCGGCTTCCCACCGGAATGGGTGTCCGGAATCACTGGAATACGCAGGTTGTCATGCCCGGCGGCATTATTGCCCTTAATGTCGCTGATATTCACCGGTTCAAGAATGCCAAGAATCCCGACGCGCCCACCCATATAAAGCTAATGGGGCAGTGGTATCATAGTCAACTGCGTAAATATGGTTTCGACCTGGTTGATATTATCATCTGGGGAAAAAACCAGTTCTGGGCAAAGCGCCCCCACAGTGCCCTTAGCGATAAAACCATCCATACTCGCTATGAGACCTTGAATAATTGCGAACCGGTCTACATCTTTCGCAAGCGAGGGGAGAGGGAGCTTCCAGCAGAGGAGGTCATCCATAAATCTATGTTGACCAGGAATGAATGGGGGCCATGGGCCAACTCGGTTTGGAAGATTGATGCCGTTCAGAATGAAGAACAAGATTTCTCACATGCGCTCGAAATGACAGCTTTTCCCGACTTTTTGCGAGTTTGTCATGATTCGAAGAGATGGGATTGGCTTGATTTTTTTGAGCGGAGTGGGGATAAACCACGAGGGTGCCGAAAATTTAGATAACCGATGGAGAGGGTATTCAGATTGCAGTGACCCTCCTACTTAATTATTTCGTGGACAATCGGCAAAAGAAATTGCTCCGGGACAATCGCGTGAGATCCGGGTCCGGCAAAATACGATAACCCGGCCAGGTCCGGGAAAAAGAAAAGGCCGGCTCTTCGGGGGAAAAGAACCGGCCTTGCTAAGGAGTAAGAATGTTGATATTCTTGGTGATTAATGCAATGGCCATGCCAGAAAGATAAAAAAACTTGCGTAGTCAATAAACCTCGATAATTCAGGGAGATATCAAAACTTGGCAAAATTGGTTAAGCTCGGCGCCGGTATAAATATTTCGACTATGGTCCGCACGGACGCCAAATTTTGTACCAGGATGGTCTTTGGGGGAGTCCATCAACCTTCCAGAAACCGTTCCAGTTGGTCGGCCCAGATCTCGTAGCCTCGGGGGGTGAGGTGGACTTCATCCTCCAGGATGCCCTCCAGGGCCACGCCGTCGTGGTCGACCATGGCCGCCCAGATCTCGAGGTACCGGGCGCCGGCGCCGCCGGCCAGGCTTTTCAGGGAGGAGTTCACCCTGGCGACGGTATCGGGAGCCAGATAATTCAGCTTCATGGGCAACAGGCTGTTGACCACCAGGGTCGCTTCGGGATAGGCGTTCTTGAAGGTGGCAAGGATATCGGCGTAGGCTCCCTGAAAATTGAAATCCTCCATGGCGACATTGTTAGTGCCGATCATCACCAGGACCAGACTGGGCGGTTCGTGCCGCTCGACAATGGCGGCGGCCCGGAACCGCAGCTCTTCGACCGACTCACCGGCCCGGCCCAGGTTCCTGACTTTCCGGCCGGGAAAGCGGGCCTGCCAGTCGAAAAACTCGATCATTGAATCCCCGACCAGCATCAGTTTCTGAAATTTATCCGCCATGGTTAATTCTCCGACTATAGCCGCTCTGCCGCGGTCATGATGGTCCCGCTAAAAGCCGAAAAATGAGATGGCTAAGCAAGTATACCCTCTTGCGGGGTGAACGCCCGCGCCGTAAGCGATCACAGGATGGGAGAAGGGCCGTACCGGGTGCTTTAATCCCGTGATGTCATCTTGCCTGTGAGCGGTTCCGTTTACTC
>JARGFN010000076.1 GCA_029210665.1 Desulfobulbales bacterium
AGACTTTTTATCGCCTCTTCCGTCTCCCCTTGGCGGTATAGTAGTTTTGCTTTCACTAATGCGCAATCTTCCGGTGGATAGCCAAGTTCAAGAGCTTTGGCCAGATGGATAAAACCTTCCGAAAGGAGCCCTTTTTGCTCATAAAACTTGCCTAAAAAGAAATACGCCTGGGCATTTTCCGGCTCGACGACAAGCGCCTTGTCGCACCAGGCAATGGCCTCATCCAAGCGGCCAAGCTGACGACAGACGTAGCCCAAACCAACGTGAATATCGGTATTTTCCGGATCAAGGGATAACGCTCTTTCAAAACTGTCGGCGGCTTCGGCAAAGAGGCCTAATCTTGATTGAACGGTAGCAAGATTATAATAGGTTGCACCTTGCTCAATATTGGCGGAAAGGGCTTGGTGATAACAATCGGCCGACCTTTCCATCAGTTCTTGACTCTGGTAATACTTCCCCATCAGAAAGTATTTTTGCCAACTGACAATTTCGCTGTCGCTCTCTCTGATGATAATTTTATCAAGTTGTTCCAGTGCCTGTTCCGTCTTCCCTTCCCTAAAAAACAATTTCGCTTTAAGAATTAAACACTCATTAAGATTATGCCCCAGGTCGGCAGCGCTGTTCAGATTTAAAAAACCTTCTTCCACGCTGCCCTTCCGCTCATAAATCTCGCCCAGGATGAAATATGCGGCGGGATTATCCGGCCCAAGAGCAATACAGTTCCGGCAACACTCCATGGCTTCTTCGAATTTTTCCTGTTCAAGATAAACAGCGGCCAGGTTAAGAGAAGCATCCTCATAATCAGTTAATAGTGATAAAGCTTGCCGGAAACTATTTGCCGCCTCTTCAAGCAGCCCCGCTTCTTTTTGAACAATACCTATACTGTTATGAACCTCGGCATGATCGGGTTGAATTACCAGAGCTTTCCCGAGAGAGGCGGCGGCATCATCCAGGCGCCCCATTTTTTGCAACAGACGTCCAAGTTGGATATAAACGGGAACAAGCCGCGGCTTTATGCCCAGGGCTCTATGGCAACTATCAACCGCATCCAACAAGTCTCCGATCTTTTCCTGGATAACAGCCAAATTGTAAAAAACTTCTGCCGCCGGCTGGATGGCAAGGGCTTTCCGGAAACAGACCACGGCTTCCTGCAACATATTATTATTTACAAAAGAAACAGCGCGTTCATAATATTCTTGAGCAGAATTCTGCCTTAATAGTTGATTTTCCCGGCTATGCTGAGGGTTGCCGTCAGGCAACGAGTCGCCAAAACTATCTTGGCTAGAGCTAGAACTCTCCTCCTGCTGGTTAATATCAATATCTGAGTGCGATATTTCCGGTTGTGTCTTCCCACAACATTTTTTGTATTTTATATTGCTGCCACACGGGCAAAAAGCATTCCTCTTGATTTGCATTAAAAAAATCTCCTTGTAAAAAAGAAAGCCCCTTCCAAAAGATCTCCCCCACGTTGTTTACAGAAATCGCGCAATACTTTCTCCTGCTCGACGCTTTGCCTCGCCAGGCAAGGATCCTTTGCGGTACTTGGGGCAATCCCATTTTAAGATGCTGAAATTTAGTCATCAATCACGCTGCGAATTTTAATATAATCGAAAGGGTATGACCAGAACAGAGTAATTTATGCGGACTGTGAGTATGAAAAGGAGAATAGATTGATCAATAAGAGATATTACGCACATCAATCTAGCGCATAAAGCTGAATTGAGCTGCTCGTCTGCTTTTATGCCCTTTAGGGTGCAAACGAAACTTATGCCCTGTGGGTATAATAGGGAAATGGTCGGGGCGAGAGGATTCGAACCTCCGACCTCCTGCTCCCAAGGCAGGCGCGCTAACCAGGCTGCGCTACGCCCCGAATAGGGTATAAAACGAAGGGAAGCCAAGTAGATACACCCAGCCGCTGCTCGCGTCAAGAGAAAACAAAGGGCCTGCGGCCGGCTAAATAACTGCCCGCTTAAATCTTGACGCTCCCTTGAAAAGATGCTATAAACCGCAATCTTAATCGATTGATCCCCTGTAGCTCAGTCGGTAGAGCAGGTGGCTGTTAACCACCTTGTCGGCGGTTCGAATCCGTCCGGGGGAGCCAAAAAAATTGAAGGCCCGATTCGAAAGAGTCGGGCCTTTTTTTGCTCGTTTACGCAAAAAGCCCCGGCCGGACGGCGGGGGCTTTTGGGTGTGGAACACTTCAACGGCGCGGCAATCTCGGGAGGATTATTCCACCGTGACTTCGGCGTCCTCGACAATGACATCGTACCTGTAGCCGGAACCGAAGTCCTTATCGGCGGCGACGGTGCCATTGATCAGGACGGTATCGCCGACATTGGCGCTGGCCATGGTCGTGACAACCAGATCATCACTGCCGGCCGCGCCAGACCCGTCCTTCAGATGCAGCCAGTTTTTCCCCATGATCCCGGACATGAACTTGGTCACCTTGCCGCGCACCTTGACCGCCTCGCCGTTCAGGGCGGCTTTCTCGGCAAAAATCTCTTCCACGGTCTTGCCGTTTTCGGCTTTGGTCAGGTCGCTGAAATCCAGATCGGCCTCGGAAGAGGCGGCGGCCGCGGCGGCCTTACCGGCGGAACCCTGCTCGCCGGCGGTGGCGAAGGCCTGATCGGCCCCGCCTACCATAATCGAGGAGGCGAAAAGGATCGTTTCGAAGGTCCGGCCCAGGGTTTTACTTTCGAAATTATTGATCGGCGCACCCTCCGGAACGTATACCTCATCACCGACCTGAAGCTGGGTCTTGGGACCGGCGACCCATATCGTCTCGCTGCCGGTATCGACGGCGGCATAGGTGTAACCGGAGGCGTCCATGGTTTCGGTAACCTTGCCGGAAATCCCCGGGGCCGGGCTCACGATCTCGGGGGTTTCCCCGGCCGGCCGGCTTTCCTCCACGTCGCTTTTACAACCGCCAATCGCCAAAGCCAGAACCAACGACACACCAACTAACAAATAACTTTTTTTCACAATTAACCTCCTGATAAAAATAATCCACCTATAATAAATCCAGATGACAATAGAAATTACCCGACAATGTCAAGAATTTCGGAATTTAACACAATCCCGCCAACAACGCTACAAACTCCCACTATAAACATTGTGCTAAATTATGCAAAGCCGGTTTTTACTTCGCGGCTGTTTTTTCCATAAGAAAATCGACACCGGCCGGGATAACTCCGAATATATCAAAAAGTTACCCGGAGCCCGATTGGATTGTCCGGATCGGAAATATTCAGATCACCGGTATCCCCGTCATGGTATTGGGAATAAAAGACAAGCTGGGTGCATTGGGCAAAGGGGCGAAGAATCGGCGAACTTCGGTTGCGGGGAAAAATGGCCGCCTATAATACCGTTTTGGATGGCAAAAAAGGAGGATATAGGACCTTTAAACGGTTACTTCCGGGAGACTATTTGTTTAATTTCAGCCAGTTATCGTGGCCCGACCCAAAACCAGAAAAAAACCTAACAATAGAAAATCAAAAGGTCTGTGAATTGGTGCCGACAACGAGATCAGGTGCAAGAATAGTCCCCCCGGCAACTGGGTTATTAGTACCGATGGCCGCGCCATGGTAATGGCAACCAGAGCAATCAATCGTGTCGGTACCGGCGGCCGTAAGGTGACAACCTACGACTGAATTACAATCCGGGGACCCAATTCGCTGATAAGGGCCATCCAGAGGTGAGGTATTACTATGATGTACATCATCCCAGGGAGGATTTACCCCTCCTAATGGTAAAGGATTATGACATTGGCTGCAAAGCTGGCCGAACTTAACTCCGCTGTTGATGGGGGTGGTGTACTGGGGAGTACCGCCAGGGGGCAAGGTTAAATTGCCGTTGACCGCCCCTCTTAACAGAAAGACATTGTCGGAACCGTGGGGCTCGTGGCAGTCCAGGCAGGAAAGGACATAGCCCAGGGCGCCGTTGCCGGAGACATATGGAACGTTCATCTGGATATCGATGTCCGCAACCCCCTGACCATGCTTCTCAGTAGCCCAGTTGATCACTTTCAAGGTCCGGCTGCCGAATGTGGTGGCGGTGGTATCGTGGCAGGTCGTGCAAAAGTTAACATAGTTGGCCAGATTACTGCCGTTCGTGGTGACGGAACCATCCGGTTCGGATCCTCCGTTAATGCGATTTGGGGCGAGATAGTTAGCGGTGTAATTGGACATTATTTCTATCGCGTTGGCCGTGACCAAGTCTGGCAAAAACCCATCCCCCCAGAGATTTACCGGCAATGAATTAATTTCGGTAATCGCAACCCCCCTGGTCAGGTCGGATTTGGGGTTACTTCCGTTAGTCGAGTAATCCCCCGGATCGCCCTGGACCTGATGGGGATCATGGCAGACCCCGCAGGCGTTTGTGGTGGTATTGGTCCAAGCCTTATCCGTAACAAAGGTGACGATATCGGCAAGGTTATGGGATGAGACCTTGGAAAAGGCGTCTTTGACATTGTTCAAGGTCTCGGTGGTCCAGCCGCCGGCCCGGAAACTATAGCTGCGGTTCACCACATGCACGCCGTCCTGATATCCGGTACCGGTGCCGTGGCAGTTGAAACAGAAATTTCTTGTCTGGTCGTTATTATTCTTGTCAAAGATCAAATATGAATGTTCATCCGCAGCCACGTTGACCGGAGCAGGCTCGCTGCCGCCGACACTGGCGTGCTGTTCGTGGCAATGGGCGCAATTTCCCCTGGCGAAGCCGGCCGTAGCAATCTCCGACCGGGACACCCCATAGTTGGTGTTGCCGTGGGCTGAGTCCGTATAAGGCCCGGCCGCCTCGCTAACCGTCGGGAAAAAAGAGGCCGAGCCAAATGCCGCAATCAAAAGAAAGGTCCGCAAGTCGCTGTATCGCATAATAGACACCACAAGGTTAAAGAACAAAATTTATCGCATGCGTTCGAAATGACAGCTTTTTCTCGACTTATAAAGTATCGGGATGGCTAAGCAAAAACTTCGATATACAAGGAGTAGGGTATTTTTGAGAGCGAGGCCATACATATGGTATGCCGAACGAACAAAAATGCGCTACGACGCAGTAGATCGGAGTTTTTGCGACGCCATCATCATTACTGCCCCACCACGATGCCCAGCGGCCGGGAGCCGAGTTCGATCTCGCCGATAATACTGCTGGAGGTCACATCGAGAATGCTCAAGCTGCCGCCGCAATCTTCCTTAACTTTTTTGCCGATGTAGATAAGTTGTTCCTTGCCGGAAGAGGCCATCTCATAGATCTCGTTGCCCAGGGGAATTTCCTTGACCACCCTTAAATTCGTGGTCCGCAGCAGAGACAGGGTGCCGCTCCTCGAATTTGCCGCGTAAATATTATTATCCTGGTCGATCAACCGCCGGGGCCCGTTGCCGACGAACATCGACTTCAACTTGACCCGCTGCCTGGTATCGTAAATGGTCACCATGTCCGCCTGTTCCTCGGCGATATAAAGGTAATCTTCCTTGGCCAGAAGGCCCGCCGGTTTGCCGCTGATCGCGATCTCCCCCTTGACCTCAAGGGTATCGTCATCGAGCAGGTAGACCCGGCTGTCCCGGTCGGAGGAGACCGCTACGCTCCTCGAAGCGGGGAGGTGTTCAATGTAGCTCGTCTTCTGGCCCGTTTCCTTCCTGGCCACGATATTGCCGCTCTGCAAATCGACCTTGGAGACGGCGCCGTGATCATCGATAATAAAGGCATGACTTAAATCATCGTCGATTCTCATGAAGACCGGCTCGAAGGTCATCGGCAGGTTGATCACATCGGTAATAACGCTGGTTACCAGATCGATCACCTTGATGTCCGCATCCTCCCGGCAGAGGACATAAAGTCTTTGCCGGGCGTTATCCATGGCTATATAAGTGGGGCGGCCCGGCACATAAAAAGAGCGGTCGACCCATCTCTTGTCCGCCCTGACCGAATAGATCGTGTTGATATCGGGACAGCTCACGTATATCCGGTTTGCCGTAATCGGCGAGACCCGCACCCCCCTTAAATCGATAACCGGGGAGACCAGGGAGGCGGGGCCGTCAAGGGAGGCCTCGACATCCCAGTCCAGAAAAAATGATTCGCTAGCGCCATTGCCTAAATTGACGGGCTCGCCGAAAGGAATCTCCACCTGCGATTCGGCAAGCCGCAAATCAGCCCTTTTCCCCGCCACGGTGATCGAGGCCTCGGGAGAGAGGGTCAGCCTGATCTTCTCGTAAACCCCGGGCTCCAGGGTGGTCTGGCCGAGGGCGACCTGGCCCGCCCCGATTTTTTCGGTATCGAGCACTTTGGTCCCGAGGGTAATCGGCAGCCACATCCCCCGGCTGGCGATTTCAATCGCGGTGATCTCCAGATTGAGATGGGGGCCGGCGGGTTGCCTGAGATTCAGAAAAAAGGAGAGCAGACTGATATCTTCCGCCCCGGCCGGCACCACGCAGATTAGCTCCCGGTCCGAAACTTTTTTGGCGGACAGGCAGCCGGAAAGAGTGAGGCCCAAAAACAATAAGCAGAGCAGGGCGGCCAGGGCGCGGGGCCCGATCTTGCGCGGCAGCATACGGTCTGTCATCACTCCTCACCCCTCAAATCTTTAACCTCTTTTTTGCGACGCCAATCAATTCTTGGTGGTGTGACAGTCTCCACAGCCGTTATAGCCGCCCCCCGGCCAGGCCTGATAATTCCAGCGGAGGCTGTAATCGTAGGGACTGCCGTGGGCGCGATGACACGATATGCAGGTAATAATGGCCTCGCCGTTTTGCGCGTCAAGATTCAGGGTCGCGCGGGGAGGATTCGTAAAGGTTTCGGAACCCAAGGGGGTCTGGACCTGGAAGTTGGCGGCGAGGCCGCCGGTGCCGTAAGCATATTCGCTGCCCCGCCCGCCTATATCGATATCGACGGGGTGCCTTATCCAGGGAGAAGCAAAAG
The DNA here is from genome assembly GCA_029210665.1 of Desulfobulbales bacterium. GTDB lineage: Bacteria > Desulfobacterota > Desulfobulbia > Desulfobulbales > JAGXFP01 > JAGXFP01. The sequence continues at coordinate 6,913 of JARGFN010000076.1, forward strand.
CGAGGTCGGCGGTGCCGGTATTGCCGGTGTCATCATCATTATGGAAATTACTGTGGCATCTGGCGCAAGAGGAGCTGATAAAGGCCGCACTCGCGGATGCATCGGACAAACTCCGGAGCTCTCCCTTGTACTGATTACGATCTGTCGCTGAAAGAGTATACTCCCAGTCCGGATCTTCCGCGCCCAAAACGCCGCCCAAAACATTTTTCGAACGGCCATACAGCATCCGGTAACTCGCTTTCGGCGAACTCCCGTCAATAGGAGCGTTGGAGTGGTGACTTCCCCAGATAGACACAACCTGCTGCTGGACCTGGGTGCCGGTGCCATCGCCATGGCAACCGTTTACCCCGGCGCAGGTTAAGGGGTTATCGATGTCGTAAACTTTTACCGCTAGATCACCGGGGGCGGTTCGCGAAACCTGGACGGCTATACCGGCAACATTGTGGCCCTTCAAATCATCTCTAAGCGGAGTGCCGTCGGCAACCCAATAGAAATCACCGCCCGCCAGGGTGGGCTGGGTACTAACGGCCATTTCATTATAACCGGGATCTGCAATGTGCCAGACAAATGGCTTGATTATGCCGCCTTCATCAAAGCCGACGCCGCTCGTTCTGGTATGACAGCCGACGCAGTCGCCTTTCATCAGGGCGTCCTGCCGCGCGCCGGTTACGGTCGCGGCATTCTGGCTGTTATGCATGGTATGGCAATTGGCGCAAGGTTGCTGCATGGCGACCGTTCGCGACCATGCCCGCCCAGGAAGAGAAAGCCCCAGCACTATCAACACTGTAAAAATCCAAACCGTCTGGTTCTGCCGCATGCTTCCCCCTATCGGCTGAAAACCCCGACCCGGCCGTTGCCGGCATCCACCACACAGAGACGCCCCAAGGGATCAAAAACAATATCCTCGGGAAGATAGAGGCTGTTTTTGTCGTGCCCCTTCTTGAAAAAACTATATTTAAAAACGCCGGCACCGTCGAAGACCGCGACCGATCCCTGATGTTTGTCAAGTATATAGATAAAACCGGACGGACCAACCTCCAGGGCAACCGGAAAGGAAAAAGCATAGCCGGCCAGGGAGATCTCCCGGCCGGGTCCGCCCCCAAGGTTGAACCGGTGGACCCGGCCCATCCTTGCGTCCAGGGCCCAGATCTCGTTATTCCTAACGATAAAATCGATAAAGCCGCCCCCCGTTGCCGGGCTTTCCAAGACATCCAAGGCCTTAAGATCCTGGTCATAGGAAATAATATTGCCGCTCAGCTTGTCGAGCACGAAAAAGCGGTCGCCGATAAGCTTAAGGCGATCGGGATAAACGAGCCCGCCCCGGTAGCGCAACTTTTCCGGGACTATTGCCTGGGACTGCAAATTAATCCTGGTCAGACTGTTCCGGCCCTTCTCAACGACCCAGAGTTCGCCGGATGTCCCCTGCCGGGCCATTTCGAAGGGTTGCCGCAAGGCGCCTTCGGGGCTGAAGGTATTCAGGTATTGGCCGTCGAATTGAAAGGAGTGGAGGCTGTTGCCGCCCGACTCAACCACATAAAAGCGCTCATTCTCGGCCGATATATACAGGGAGGTAATCATCTGAAAAGGCGTGTTCTTCTCGGCAGCGGCCAGGTTGAACCGCCAGGTCCAGCCCCCCGCCCCGGACGCGGAGCCGATGGAAAGAACGGAAAGGCAGAGGACAACAAGAATCGAAGTAAAAAGGCGCGATCGCTTGAGGCTCGCCGCCAACCGGAAATTCTTCGTGATATTTTCCATGTTCGGTTTTCCCCGGTGTCTAATAATTTTTATGGCACTCAACACACAACTCCATCGACCCGCTGAGTTTCAGATTCGCTTGAAAAATAGTGCCGTGCGGATAATGACAGCTTACGCAGGTCATGATTTGCCCGTTTCGTTTGTCGATTACGCCGGGTCCGACCGGATGGGTGAAGACCCCTTGCGTTTCATGACAACTGCTGCAGGTGGCATTCCCGTCGCTCTTAAGCAGGACCATGTTGTTTGAGCCATGGGGGGCGTGGCAATTGCTGCACACTTCCGCGTCCGGGTGTTTGTAGGGCTTATCGATATAAACATCCCAGGTGTCGCTGTGGCACTTTCGGCAGACCTGGCTCTGCCGGTTGCGCAGCATATTGCTGAAATCGGAGGCATGGGGGCTGTGACAATTGGTGCAACCATTCGGGCCCTTGCTGGTCAGATGCGCATGGACTGAATTGAGTTTCTCCCCGACCTCGTCATGACACTCAAGACATTTTTCCACCCCGGCTACCTGCCCCTTGCCGTGGCATGCGCCGCATCCTTCCCGATATGGGGGATGGAGAACATTTCGCATCAGGTTGGCGCCGTCGCTGCCATGGGGGTTGTGACAGGTCAGGCAACCCTTCTCCTTGACTTTGTAGGAGAACTCCTTGTGGGCCGCCGCGATATCCGAGCGATGACAGGACACGCATAACCGGTCCGGCTCATCGATCAGCAGCTGGATACGGTCGGCCACATGCGGATTATGACAGGCCTGACAGTTCCCGGCCGCAAAGGGTTGATGCCGGTTCTTGTGTTTAGTTGCCAGCTCTTCATGGCATTCAAAGCAGACCGACCTGGCCGCCGTTTCCTTGATCAGCCCCTTCTTCGTCGAGCTGTGCGGGTCGTGACAGGCCAGGCAGTCGCCCGCCGCGAAGGGATTATGGCTGACCCTGGCGGCCTCAAGGGTTTCCTGCAACTCCGCATGGCACCGGTAACACAAGGCGGTTTTTTCATCCGCCAGCAATCCCTTGTGCTTCGAGACATGGGGGTTGTGACATTCGCCGCACTCTTCCCGGACCACCGGCTCATGGGGGAACTTTTTGGTAAAACCGTCCCGGGAGTGACACTGGAAGCAGTTGCCCGCCGCAAAAAGATCGCTATGGTAGCCGAACAGTAAACAGACCGCTAAAACCGCTATCTTGATATTTTTCATTTATCCACCCCCGAATCATGACATGGGGTGCAACGCCCCTCTTTGAAAGGCTGATGGGTCTCGGGATGAAGCAAGGCCTCATTGTCCCCGCCATGGGGATTATGGCAGTTAAGGCAGCCCTCCCGGGACTTAATAAAGCGATGTGCCTTCTCCGGATCAGCGGTATCGATTTCATGGCATTCGGTGCAGATCGCGGCGCCATCCTGGACGAGTATATTTTTGTACATCGAACTGTGCGGATCATGGCAGGTCAGGCAATCTTCCTGGGCCGGCGGATGGACCACCCCTTTCTGCAAATCGTCGGCCACCTGGATGTGGCACTTCAAACACAAATCCGGGGTGGCGAATAACAGGTTGGCTTGATTGGCGGTCACGCCATGGGCGCTATGACAGGCGGAGCAGTTAAGCTCGGCCAGAACGCTATGCCGGAATTGATCGGCGTCGATCTTTTCCTTGATCGCATCGTGACAGCCCAGGCATAAATCGCCGGTTTGCCTGGTCAGGACCGGCATGAAGTCGCTGGAATGGGAAACATGGCACTCCACGCACTCGCCGGCCCGGAACGGGATGTGGGCCGTCTCGTCAGCGGTTTGCTCCTCCATTTTATCATGACAGGAAAAACAAAGGGCGCCGGTTGCCGGGTTATACCGCAGCAATGGGGCGACTTCGCCCTGATGGGGCTGGTGGCAGCCGGAACACCGGCCCCGGCCGAAGGGATTATGCAGGCTGTACACCCCTTTTTCTTCCAGGACATTATCATGACAAGAGAAGCACAGCTTTTCCTCTTTATCCTTCAGGAGTCTCGTTTCCCGGGATTTATGGGGATCATGGCAGGCCAGACAGTCGCCGGCCGCGGCGGGCGCATGAACCTCCCGCCCGACTCCGCCGCCGTAATCGCCGGCTTGATGGCAATCGAAGCACAAAACCTCACCGGCCTTGATCAACATCGCTTTCTCGCCGGCGTCATGGCCCTTATGGCAGGCCAGGCAATCGCCTTGCGAAACCGGCGCGTGTATCCTTGCCGTACCGCCTTCCAGGGGCGCACCCTGCTCGTGGCATGAGCCGCACAATTCGCCCGGTGCTTTAATAAGCATGCCCTGATGGTCGCTGGCATGCGGGGCGTGACAATCGACACAGGAATCTTCGGCATAAGGGGGATGAATCGCGGCCGCCGCTTGATTTTCCTCATGACAGGTCAGGCATAGCGCCCTGATATCGGAGGAATTCAAGACCAGTCCCCCGGTTTTTTCATCGATTGCATGGCACTCGAAGCAGCTGCCGTCCCTGACCGGTTCATGGACGGTTTTTTTCAGCAAGCCGGACGCCGCGGAACCATGGGGGTCATGGCAGCGCAGGCAGCCTTTATTCACCGGAATATCGCTGTGCGCCCGCAGAATAGCCCCGACATTTACATCATGGCATTCAAGGCAGAGGGCCTCCGGCTCCCGATCAAGCAAAGCCGGATAATCGGCGGCATGCGACTGGTGGCAGGTGAAGCAGTTTTCTGCGGCAGGCGGATGAATATTCGCCCGGACGAATTTCTCCTTGCCGTGACACGAATAACAGAGCTCCTTTCCCGGCGCGACTAATAACTTTTGGTGGGGACTGTTGTGGACCTCATGGCAGCTCCCGCACTTGCCGCCGGCAAAAGGGGCGTGCTGGTAATTGCTCTTGCGGAGCTCCCCTGCCTCCTTATGGCACTCGAAACATTGGCCGGGAACTTCCTTGCGCAGATAAAGCCCGCCCAGCAAGCCGTGGGGACGGTGGCAGGTTTTGCAGTCCTTCTCCTTTACCGGCTGGTGAATTACCCCGGTAAAGAACTTATCCGCCAATTCGGCATGACAATCGAGACATTGCTTTTTACCGCCCTGCGGCGCCTGCTGGCTGCCCGCGCAGCCGGCCAGCACGGCCACCAGGAAGGCGCCAAGGAGAAAAAGACCCTTGTACCCACAGGGCATAAGTTTCGTTTGAGCAGACAAGCTGCTCAACTCAGCTTTA